>CANLKN010000088.1 GCA_947491475.1 Akkermansiaceae bacterium | reverse complement strand
ACCGATGGCGACAAGGTGAAGCGCGGCGATCAAATAACCGAAGGGCCCGTCTCTCCGGAAGACTTGCTCGAAGCCTGTGGTGCCCAGGAGCTCCAGGAGCACCTCGTCAACGAAGTGCAGTCCGTTTACCGCGTCCAAGGCGTGGAAATCAATGACAAGCACATCGAAGTCATCATCCGCCAGATGCTGCGCAAGGTGAAGATTTCCGACCCCGGCGATGCCGATCAGTGGCTGTGGGGCGACCAGATCGACCGCACCAACTTCAAGCGCGTCAATGCCGAGATTGTCGCCAATGGTGGCAAGCCCGCCGAAGCGGAACCCGTTCTGTTAGGTATCACCAAAGCCTCGCTGGAAACCGACTCGTTCATCTCCGCGGCATCGTTCCAGGACACCACCCGCGTCCTCACCGAAGCCGCCACGCTGGGCAAGGTCGATTACCTCACCGGCTTCAAGGAAAACGTCATCATGGGTCACCTGATCCCGGCCGGCACCGGCTTCCCCTGCCACCGCGATTCGGAGTTCGAGTTCACCGTCGAGGAACCCGAGCCCGTCGTTCACGTCCGCGAGACCATCGAGGAGGAGGAAGACTCCGCCACGGCCTGAAGAGCTCAGACCCAACCTTCAAAAACGCCTCCGGGGGACTTTTCCTCCGGGGGCGTTTTTTCATTCGCGCAATAGCGCTGTTTGTCAAAAGTCCGCGCGTAAAAAACTGAATTTTGCAATTGTACTTTTTTTGAACACCTATCTCAATTGACGTATCGGTCGCGCGCGTCAATACCCCAACCCTGAGGTGCCATCACTGATGGGATGGCCTTGATTTGACTCCCTGCCACAAAGGGTGTGTTGTGGTCTATACGGGATCTGAGGGTAAAGGTGTGACTGACTTGCCCTGCCCCCCGAATGATGGGAGGCCGTTGCAACCCATTCAAATCTGCGCCCAATCGCCGCGGATTTCGTGGGACATGGAGGCATTGAGCGCCTCGGGCGAGGTGATGCGGTAGGCCGCGGGATCCCAGACGACTTCGCCGCCGGACTGGATGGCGAGCACGGAGAGGTGGCTCAGCGCGTCCGAGCGCACGGCATCGCCGACCGGACCGATGGATGGCGTGTGGTCACGCACGGCATCGACGAAGGCTTTGTAGTAGTTGTTCTGATAGGGGACGCGCTTGGCGTCCTTGCCTTGTTTTTCGCGGAACAATTCCGGGTTGCTGGCGGCATAACCACCGCGGCTGAGGCTGATCCAGCCTTTGGTGCCGAAGAATGTGGTGCCGTCGCCGGTCCAGTTTTTGCGATAGGCTTCCACGATGGGCTTCGCGATATCGTCGCTCATGAAATGGGTCTTGATGCCGCCAGCGAACTCCATCTGAACGTCCCATGAAGTGATCGTGTTGAAAAGCGCGTCGGGCGTGGCGACGGTGCCGGTGCCGCGAATCTTGAACGGGCCTTGCTGGTCGTAATTGAGCCCCCAGATGGAGATGTCCAGCGGATGCGCGCCCCAACCGGCGATGAAGCCGATCGCGTAGTCCGAGCAATACCACGATCCGGGACCGGTGATGCGATCCTTGGTGCAGGGCTTCATGGGCGCTGGGCCGATGTAGCGATCATAGTCCAAGCCATCCGGCACGGGAATTTCCTCCAACGATCCGCCACCGCTTCCCTTCGGTGCCCAGATGTCGATGCGTTCGATGTCGCCGATGTAGCCATTAAGGACGAGCTCGATGCCGCGCTTGAGGATTTCCTGGCTGCGTTGCTGGGTGCCGTATTGGAAAATGCGTTCATGCTTGGCGCAGGCTTCCATCAGCGCGCGGTTTTGATTGAGCGTGTAGCCGAGCGGCTTTTCGACATAAACATCCTTGCCGGCTCGCACCGCCGCCAGCGCGATCGGCACGTGCCAGTGGTCGGGCGTGGCGATGATCACCGCGTCAATGGATTCGTCGGCGAGCAGTTCGCGGAAGTCGTTGTAGAGCTTCGGATCGTGGCCTTGGATTTCCTTCACCTTTTGGCCGGCGGCCTCGCGGCGCTGGCGGAATGGATCGGCGATGGCGACGGAAGTGGCTGCCGGCACCGAGAGGAAATTTTGGAGCAAGCCGGAGCCCTGACCGCCCACACCGATGTGGCCGAGGCGGATGGTCCGGCCGGCGGCGTCCGCCGCAGCGGCGCGGCGGGAGGTTAGGATGAATGGCGCGGCAAGCGCGGCGGTGGATGTGGATAGAAAGCGGCGACGTGTGGTGGTCATGGGATTCGGGGTTGGAGATTGGAAATCTGAAATTGGAAATCTGAAATTTCATACCGCCCATCGGCGGAGGCGTTCGGCGGAAACCTTCACCGCTTCCTCACCGGCGATTTCGAGGGTCGTGGGACCGTCGAAACCTTGTGAGAGCAGTTCCTTGACGATGGCCTCGATGCCGACGATGCCATCGCCCAACGGAATGAGGCCCATGCCGCAACCGAACTGCTTGCCGCGCTGCGGCAGCATCTCCGCCGGCATGTCCTTCCAATGCACGTGCTTGATGCGCGGGCCGAAGGTTTTGACAAACTGCAGCGGATCGCCGCCGCCGAGCCAGGAATTGCCGGTGTCGAGATTGATGCCGACGGTTTCCTCATGGCCGAGCGCGTCGAGAATGCGGCTCATGCCATCAACGGTGTCGGTGAGGATGCCGTGGGGCTCCAACAACAATTCGATGCCGAGGGTTTTTGCCCAGCGGACCGGCTCCTGGAGTTTTTCGCAAATGCTGAAAAGGCGTTGCTCGTCGGTGAGGTTGTGGCCGAACCCGGTCTTGGGATCGCCCTCGGTGGTGATGACTTGTTTGACGCCGAGAAAATGGGCGAGCTTGATGGCCTTGATGATTTCCGCAGTGCCGTAGCGGTCGGGCGAAGTGGGATCGAGCAGGTTGGCATGGGCGCACACGCTGGTGAGCGTGAGCTTGAACTCGTTGACCATGTCGAGGATGGTGGCCGGATGGGAGTCGAGACTGAATGAGGCGGAGAAGCCGTATTCAGTTCCGAGGGTGGCGCCATCGTGGTTGTCGGTGAGGTCCGCGTAGTCGAAGCCGAGCTCGCGGATGAGTTCGAATTGCCGCCGCATGGGCGAGAATGGTTGGATGAGTGCGAAGCAGCCGATTTTCATGATATCTGATAGGTGTTGTTTGGGTTCAGGGTTGGGTTTTCGCCATGCGCTCGGCATCCTCTTTGGTGGCAGGCCAATCGGTGGCGGGCGGGATGGTCACCTTGCCGGTGGCCGCCCACTCGGTGCCGCGCTGGATCAGGGTTTTCCATGCGGTGTTCTGCATGGTGATGATGTCGTGGCCGAGGAACAATCCGAAGCCGCGGCCGCCGCCGGTTTCGGTGGCGAAGAGGATTTTTTCCGGCTTGCCGCTGCCCTTGAACGCGGGATCTGGCGTCACTGTGGCGAGGGTCGTGGCACCGGGAGCCACCAGCATTTTTTCCCAGAACTCATCGCGGATCCAAAAGGGCGCGAGTCCTCGGGTGATGGGATGTTTCTCATCAGTGAAGTCCACGCGGTTGACGTGGATCTGGCCGTGGCGGGTGCCGTCCTTCCATGTGCCGCAGGCGAGCGCCTGAAACTCCGGCCAGTCGTAAAACACCGAACTGCCGGCGTGCATGATCACCAGGCCATTACCCTTGGCGATGTGATCGAGAAAAGCCTGCTTGGTCTCCGCTCCCCAGGTTTCCTTTGGCGCATTCTTGCCGAAGGTGTTGTAGTTGCTGAGGATGACTGCGTAGGGCGCGAATGCATCGGGTTTCATGGTGCCGACTTTTTCTTCCACATCCACGGTGAATTTTCCGGTCTCTTCGAGGACGGCCTTGATCACCGGCGTGGTTTCCTGCCAGTTGTGGTTGTTGGCTCCGCTGAGAATCAACACGCGCGGCTTGGCTTCATCCGCCGTTGCGGCTGCGATGCATGAGATGGCGGCAAGGACGAGGGTTTTTGGATTGTTATGCACGGGCAATCAGTAGCACACGCGGCAACAAGAAACTTGCAAAGTCGCCCACTGGTAAATATTGCACATCCAGTCCCGTGAAACAGCGCACCACATTTCGCAGCGCCAGCGAACTTTTCCATGCCGACACCTGCGAGCCGCTCAAGCAAGCCGCCACCCGTGGCGACGTGCGCTTGGCGGCGCTGGGCCGCGGCAACTACCCCGGTGATCGCCTGCCGCGCAACGATCTGCGTGAAGTCTGCATGGCGGGATATTGGAACGCGCCCTTCGCCCAGGACTGGGGGTTGGACTGGCATTGCAACGAAGGCATCGAAATCGGCTACCTCTCAGCGGGGACACTGCCATTCAGCGTGGGAAAAAAATCCTATCAGGTAGAACCCGGCAGCCTCACCATCACCCGCCCGTGGCAGCGCCACCGGGTGGGAAATCCCAATGTGCCAGCCTGCCACTATTCATGGCTGATCCTTGATGTCGGCATGCGCCGGCCGAACCAGTCATGGCACTGGCCGGACTGGCTGCTATTTCCAAAAAGCGGTCTCAAACGACTCACCGACATGCTGCGCCAGAACGAGCAACCTGTCTGGCAAGCGGATTCCAAAATCGGCAACTGCTTCGCAAGGCTTGATGAAACCATTACGCAAGGTGCCGGTGAGGCGAACCGCACGAAGCTGAAAATCCTCATCAATGAACTCGTCATCCTGCTCACGGAACTGTTGGAAAGCCGCAGGCCGCTGCTCGATAAGTCCCTGCCGAGCAGCGAGCGCACGGTGCGCTTGTTCCTCGAATCGCTGCACGCCCGCATCGACGAACCGTGGACGCTGGATTCCATGGCCGAGGCCTGCGGACTCGGGCGCACGCATTTCGCCGGCTATTGTAGGAAACTGGTGAACGTGGCGCCGGTGGAATACCTCACGCGCTGCCGGTTGGATGCCGCGGCGCGCATGCTCAAGGAGCAACCCGGACAAAGCATCACGGAGATCGCGTTTTGCTGCGGCTTCCAATCGAGCCAGTATTTCGCGCGGATTTTCCGAAACAGGCACGGACGGTCGCCCAGCGGATACCGCGGGCGCAGGGCGGGACCCTGATATTGATGTTTTTGCATGCATCGGGCTGCAAGCCCGGGCCAGGAAAACGCCTACTCCACGCGGATGGCGATGAGTGTGGTGTCGTCGATTCCAGAATTATCGACGGCGCGTTTGATGAGTTTCTCGGCGGTTTCCTGTGGATGCGTGAGGGATGCGAGGGCCTCGCTGATATGGCGCTCCCAGACGCCGTCGATGAGGCCGTCCGAGCAGATCAGGAAACGGTCTCCGGGGAGGAAGGGCACGACGGCAAAATGCGGGCAGACGCTCTGGTGGCCGCCGCCGATGACTTCATAGAGCGCTGAGCGGCGAGGGTGGCTGCGGTATTGGATTTCGGGGATTTCCCCGCGTTTCCATTGGCCCCAGGCGGAGGTGTGATCGCGGCTGAGCTGTTCGAGTTTGCCACCGCGCGAGAGGTAGATGCGCGAGTCTCCGACGTTGGCGCAGTAGAGGTTTTCCGGGGTGAACCAGACGAGCGCGAGGGTGGCGGCCATGCCACGGGTTTGGTCGCAGGCGGCGGCCTCGTTGATATGCTCGTGCACCGAGCGGATGGCATCGGTGAGATGTGCGAGGCAATCGGGGAAAAATCCAGAGGCTGAGATTTTGAATGTTTCAGGGATGATTTCCGCCATCCGCTTGAGGAGCAGTGACGAGGCGAGGTCGCCGGCATTGCCGCCGCCCATGCCGTCGGAAACGGCGAAGACGAGGTCGTGCTTTTCGAGTGAGTGGCAGCCTTGCAGATCGAGGTTTTGCGCGCCTTTCGGCCCGGAGGCGAAGGCGATGAGCGAGTCATCGTTGCGCGGTTTGCGCGAGCCGCTGTGAGTGAGCGCCGCCCAGTGGAGCATCGGTGGATTCGACACGGGGAGTGGGTTAATCTTCAAGTTCGCGAGTGACTGCGGGTGGCGGCATCACCAGATCCGGCGGTGGCGGCAGGATCTCGGCGAGCTCGAAATCGATGATGCAGAAGCAGCCGAGCTTGTCGGAATAGGTGATGTTGCGCGGTTCGGCATCAAGGTGGCGGATGCCGTATTCTTTTTCGAGTTTGGCAAAGAGCTTGTCGGATTTTTCCTTGGAAATCTGGTTGGCGATTTTGCCCATGTTGGTGGAGACGAAGTAAAGCTCCTCGGGGTGTTCTTCGATTAGCCGTGGCGTGTAGGGGCAGCCGCGATCTTCGAGCACCTTGAGCACGGCCACTTCGGTGGCGTAGCGTTTGTCGGCATCGGTGCCGCGCAGCCGCTTGTGGACGTTGCCGTAGAAATCGATCCGCACTTCGGAACGAATGCCGTCTTTGAGTGGTTCGAGTGCCATGGCAAGACCGACGAAACCCGCCACCGGCGCGGGTGTCACGCTTTTGTTAAGGGTCAGCCGCGCTTGACCAGTGATTCGCAGCCTTTGATGTCGAGTTTGCCGGAGGCGAGGACGGGGATTTCAGTGACGGGAATGATGTGCCTGGGGCACCAAAGCGAGGATAGCCCTTCGTCGAGCAGCTTGTAGCGGAGGTCGATGCATTCCTGTTCGAGTGCGGGGCCGGCGATGGTGGAGAGCAGCACGATGGCCTCGCCTTTTTGCTCGTCGGGCATACCGACGACGGCGACGCGGCGCTCGGATTCGGCATCGAGGCCGAGCACCTTGTTGATCGCGGCCTCGACTGTCTCGTGAGGGACCATTTCGCCGGCGATTTTGGAGAATCGCGAAATACGGCCTTCGATATAGAGGAACCCATCGGCATCCACGCGGCCGACGTCGCCGGTACGGAACCAGCCGTCCTTGAGGACTTCGGCGGATTTTTTCGGGTCGTTAAGATAGCCGGGAAACACGTTGGGGCCCTTGAACCAGATGATGCCCTGGCGGTCGATGGGAGCCTCCTGATCGGTGGCGGGATCGGTGATGCGGATTGCCACGCCCGGGAGCAACTGGCCGACCGAGCCATTGCGCGAGGAGGGCATGACGACGGCATCGGTTTCCGGATCGGGGTTGGGCAGGTTGACGTTGGTGGCGGGCGAGGTTTCCGTGAGGCCGTAGCCTTCCTGCGGACGGATGCCGAATTTTTCCTCGAAGGCATTGGCAAGGGAGAGCGGGAGTTTCTCCGCGCCGGTGACGACGAGTTTGAGTGAGGCAAGCTGGGCGGCATCAATGCGTTTCATATAGCCGCGCAGGAAAGTGGGGGTGGAGAGCAGCACGTTCACCTGATGCAGGGCGATGAGTTCGGCGAGTCGCTTGTTTTCCAGCGGGCTGGGATAGGTGACGAGATTGACGCCCTCGATCACCGGATACCAGAGTGTGACGGTGCAGCCGAACGAGTGGAAAAGCGGCAAGCAGCCAAGAATGGCCGAGCCTTCCGGCAGGTCGAGGCGGGAGGCGAATTGATTGACATTGGCCAGCAGGTTGCGGTGGCTGAGCACCACGCCTTTTGGTTCGCCGGAAGAGCCGGAGGTGAAGAGCAGTGCGGCCTCGTCATCGCCCCGGCGTTTGTTGAGGCCGAGGATCATGCCAAGCAGCGCGGTGGGCAACAGCTTCGAGAGCACGCCCCAGGTGACCATTTTCTTTTTGAGTGTGGGCAGCACGCGCTCGATGAGGATCAAGTCCCTGTTAGGCGGCCATGGAAAGGTGGAGACTTTTCTCACAAACGGGTCCGCAGTGATGAAGCGGTCCACGCCTGATTGGCGGATGCACGAGCGGATGGCCTCGGGACCGGCGGTGAAATTAAGGTTTACCGGGGTTTTTCCAGCAAACATCACAGCGAGGTTGGCGATCAAGCCACCCTTGCCGGGCGGCAGCACGATGGCCACTCGCGGCTGGTCGGTTTCCTCCTTGATGTATTTGGAAAACGCGAGCGCCGCGGCGAGAATCTTGTCATAACCGAGCTCGGTATCGTCGGAACCATCGATGATGCGTTTTTTTGAGCCGTGCTTGCGGATTCCGGCGAGCAAAACGCTGGGCAGCGAGGCCTTGAACAAACTCCGAGAGTTGTATGCCTCCTGCGCCGCCTCGAGTAGCGCCTGTTGATACTTCGGCACGCTTGCTTTGGCGGCGGTGATCGGTTCCGCAAATGAGAAAACCGAGACCGGCAGCGACGACTTCCGCTCGATCGATAGTCCGGACTCGCGCGGGCAATCGATAGCCAGCGCCATAACCGGCAAACCGAAGGCGCACATCGCCTTGAGATGCGCCGATGGGACGTGGCACGAAGTGGCATTGCGCGCCGCCGCCCTGCCGGGGACGTAAATCAACACGCCGCCATCCGTGAGGTAGGGCTGGAGTTGCTCACCCGCACCCGCCGGTGCGGCATCGGTGGCGGAAAACATCGCGCCGGAGCCCGATTTTTCGAGATATGAGCGCAGCGCGGGGTCGTAGTGCTGCGAGTGCTCCTCAACGAGCCAGGTGATATTGCGCCCGGCAAATAGTTTTTCGAGTTGGAGGAGTTGTTCGAAATTGAGGCGTCCGGGAATGACCAGCACCCCAGTCGCGGGAATGCGGTCCTGATGGAGAATCTGGAGCGATGCGGAGGACATGGTCGTGAAAAGGTGCGGAACCGCCGCAGAAATGCGGTGCCACAGGCATCTACGCGAATTTCCGCAGGTGTCGCACGGATTTTTTCCAGCGATGTGTGCGTATCGCCACCCGGCTATTCCACGATGTCCGGAATTGGGCATGCCCTTACTCGTTTTTCGGCTGCGCATTGCGCAAACACCGCATTAGAGTCCCGCCATGTCCGAGTCCGACCCGCGTTTCAATGAGTTCGTCATCCTGCAGGCCCAGAATGCCGGCTTGTTTCTGGGGCAGATTCCCGATCCTCGCAGCGGCCAGAAAAGCATCAACCTGCGCGCCGCGAAATCCGTGATCGATTCCCTCGAAATGCTGGCTTCCAAAACCCGTGGCAATCTCACAACTTCCGAGGCGAAACTGCTCACCACCGCACTCCAAAACCTCAAGCCCCTCTACCAAGCCGCCGCAGAAACATCAACCTGACAGCAACCCCACTCTTTGCTTGTCTCTTGAATCACCCATCTTTCGTCTCCACTTATGACCTACGAGCCATTCAACATCAGCAACGTCCCCGTCGGCGGACCCGTCCCGTTTTTCATCCTTGGGCCCTGCGCCCTGGAATCCGAGCCCTTCGCTTGGGAAATGGCGCGCTCACTCAAGGAAATCGCCGCGCGCACCGGCATTCATTTCCTTTTCAAAGCCTCGTTCGATAAAGCGAACCGCACGTCCGTCGATTCCTTCCGCGGTCCCGGCATCCATGAAGGCTGCCGCATCCTCGGGGAAATTTCCAAGGAACTCGACATCCCGGTGACCACCGACATCCACACCGCCGAGCAGGCGGATATCGCCGCAGAACACATCGACTTGCTGCAAATCCCTTCTTTCCTCTGCCGCCAGACCGACTTGTTAGAAGCAGCCGCCAAGACCGGCCGCGCGGTGAACGTGAAAAAAGGCCAGTTTCTCGCGCCGTGGGACACCGTGAACATCGCCGGCAAAATGCGCTCCTTCGGTTGCGAGCGCTTTCTCATCACCGAGCGCGGCACCACCTTCGGCTACAACAACCTGGTGGCCGACATGCGCTCACTCTACTGGATCCGCAAGGAAGGCCTGCCCATTGTTTTCGACGCCACCCACTCGGTGCAGCGCCCCGGCGGCCTCGGTGGCTCCACCGGCGGCGATGGCGACCTCGCTCCCGTGCTCGCCCGCGCCGCCATCGCCACCGGCGTGGACGGGCTGTTCATGGAAGTCCACTCGGATCCGGCCAACGCGCTTTCCGACGGCCCGAACCAGATCCCGCTGGAATTCCTGGAGGACCTGCTCATCAAGCTTATCTCCATCCACCACGCGGCACACTGACCTGCCCGACTCCCATTACTCCTTGCGCGCCCTTATCCCAGCCTTGTTTCTGCTCGCTCCCGCTCTGCCTGCGGCGGAGGAGCCGGCGGCAGTGCCCATGCCGAAGAAAAAAGCCATCGCCATTTCCCTGTTGCCAAGTGGCAGCGAGCTCGAAGGCGTGATGCTTCCCCGCTATGACAAAGACCACCGCCTTGCTGGTGTCTTGAAATCCAAAAAAATGATTTTAGTCAGCGATGAGCTCATCGCTGGCGAGGACGTGACCATCGGGTTTTTCAATCCGGATGGCAGCCCGCGCGGGCAGGCGGACCTTCGCAAGGCCTACTTCAATCAAAGCAAAGGAACGCTGGAGGCGCACGAATCCGTCAAGATCCACACTGACCGCATGCTCGCCACCGGCACCGGATTGATTTACGCATTCGGGCAGGGTGAGGGATTTCTAACAGGCCCCGCCAGCACCACGATCCTGCAGGCACCCACCGAGACCACCATGAACTCCAGCTCCACACCGCTCCGCACCGCCGCAGTTTCCATGCTGGCATCCACCGCCCTCGCCGCTGCGCCGCCCGCCGCCCTCAGCGCTGAGGAAACAGCGGCCATTCAGGCGGCCGCCGCGCCATCGGCACCCATCCATGTCCAGGCCAGCCGCGAGTCCAGAGAAGAACTGCGCGCCACCCTCGATGCCTCGGCCGCTGCCACTGCCGCTGCCACCGCGTTTCTTGAAGAAGCCGAGCTCGCCACCGCCAAGACCGACGCCGTGCCGGCACCCACCGCGCCGTTGGAGGTGCAGTCGAGCCCTGACGATACGCTCATCACCTGCGATGGCGGCATGTATTTCGATGCCGACGCCGGCGTGTTCGTTTATCTGAAGAACGTCCGCATCGCGGATCCCCGTTTCGCGCTTTCCGGTGCCAATGAGCTCAAGGTTTTCCTCGGCAAAAAACCCGAAAAAGATCCGGGAAAACCCGCCTCATCCGAAAAGCCCGCCCTCGGCTTGGGTGCAAAGTTCGGCGATGTCGAGCGCATCGTGGCCACCGGTGCGGTGCGCATTCTCCAAAAACAAACCGAAGCCGGCAAACAGCCGGTGGAGGCCAGCGGCGCGATTTTCAGCTACCACCCGGCGACCGGCGAGATCGTCCTCAGCGGCGGCTACCCCTGGGTCAAGCAAGGCACCAACTTCATGCGCGCCAAGCAACCGAATCTCAGTCTGCGTATCCACAAAAACGGCTCCTTCGTCACCGAAGGCAACTGGGATATGGGCGGCACACTCAATCAAAAGCGCTGAATTTTTAACCCATGCACGACCCCGGATCCACCGTTTGCCAAACTGAAACCGCTGTGCTCTTCGCCAGCGGCCTGCGCAAGACCTACGGCGGACGCGCCGTGGTGGATGGCGTTTCAATGACCGTCCAGCCACGCGAAATCGTCGGCTTGCTTGGCCCCAACGGCGCGGGAAAAACCACCTCGTTCTACATGATTGCCGGGCTTGTCCCAGCCGATGCCGGCTCGGTCTGCTTTTTCGGCCACGACATCTCCAAGCTCCCGATGCACCGCCGCGCCCGCCTTGGGCTCGGCTACCTGCCGCAGGAAGAATCCATCTTCCGCAAGCTCTCGGTGCTCGATAACCTGCTGGCCATTCTGGAAACCCGGCCCAATCTGAGTCGCGCCGACCGCCTCGACCGCGCCCATGACCTGTTGGGTCGTTTCGGCATCACCAAGCTCGCCAAGTCGCTGGCCATCACGCTTTCCGGTGGTGAAAAGCGCCGTCTTGCCATCGCCCGCTCGCTCTGTTCGGACCCCAAGCTGCTGATGCTCGACGAACCCTTCGCCGGCATCGATCCCATCGCCGTGGAGGACATCCAGCGGATCGTCCGGGAATTGCGTGAGCGCGACGGCCTCGCCATCCTCATCACCGATCATTCCGTCCGCGAAACCCTCACCATCACCGACCGCGCCTTTCTCATCCACGACGGCCGCGTGATTCTCGAAGGAGCCTCCGACGAACTCGTCAATGATCCCATTGCCCGCAAGCATTACCTCGGCGATGATTTCCGGATGTGACGGATTTCGCCGGAAAACAATGCCCGCGAAATTCCACTCCTTGGGCGATTGCATCCCGGCCCGCAATCATCTAGCTTACCCGCGATGCCGATATTGAAAACTTTGGAGGCCGCCACCGGCTGGCTCGAACTCGGAATCGCCGATGAGGCGCTCGTCGAGCTCGAATCGCTGCCCGCCGAAGCCCGCTCGCAGCGCCCGGCGCTCGAGCTCAAGCTCGCCGCCCAAATGATCAGCCAATCGTGGAATTCGGCTGCGGATACCGCCCGCCTGCTTTGTCTCCAAGCGGCCGATGAGCCGGTTTTTTTCCTGCGCGCCGCTTTTTGCCTGCATGAAACCGGCGACACCCTAGCCGCCTGCAACTGGCTGCTTCGCGGCCCGAAAACCCTCTTCGAAATGGCAGTTTTCCACTACAATCTCGCCTGCTACCTCTGGACGCTCGGCGAGGCCACGCGTGCCCGTAGTCACCTCAACCAGGCCATCACCATGGACAAGTCGTTTCTTGAGGCCGCCCGCGAGGACCGCGATCTGGTCGGCATCGATCTGGCCCATTGAACCGTCGAAAATTAAAAAAGCACGTGCTGGAAGTCCCCCCGGATTTCGCAGCACGCGCTTTTTTTCGTAGCCCATCGGCTCCGGCCTGAACCGTTCGACTTCCCCCCGGAGATCTAACGATGCAATGTGGCCTAGCACGCTGCGCTGGCGGATTGTTACAAAAAAACGCAGACCAATCACAAGCACAAAATGCCCAAAAATAGGATTATCCCCTAATCCCCAACAATATGGCCGGAATCACCCATTCAATGTGGTTCTTTTTTCCAAACTCCGACGCAGCGCGGCTTGTGTTGCTGAAATGAGGTCATGCCCGAATGGCGAGCAGGCCGTGAATAGGCTGGCGTGCGGCAGCCTGCGGGACGATGGTTTCCGTCGTCCAACCGTGTCCGATTTGTTCACCACTCCCGCGGCTTTATCACACAAGCCAAGCCCATCCGAGCCACTGGCGGCGCGGATGCGGCCGCGCACGCTCGACGAGGTGGCCGGACAGCAGCACATCCTCGCTCCGGGGAAATTGCTGCGCCGCGCGATCGAGAGCGACCGCTTCACATCGCTGATCTTCTACGGCCCGCCGGGCACCGGAAAAACCACGCTCGCCAGCGTGATTGCCCGCACCACCGGTTCGCGCTTTGAATCGCTCAACGGCGTGGAGTCCAACGTCGCGGAAATCCGCGCCAAGATCGACCAAGCCCGCACCTGGCGCGAGTTGCGCGGAGAAACGACGATCCTGTTCATCGATGAAATCCACCGTTTCAACAAGGCGCAGCAAGACGTGCTCTTGCCGCACATCGAGCGCGGAGTGGTGCGTTTCATCGGCGCGACCACGCACAATCCTTATTTCCACGTCAACTCTCCGCTGGTTTCGCGTTCGCAGATTTTCCAACTCGAACCGGTGCCGGTGGAGGACGTGATCCAAGTGATGGAGCGCGCGCTTGCCGATTGCGAGCGCGGCCTGGCAGCGGTGCCAACCAAGACAACCCCGGATGCGCTCCGTCACATCGCGGAGAAATCCGATGGCGACGTGCGCAAGGCTCTCACCGCACTTGAACTTTCTGTTCTAACCACTCCGCCCGGTGACGATGGTGCGGTGCACCTCACCTTGGAAGTGGCCGAGGAATCCATCCAGCGCAAGGCGGTGGTCTATGATGCCGATGGTGATGCGCATTATGATACGATTTCCGCGTTCATCAAATCGATCCGCGGCTCGGACCCGGACGCCGCCTTGTATTGGTTGGCAAAAATGCTGCATGCCGGTGAGGACCCGCGTTTCATCTCGCGGCGCTTGGTGATCTCCGCCTCCGAGGACATCGGTCTGGCGGATTCCAACGCGCTGCGGGTGGCGATGGACGCGCACCAGGCTTTTGAATTCCTCGGCATGCCGGAAGGTCGCATTCCGCTCGCCCACGCCACGGTTTATCTGGCCACCGCGCCGAAATCCAATACTGCCTACGCCGCACTCGGCAAGGCAATGGGCGATGTGGAAAACGGCCGAACGCTGGCCGTGCCGCCGCACCTGCGCACCAAGACGCGCAAGAAACTCGCCGCCGCCTCCGGCGAATCCGAAGAAGCGATGAGATATCTCTACTCGCATGACTTCGAGGGAAGTTATGTGCCCCAGGCATATCTTCCCGAAGGCAGGATCTATTATCAACCCGGCGATCAAGGCATGGAAAAACGCGTCAAGGAACGCCTCGACTACTGGCGTGAGCAATGCCAACTGAAAATCACCTAATTCACGCGGCTTCCTTGCGTGAAATTTTGGTCATGGTTTATGCAACCTTTGCGCCCAGCTACCTGGCCAAGGCGGTTTTCAAAAAGGGCGCGGTGCGGGATTTTTTGGAAGTAATGATTTTTTCCGGCGGCCCCTGGGCAACGATTTCTCCGCCGCCATCGCCGGCTTCGGGACCGAGGTCGAGAACCCAGTCAGCCTCAGCGGCGATGGCCATGTGATGCTCGATGACGACCACGGTGTGGCCTTCATCGACAAGGCGGTGGAGGATGTCGATGAGACGGCGGATGTCCTCATGGTGCAGGCCGACGGTGGGTTCTTCGATTAAATAGAGATTGGAGATTTGAAATTTGAGATTTGAGATTTGTGCTTTCGCGCCACGGCCTTTGATGAGCTCGGAGACGAGTTTGATGCGCTGGGCCTCGCCGCCTGATAGAGTGGGCGATGGCTGGCCGAGCTGGAGGTAGCCTAGGCCGGTGTCGGCCATCAGTTTGAGCGGCGCGGCGATGCGCGGCTGGGATTCGAAGAAGGCGGCCGCTTCGTCGATGGTCATGGCGAGCACTTCGCCGATGTCCTTGTCGCGGAAGGTGACTTCAAGCGTGGCGGGGTTGTAGCGCTGGCCGTTGCAGGACTCGCAGTGGACCCAGGTGGATGGCAGGAAATCCATTTCAAGTTTCACGCGGCCGTTGCCCTTGCACTCGGGGCAGCGTCCGCCCTCGGTGTTGAAGGAGAAACGCGAGGCGTCGAAGCCGCGCATGCGCGCTTCCGGCATCTGGGCGTAGAGGGCGCGGATTTGATCGAAGACTTTGACATAAGTGGCCGGACAGGAGCGCGAGGTCTTGCCGATGGGGGATTGATCGACTTCGTAGCAGGATTTGATTTTGTCGAAACCACTGCTGTCTTTATAAGGTGCGTTCTTTTTGGAATTCTTGCGACGGTCACAGACCGCCGCTACAGCCACGCACTGGTGCATCAGGGTGGATTTTCCGGAGCCGGAAATTCCTGTTAGAACCGTGAGACGGCCCAGCGGAATGGAGGCGGTGATGTTTTTCAGGTTGTTCGCGGTGCAGCCTGTGAGAGTGAGGAAAGGGTGGGATTTCCCAATCTCCCGGCGGTAGCCGCGGGTGGGGTGGGTCAGTGGATTTGTCAGAGCGCGGAGGGTGGGGGAGTTGATTTGGGATTTGAGATTTGAGATTTGAGATTTTGAAGACGAGAGGGAGGGCGGCTTTCCCTGATAGACAATTTCACCACCAAACCTGCCCGCCGCCGGGCCGAGGTCGATGAGGTGATCGGCGGCGGCGATGGTGTCTTCGTCGTGCTCGACAATGATGAGCGAGTTGCCGTGATCGCGGAGTTTGATCAGGGTTTTGAGAAGCGCGGCGTTGTCGCGCGGGTGGAGGCCGATGGTCGGTTCGTCGAGCACGTAGAGCACGCCGCGCAGGTTGGAGCCAAGCTGGGCGGCGAGGCGGATGCGCTGGGATTCTCCGCCCGAGAGGGTGTTGCCGGAGCGGTCGAGCTGAAGGTAGCCGAGGCCGACTTCCTGGAGGAACTCAAGGCGCTGGCGGATCTCGGGCAGGATGTCGCGGGCGATGAGTTGCTGGCGTTTTTCCGTGAAGCTGAGTTTGGTGAAGTGGGTGGACGCGGAGTTGATGGAGAGGGAGGAGAGTTCGGAAATTTGAAATTTGAAATTTGAAATTTGAGATCCTGCCAACCGGACATTGGCGGCGATGGGATTGAGGCGGGTGCCGTGGCAGGCGGGGCATTGGATGAGTTCCTCGTCATCCATGCGTTCGAGGGCACGGTCGGCGTCGATTTCCGCTTCGAGCACGGAGTCAAAACGCGAGGTGTCGAGGTGGAATCGGCGCTTTGGCACGCGACCGTGGCCGCGGCAGTTCTGGCACCAACCGTGCGGGGAGTTGAAGGAAAAGAGGCGTGGATCGAGCTCCTCGAAGGATTGGTTGCAACACGGGCAACTCGAATGGGTGGAGAGGAGGATGAATTTCTTGTCGGGGGTGAAAAGCTTGAGAATGCCTTTGCCGATTTCGAGTGCGCGGGTGATTGATGATTGATGATTGAGGATTGACGATTTTTGAATTTCTCCGACGACGACATCGATGTCGTGTTCCTTGAAACGTTCGAGGCGGGTGAAGGATTCGGCGTCCTTGAATTGTTTATCTACTAACAGCCGGGTGAAGCCTTGTTTGAGCGCCCACTCGGCGATTTCGGTGTGATAGCCTTTCTTACCGCCGATGATGGGGGCAAGCAGGGTGACGGGGCCTTTTTTGAGATGGTCGCGGATGGTGTTTTCGATTGCGGCGATGGATTGTTTTTCGACGGGCACCTGGCAATCCGGGCAATAGAGGGTGCCGAGCTTGGAATATAACAAGCGGATGAAGTTCCAGAGCTCGGTGACGGTGGCGACAGTGGATTTCGAGCCGCCTTGGGAAACGCGTTGTTCGATGGCGACGGTGGGCGGCAGGCCTTGGAGTTGGTCGATCTCGGGCTTTTCCAATTGCCCGGCGAACTGGCGGGCGTAGGCGGACATCGAGTCGAGGAAACGGCGCTGGCCTTCGGCGAAGAGGATGTCGAAGGCGAGGGTGGATTTGCCG
>CANLKN010000087.1 GCA_947491475.1 Akkermansiaceae bacterium | reverse complement strand
TGGTGGAAACCCTCACCGTGCCCGGCGCATTGGTTTCCGTTTCCGGCACCACCGCCACCCTCAATCCGTCCACCGTGCTCGACTACGCCACCGGCTACTACGTGGAAGTCAGCGCCGGTGCCTTCACCGATGTCGCTCTCAACAACTCCGCCGCCATTAGCGGAGCCGCCGCGTGGAATTTCACCACCCGCGATACCCCGGCTATCGTCATCAGCCAATACTACGATGGCCTTTCCAGCAACAAATACGTCGAGCTGCAGAATCTCACCGGCAGCGAGATCTCGCTGGATGGCTACCGTCTGGTGGCCTGGGGCAACGAGGACCGCGCGTTATGGAAAACCGGTTCGGCCAGCAGCACCCGCGTTACCGTGTTGACCGGCACCATTCCCGCCAACGGCTATTTTCTGGTGAAGCAGGAACTTGCGGTCGCCCCGGAATATGCCGCCGTCAACTTTGACCAGGTCGAGCCTGCGGTGAATTCATCGATGGCGTTCAACGGTGATGACAGCATTGTGCTCTACAACGGCCCCGGGTTCACCCTGGACGAGGTAGTGGACGCGTTTTCGGTTGCTACAAATGTCCCTGACAATATCTCGTTTTACCGCCTCAACGCCGGCCCGGGCTTTGATTTCGCCGACGGCAGCTCGGTCTTGGATTACGCCAATGTCTGGGCCACCAAAACTTATCAAGAAGTGGATGCCGCATTGCCCGAAAACGACTGGTATCTGAGCGCCACCCAGCCCGTCGAAACGCTCACGCTCGTCATTCCGGCCACATCGGTTTTCGAGAGTGCCGGCACAGCTACCGCCACCGTCACCCGCAGCGGCGATACGGGCGCCGAGCTGCTTGTGATCATCGCAGGAAGCAACCCCGCTGTGGCAACCACGGAGTTGACCGTCACGATTCCGGTAGGCCAAAGCAGTGCGAATTTCGACATTACGCTGGTAGATAACCCCTGGATTTCCGGAGACAGGCAGCTCGCTGTCACAGTGAGCGCCGACATGCATCTTGCCGCCAGCGACACGCTCGCAGTGCAGGACGATCCGGCAGACCTGCCATACCCGGTGGTCATCAACGAGCTGGACTCGGACTCTCCCGGCACCGACACGGCAGAGTTTGTGGAACTTTATAACAATTCCAGTGAGCCAATCTCCTTGGATGGGGTGGTGATGGTGTTCTACAACGGCGGCTCGACGGCTACGCCTTTGGCCGTCTCTTACCGCACGATTGACCTCAGCGGCCAAACCATTCCGGCCAATGGCTTCTTGGTGGTGGGTAATCCCGATGTTCCCAACGTCGCGGTCACCTTTCCTGTGGGCGGCTTGCAGAACGGGGCGGATGCCGTGGCTCTCTGCCTGGCCAGCCTGACTCCTGTCGCTGACGGCACGCCGGCCGCAAGCGCTCCAGCCGTCTTGGTGGACGCCGTGGTCTATGGCACCGACGATCTGGACGCCACCCTCTTGCTGGCTGCGCTCACCCCCGGCAAGCCGCAGGTCGATGAAGGGGCCTTCCCGGCATCCGAGGCGGTCTCAATCGCCCGCCTGCCCAACGGCGGCGCACCCTACGACAGCACCCTCTACGTGGCCCAAGCCCCGACTCCCGGCACCAGCAACGTGCCCACGCCTCCCGGCAACAACTTTGCCGATTGGATCGACTTGTTTGAAGTGGGTCTGCTTGTCGGATTCAGCGACGATTTCGACAAAGACGGTCTGGCCAACGCGCTGGAGAACATCCTGGGCAGCAGCCCGGCGGTGCCCAACCAAGGGCTGACGGCGGTTTCCGTCAGTGCCGGCAGCCTGAAGTTCCGCCACACGCTGGCTGCGGAAGCGGCCATCGCCGACGATCTGTCCTTTGAATACGAGTGGTCGGCGGACCTGACCAACTGGCAGGCCTCCGGCGTGGCAGCGGGTGGCACCAACGTGACTTTTGGCGCACCCGCCGTGATCACGGCCGGCACCCCGGATCTGGTGGAAGTGAGCGCCACCGTGACCGGCACGCCAGCCAGCAAGATCTTCGCCCGCCTGCGGGTGGCCCAAGTGGCGGCTCCCTGATCAATCTCCCGAGGTTGTTGCTTCCATACCCACCCGCGGGATGCTGCTGCGTCCCGCGGGTTTTTTACAGACAGGCCCCAAGGCCCAAGGAGCGGCGGCCTCCGATCCGCCGTGGCCCATGGGAAAGCCAATGAGTGAAAGCGAAGCGCTTCCCATTGTCCCCCCATGGACAAGGGCGATTCGGAGATCGCCCCTCCGTGCCCCCAAGGCCCAAGGAGCGGCGTTTTTGGTTAGATCGACTGGGCTTTTTTTGCTTGCGGCCTGCGTGTCATTTGTTTTTGTCCACGGGAACTTACGCAGTGCCCGACGCAAAGAACGCCCGTGTTTCGGCACGGAAACGGCTTCGCAAGCCAAGTGCCATTCCCTTGAATCCATGATTTTCCCTGACGAATTGAACGCCCCTGACACGAATGAGAGCCAGTTGATCTGCCGCCGCGGAGTGCTGGGCACCTTGGGCCTTGCGGGTCTTGGAGTGCTTGCCAGCGCCAGTCCGGCGGAGGCGTTTACGGCGCTGAAAAAAGGCAACGCGATGCCCAAGGTATCGGTGCCGACCTCAAGCCAGAGCCCGTCGAGCCGCGCGGTGCCCTACACCCCGGCACCGGTGACGATCCCGGGAGTGCTGCCCGAAGAATGGGCGATCCGCCACGCGAGCACCGCCAATGACTACCTGCGCTACCTCAACACGCTCGGGCTCAAGCGCATCCAACCGAAGGATGTGATTCTTTCCCACGCCAAGTGCAGTGGCGGCGTCTGGAACACGCTGCCGCCCAAAGCGTGGTGGAAGCGCATGGGCTACACGCTCCGGGTGGTGGAGCGCATCGCCCTGGAAATGAATGTTTCCGAGGTGGAGGTGATCTCCACCTACCGTTGCAAGGAATACAACGCCCGTTGCGGCGGCCGCCGGGGATCATGGCACCAGGCCAACATCGCGGTGGATTTCCGTTTTCCGATGCGCGCCTCGCGTGTCACCGCCACCGCCCGCGAACTGCGCAACCTCGGGCTTTTCAAAGGCGGCGTGGGTGGATACTGGAATTTCACCCACGTGGATGTGCGTGGCCAGAACATCAACTGGTAAGGCCCGGTCTTGCGCAAGAGGCGCAAGGATGCACGCATGACGCGTGCGGCCCCCCTCAGGTTTTGAAATCGCGCGTCTGAAAGGCGAGCCAGCCGATCACAAACAGCGTGATGTTGAGGCCGAACAGCAGGACGTAGGATTCGACGATTTTCGGCCACGAAATGTGCTGCTCCATCAGGAACACCCAGGCGCTCATCCGCCAGGTGATGAACCAGCTTTCGTAGGGTTTGAAGAACGGGAAGTTCTGCAAGATCATGTCCACAAAGAGAATGGTCAGCGTGATGATCGTCGCCGCCGCAGGCTTGATCTTGAAGCAGGAAAACATGAAGGCGATCGACGACAGCGTGATCATGCTCAGGCCGATGCCCGCCGCGGAAAGCGCCAACCGGCCCGCACCCTCCCACCAGTCGGGATAAGCGGCGAAAATCTTCATTTTCGGCTCCATCACGAACAATCCGCCTTGCCAGCCGACCGCCGCCACCGCCATCGCGTAGCCGGAAATGCCGACAAAAAACACGAAGCTGAACGTGTAGAGCGAGACGGCGGTGTATTTCACCAGCAACAGCCGCAGCCGGCTGACCGGCCGGGCGAAGACCAGCCGCAGGTTGCCGTCCTCGTTTTCCTTGGCCACGATGTCGCCGGCGACCAGCGCGAAGTAGATCGAGCCTAACAGAAACATGCTCAGCAGCATGATGGTGAAGGTGATGGTGAGCGAGCTGTAGTAGGTGCCGAACTCGAGGCCGTTGCGCTCGATGAGGCCGCGCATGTGGTTCTGGCTGCGCTCCAGTTTGTAAACAAACAGGATCACCGCCTCCATGAGGAGAAACGCGCCATAGCCCATCCAAGTGCGCGGCCGGGCGAAAAGTTTGCGGAGCTCGCCGCGGAGTTGTTCGAGAAAGAGCATGATGGACTGCGGGCTGACTGACGCACCGGAATGCGGGAAATCAAGGGGGGACTGTGAGCCCCATCTGAGGGTCTAGAGAGAGAAATGAAGGAAATCCGCCACTTGTGCGGCCAGCCATTCCTCCGCCTGCCATGGCACGCGGTGCCCGGCACCCGGAGCGATGGCCAGCTTGGCTGAGGGAATCTCCGCCACGGCGCGCCGCGCCATCTCCAGAAACTTCGGGTCGTTTTCCCCGGCCACCCACAGCACGGGAATGGTGATTTCATGCAATCGGGACCACAGCGCTTGCTGGCAGCCGAGCGACCAATCGACGAAGCTGCGCGCGATTTCCCGGCGGCGCATCGCAAGGGCACCGGAAGCTTGAGACGCCCGGATGCCCGACGATGCGAGCACCGGCTGTGCTTCCCATGCCGTGAGAAACTCCTGCCAGTTCGCAGTGAGCGCCATCGATGCCCACGCCGCATCCGCCGCCATCCGCGTCTCGCGGTCGCCGGGAATTTCCAATCCCGGATGCGCGGAGACAATCACCGCCGCCTGCCATGGATGCGGCTGATCCAACAGGGCATGCAGCGCCAGACGTCCGCCCATCGAATAACCCAACAACGCGCGCCGCCCGCCACGAGAAACCTCGCCGCCGGCCTCCGCATTGAAGGCCGGGCCGAAATTCATCAAGGGCATCGGCGCGCATTCGAGAAAACGCCACAAATCCACCGCGCGGGTGCCGGTTTTCGCATCAGCGAGCCGTTTCGCAAATGGGCGCCAGTCCGCCGCCATGCCCACCGCGCCGTGCAGCAGCCAGCATTCCATCGCTCCGGCCTCGCGGCGTTCATCGGCCACTTTCGAGCAGTGGATCACTGCACGCCAGCTCCTTCCTGCAACGGGCGCAAGGCCTCATCAAACATCTGGCGCAATTCCGGGTTGTTGATGGCTCCGAACATGACCGCCACAAATGTGGCGAGCATCAGCAGCCCGAGTAAGATCATCAGCCAGAAAAGAATGGCAAGCACCACGCCCGGGCCATCGAGCTTCTTGTGGTAGGCATACCCCGCCGGACAGACATACATCCGGTAGCTGACCCACAGATTCAGGAAAGGCACCAGGTTTCCAAGATACCACCAACGGCTCATGCCCAGGTTCGTCAGGCGTTGAAGTCCGTAATAAATGGCGAAAACCAACGGCACAAAGGCCGCGCCGAGGGTGGCCACGCCCATGATTTCCGCGCCGAATTGTTGCGCCAGCGCGGTCGCTCCCAACGCAAAACCTAAATTCCAAATGAACGGAAACAACAGCGTCATCAGATAAAAACTGCGCCGCCGCGCACCCGGCCAGCTGCCGTCCTGGCTGAGCATCTCCGAAGGCCCGCCCATCTGCGGCATTTGATACGGATCGACTGCCGGGGCGAACGCTTCCTGAGCGCCCGGCAAGCTGCGTTTTTCAAACAAGTCCTCGATTTCACCCGCGGGTTTCCAATCGGGCATGCCTTGCGTCCAGACCATGTCGAGCCGCGGATTGAGCCCTCCATCGCGCGCCTTGCTCCGCAGCTCCGCAATCGTCACCGGCCCCTGTTGCACGCCTTCGCGAGTAAAAAACCAGCCGTCCTGCGTTGTATCTGCCATGCGTCCTGATTATGGAATGGGCTCATGCTTGTCAATCCGCCGGATCAGCGCCGCAAGCATCCGCGCCCGGTAGCAGGGAAGCAAACCGTGGCGCGGGCGTCTCGCCCGCCGCCATAACCAGCCAGCGGCTCGGCAACTCAAGCCGTGCGGATCGCCGCGACCGCCGCGGCCATGTCACTTGCGCGGAAGGTGGAGGAACCGGCTACCATCACATTGGCCCCGGCATCATAACAAGGCGCGGCGGTGAGCGCATCGATGCCGCCGTCCACCTCGATATGATAGGACAAGCCACGCATTTCACGAATCCCCGCGGCCGATGTGATTTTTTCCAGCACTTCCGGCATGAATGCCTGGCCGCCGAATCCGGGGACCACGGTCATGCAGAGCAGCAGGTCGATCTGATCGAGAAACGGTTCCACCGCCGCAATCGGCGTGGCGGGGTTGAGGGCCAGGCCCACCTGCAAGCCCGCCGCGCGGATGCGCCGCAGGGTAGCCGCGACATCGTGATCCGCCTCGACGTGCACGGTGATGAGGTCCGAGCCGGCAGCAATGAAACGTTGCAGGTAATGATCGGGCCGCGAGATCATCAGATGGACGTCGAGGAAAATGTCGCTGGCGCGGTTGACGGTTTCCACCATCGCGGGGCCAAAGGAGATGTTGTCCACAAAATGGCCATCCATCACATCGAGGTGCATCCAGTCGGCCCCGGCGGCGACTGCGCGGCGGACCTCATCGCCGGTTTTTGAAAAATCCGCCGCCAGCAAAGAAGGGGCGATCACCCGGTCTCGAAATGATTTTTTGTGACTCACGCGGGCGATACGAACCACGAAGCCAACTGCTTGACACGGAAAAAAACCGCCGCATCCAACAAACGCATCAGGTGTCGCGCTCGTCGCCGCCAATGTTTTCGCGCATCTCGGCGAGCACCGCGGACATGTCCTGCAGCGAATCCCACAGTTCACGCACCACATAAAGCGGCGCGCCGCAGCGGACCACCAGCGCGAGGCAATCGGACGGGCGGGCATCGAGCTCGATGATCTTGCGCTCCATGATTTCGTTTTCCGCCTCGACGAACAACCTCGCGAAATAAACTTCGTTTTCCATGCTCACGATCACCGCGCGGGTGACCTTCGCGCCGAAGGCTTCGAGCGTGAGGAGATAGAGATCATGGGTGAGCGGCCGCGGCGGCAGTTGCCCGCTGAGCGAGGCGTTGATCGAGGCACCCACGCCGGGATCGATGTAGAAAACAATCACCTTGGAGCCATCGCCCAGAAAAACGGCGCAGCCGGCCTGGGTCGGCATCAGCGCGATCGGTTCCACCCGGACAAGATCTGGCATGGAAGTATCCTCCACCGCCACCGAGTGATTTCCAAGGTCAAAAAAAGTCCATTCATCTTCAGTCAGTTGCGAAACCCACAGGTGCGTAAATGCCCAAATCCGCAGCTGCCGCCCCTGTGAAGTGCCCCCGCAGCCCAGACGCCCAAGAGGAGGCAAGTGAGATTTGTATTATTTGTCTGACAAACAATTGGTGTGCGACGCCCAAGAGGAGGAAAGTAAGATTTGATTATTTGTCTGACAAACAATTGGTGACGGGCAGGCGGGAGCGGGGCGGGTTCCGGTTGCTAACCCTTGGGCTGCGGCTCAGGCGCTTTTTTCGCGGAGCGCGCGCAGCTCGTCGATGCAGGTGCCGAGTATGCCCGGATCGATCCGGTGGACATCCTCGCCGCTGCCGATTTCGCGCAGCATGAGCACGGTGAGCTCTCCGCCGAGGTGTTCGCGGAATTCGTCGAGGCCCTGCAGGACCACGCGCCGGCCGTCCTCATCGCGCCAATCGAGCGCCGGATGGTAGATCGTGAAGCGCAAGGCGTGGAGCACGGGAAACACGCGCTCGATGAGTGCGGCGGGTGCCAGCCCGGCGCGGGCGGAATAGAGGGTGTCGAGCGCGAGGCCCACGGCCACCGCGCGGTCGTGCGGGATTTGATAGGAAGTGAGCGATTCGAGTTTGTGCGCCGCCCAGTGACCAAAGTCGAGCGGCCGGCTGGATCCGGTTTCAAAAGGATCGCCGCCTTCCGCGATGTGGCGGGCGTGGAGCATGGCGGAGCGCTCGACGCAGGTTTCGAGCGCCGACGGTTCCAGCGCCGCGAGCGCGGTGAGATTCGCTTCGATCCACTCGAAGAACCCGCGGTCCTTGACGAGTGCCACTTTCACCGCCTCGATCAATCCCGCGCGGCGGGTTTCCTCGCTCTGGCTGTGGAGGAAACACAGGTCGTTGATCACCGCGAAGGGCACGGAAAAAGCACCGATCCAGTTTTTTTTGCCGAAGGCATTGATCGCGCACTTCACGCCCACGCCGCTGTCGTCCTGGGAGAGGGTGGTGGTGGGAAACCTCACCAGGCGCACGCCGCGGTGCGCGGTGGCGGCTGCGAATCCCACCGCATCGAGAAACGCGCCGCCGCCGATGGCCAGCAGATACGAATGGCGGTCGAGGTGCGCGGCGGCGATAAGCTTCCAGGTTTCACGGACTTGCGAGTCGTCGGACTTGATGGATTCGCCGCCGGGGAGCAGTTGCACGGCGGCGAGTTCGACAGGTGACTCTGCGAAATAGCGCTCGATCGACGTTTCGAGCGCGGGCCATGCGGTGGCCACTGGTTTTTCGATCAGGACCAGCGCGCGCCGTCCGCCGCCCTCACGGAGAATTTCCGCCAGCTCCGGGTTTTCCGGTGCGAAGGCATCCCGCGTGAACACGATACGGTGCTTGAAGCTGACGGGAATCTGTAAATCGTGGCGGGGCATTGGCGCGCGCCGGAAGTATCCCGCTTCACTGCCGCGTGCCAGTGTTTCTTGCGCCACTCCGTCCATGTCCGAGATCGAAACCTTGTTTGAAACCCGATGGCTGCGGCTGCACCGCATCGGCCGCTGGGACTTCGTGCGCCGCCCGCATTCGAATTCCTGCGTCGGCATCCTGCCCATCACGCCCGACGGCGAAATCGTGCTCGTCGAGCAATTCCGCATCCCGGTGGGTGCGAACGTCATTGAGATCCCGGCCGGTATCGTCGGCGATGAGGACGAGCATCGTGGCGAGTCGCTGGAGGAAACCGCGGCCCGCGAGTTGTTAGAGGAAACCGGCTACCGCGCGGCAACGATCACCCGGCTCATCGACACACCCACCTCCGCCGGCATGACTTCCGAGATCATCCACTTGTTTCTCGCCACCGGTCTGGTCCGCGAGCACCAGGGCGGCGGCGTGAGCGGCGAGAACATCACGGTGCACCATGTGCCGCTCGCCGGGCTGCGCGAATGGTTCGCGGCGCAAGAGGCGGCCGGCAAAATCATCGATTTCAAAATCCACGCCTGCCTCTGGCTCGCCGGGAAATGAACGGGGTCAGTGAAAGCGCCGGCAGGCTGGACAACTCGTCGCCGTGGCGGATGCCCTGGGCGTCAAAGTGGACCGCTTGTTGATCAGGCCACAGACAGGTCCGGGCCCCAGAGGAGGGTGCGGCGGTATTTTTCATGAAAGTTCCGCTCACGCCGGCACGGGAACGGCCTGGCAGACATCGCGCCAGCCGGGGAAGTTCCACTTGTTGGGGAAGCCGGCGCATTGTTCGGGTTTCACCGGGTGGATGCGGCAGGCGTCGCCATCGAGCATGATGCACTCGTGGTTGTCCTTTTCGATGAGCGAGAGCCCCTGGCGGTTGGAGCGCAGGCGGGTGAATTTCCGGATGAACTCCGCCTCGCCGAGACCGAGAAACGCGGCGATGGGAGCGATTTCATTTTCTTCGATCCTCACATCACCCGGCCACTTGCAGCAATTCGTGCAGCGCTGGCAAACATAGAACACCGCAGGATCAAGCACCACATCGCGGTTGCCGGGACTGCCGAAATCCTTGGAGGGCTGCAACATCACTCAAGACGCTGGTAGTGATCATTCACGCGGCTGAGGAACCAGCGCCATTTTTTGCCCGGCCTGCCGTTATCCAGCAGGAAGTGCGGGCAGTTCTTGTTCGCCGGGTTGCGCCCCTTGCGCGGCCAATGGTAGTGCGGCACCACCTGGCGCAGCGGGATATTGTTCTTCTTCATCAGCACGGCGGTGAGCTTGGCGGTGCGCTCGATGGTCTCGCGCTTGTTGCTGCCGCGGTGCTCGCACATCTCGATGCCGATGGAGAGCCGGTTTCCCGGGCCGTGGAAATCCGCGTGCTCGCCTTGCTCGGTGGTGGGCATGTGCTGGATGGACACCTTGTCATCGGTGGTGAAATGCCAGATCAGGTAGCCGATCCGGTTGCCATAGCGGGTCTTGGGAGAGCGCAGAGCGCCGTTCTTGAGAGCTTGCGAATGCTTCCACGCGTCCGCCGTGTAGTTCTGAGTGGAGTGGATCGTGATGTAGCGCGGCCTCATCGGTCGCACCACCTTGCGGCCGTGCCTGCCGCGCGGGACCATGTCCGTCTTGAGATTCACATCGCGCAGCATCCGGGACATCGGGACCTTCTGCTGGCCACCGGAACCACCGGCGGAAATCAAGACGCGCTCAGGCGTGCCCACCACCGGTCCCATCGGCCGACACTGAAGGCACACGAACGCCAACAGGCAGCATGGCAGAAACCAACTGATAAATCTCACGCCCGGATGTTTAGCACGGATTCGCGCCAGAAAAAATTAAATTTATGCTGATGTTCGGGCTTTCAGAGATATCGCGTCGCGGATCTTGCGAATCATCGCCCGCACCTTTAGACAAGCGCGGCATGGATCCGATCCGCTATTTCAACCGCCACACGGGTGCCATCGAGACCGAAGAAGTCTATGGTGAGAGCTTTCTGCGCTGGACTTACGGCCATCCGCTGGGTGCCATTTCGCTCAATGCGTTTGTGAAACGTCCGTTTTTCTCGGCTTGGTATGGACGCCGCATGAGCACCGCAAAATCCGCCGCACGGGTGGCTCCGTTCATCGTAAAATACGGGCTGAATCCCGCCGACTTCGCGGACGCGTCCGGATCGTTCCGCAGTTTCAACGAGTTTTTCTACCGCAAACTCAAGCCTGCCGCCCGGCCGGTGGACCTTGATGAAACCAGCGTGGTGTTTCCGGCGGACGGCCGGCATCTCGGATTCCAGCGCGCCTCTGAGATCGGGGGCGTGTTTGTGAAAGGCCAGAAATTCGATCTCACGGAACTGTTAGGCGATGAGAATCTCGCGGCGAAGTATGCGGATGGAACGCTGATCCTCTCGCGACTTTGCCCGGTGGATTATCATCGATTCCACTTCCCGGTGGCCGGCACTCCCGGCGAAACCCGCCTGATTGACGGCCCCTTGTTTTCAGTCTCACCCATCGCGCTGCGCAAACGCCTGTCCTACCTTTGGACCAACAAACGCACCATCACTCCACTGCAAACGGAAAACTTCGGCACCGTTCTATTGTTGGAAATCGGAGCCACCTGCGTGGGCACCATCCGGCAAACCTTCAAACCGGGAAATCCTGTGGAAAAAGGCGCGGAGAAAGGCTACTTCGCATTCGGAGGATCCTCGACGATCACCATCTTCGAGCCCGGCGTGGTGAAACTCGAACACGACCTCGCCGACCACTCATCACGTCAGACCGAACTTTACGCCAAGGTCGGCACGCGGATGGCGCACCGCGCTTGACCTCACCACACAAGCCCCCACCCTCAGTTTCTCAACGCATGGCCGACTACCTCAAGACGCTCGAACAACACGCCCGCGAAGCCCTCAAGCCCGCCATCGACGGCCAGCTTTCGCCCGCTGAGCGCATCACCTGCTACAAGCGCTTCCTCGAAGTGGAGGAAGAGCTGATCCTCGCCCGCCACCGTGCCGGATGCGGCGGACTCGAAATCTCCGCCGACCGCGCGAAAGTCATCGACACCTTGCTTGCCTCCATCCTCGAAGCCGCCATCAAGGCTCGCGGCAAGGATGGCGTGGCCGGCCACATCGCGCTGGTTGCCACCGGCGGCTTCGGCCGCGGCCTGCTCAATCCACGCTCCGACATCGACCTGCTGTTCCTGCTGCCGCGCGCATCCAACAAGCTGCCCAAGCCTCTCCAGGAACTCGTCCAGGACGTGCTTTATCCGCTCTGGGATGTCGGTTTCAAGGTGGGGCACGCCTGCCGCTCGATCGCCGAGTGCGTCGAGCAGGCGAACACCGACCAGGAAAACAAAACCTCGCTGATGGACTCGCGCCTGATCGCCGGGGACGCCGCCTTGTTCGCCAATTTCCGTAACCGCTTCGCCAAGGAATGCATCAACAAGAACCAGGCCGCCTTTTTCGAACTGCGCCGCCAGGATCTGCGCAGCAGGCACGAAAAATACTCGCACACCGTTTTCCTGCAGGAACCCAATGTAAAGGAAGGCTGCGGCGGCATGCGCGATTATCACAGCGTGCAATGGGTCGCGCGTGTGAAACAGGGCAGCGCCGATCTCAAGGATCTGGTGGAAAGCAAACTGCTCACCGCCTCCGCCTTCCGCGAAATGGAGGAAGCTTATGGTTTCCTCCACCGCGTGCGCAACGAGCTGCACTATCACACTGGCAAGGGCACCGACCAGCTCACACTCCATCTGCAGGGGGTGGTGGCCACCGCCTTCAACTATCCGCAGCGCGACATCCTTCGCAGCACCGAGGCTTTCATGCGGGACTATTACCGCCACACCAGACATATCTATCAGCACACCACTTCGCTGATGGAAGCCTTCGAGATCGAGCAGGACAAGCGCGCCGAGTCCGGCATCCGCTCGTTCCTTACCTTCCGCAAGAAAAGCCGCGAGGAATTCGACGGCTTCGTTGCCCGCGACGGACGCCTGTTTCCCACTAACCCGGATGTTTTCAAGGACGATCCCAGCCGCCTGATGCGGCTTTTCCAACACTGCCAGCTGCGCAACCTCAAGCTCAGCCCGCAGCTGCGCCGCCTCATCGCCCAGCACTGGGACGACATCGACCGCCCGTTCCGTTATTCGAAAACCAACCGCCAGATCTTCCAGGCCATCCTTGAGCGCAAGGGCGATGTCGCGCGCACGCTGCGACTGATGCACCGCATCGGCTTCCTTGGCCGCTACCTGCCCGAGTTCGGCGCGCTCGACTGCCTCGTCCAGCACGAGTTCTTCCACCGCTACACCGCCGACGAACACACGCTGCGCTGCGTCGAAGAACTCGACAAACTCATCGCCGAGGAAAACCCGCGCCGTATCATCTACCGGCGCTTGTTTCATGAAATCGCCGATCCCTACGCGTTCTATCTCGCGTTGATCCTGCACGATACCGGCCGCGCCGAAAACGTGCGCGAGCACATCGACGGTTCCGCCATCCTCGCCGCCAAACTCTGCAACCGCCTGCAGATCCAGGGCGCGCGGCGCACGCTCATCATGTTCCTGGTGGATAACCACCTCACCTTCTGGCGCACCGCCACCACCCGCAATCTCGACGATCCCGAGGTCATCGCCGAGTTCTGTGCCATCGTCAAAAACACCTCCAATCTCGACGCCCTGCTGCTCTTCACCTTCGTCGATTCCAACGCCACCGCGCCGGACGCATGGAACGGCTGGAAGGAAAGCCTGATGCTCCAACTCCACTCGGCCGCGCACAGCTTCCTTGAGGACGGACGCGAGAAATACTCGCAGAAACTCGACGCCGACCGCCTCGCCCTGCGCGATGCCGTGATCGAACTGATGCGCGAGGACTACCACCCGGACATCATGCGGCACTTCGAGAACATGCCCGCCGCCGCATTCCACTTCCGCCAACCGGCGCACATCGTCACCCAAGTGCGCAGCGTCCGCCATTTCCTCCATCGCGAGGCGGAAACAAAAGACCCCTTCGCCTCATGCATCAAGTGGATCGACCACACCGAACGCGGCTACTCGGAAGTCGTGCTTGCCACCCGCGACAAACCGCTGCTTTTGGAGAAAATCTGCTGCGCCCTCGCATCCGAGCAGATCAACATTCTATCAGCCGATTTGTTCACCCGCAGCGACGGCATCGTGGTGAACATCTTCCGCGTCTGCACCACCAACTTCGAGGCGGTCTCCTCCGCGGCCACGCGCAAGCGCTTCCTCGCAACCTTCGAGACCATCCTCTCCGCCGGCGAATACGAGCCCGAAAAATACCTCAAGCTGCGCGTCAATTTCCTCAAACCCCGCACCGACCATGGCATTCCGGTGCCGGTGCGCGCCTACGTCAGCAACGACCTCCACCCGAGTTGCACCACCGTCGAACTCCAGGCGCTCGACCGCATCGGCCTGCTGCATGACCTCTTCCACACCATCAACCAGCACGGCCTGAACACCGCCCACGCCCGCATCTGCACCGAAAAAGGCGTGGCCATGGACACCCTTTACATCACCACGGCAGAGGGCGGGAAAATCGAGGACACCGCCATTCTCAACCAACTCGAAGAACGCTTCTCCGAGCTCATCGCACGTCCCGAGGCCGCGGGCTAACGAAAATCGCCCTACTCACGCCAGATGAGCCTCACGGCATCGAGGCGGATGCGTGGTGCGGCCAAGGCGGCGAGGGTTTCATCGCGGAGGAATCGAAGAGCTGTGAGTTCCGATGGTGAAACTTGTGAATTGCGGGTGGCGAGGTCTTCAAGGCGGGCGAGTTCGTTGCCCAGTGTTTCGGCAGCCTGATGACCGGCGCTTTCCATGGTGTTTGCGCTGGCTGCGGTGGCGAGCGAGCGGGCGGCCTCTAACATTTTTGGAAACAGATCGCGGCGGAACGTTTCCTGACTGACGAGGCGGCGCGGGTCGCCGGCTTGCAGCACCGCGCTTGGCGGATGATTGACAACGGGCCGTCCCTGGTGATCGACGATCATGCGGATGACGGTCGGTGGCAGGAAGCGGTCGAGGTGCAGGCGCGTGGGAGCAAGCACTTCGATCACGAAAGCGCATTCGAGCAGCACGGCCTTGCCCTTGCCGGTTTTCCAAAGAGCGAACGAGGAGTTGCCGGATTCGCCATCGAGGAATTGTTCGAGCGCGCTTCGGAACACAGGATGATCAGGTGTTAGAAATGCGAGATCTTCTCGGGCAAGTGCCGTCGTGCGGTCAAAGGTGGCGGATAAACCTTCCGGCGGCAGGTCGGCAAAGGCCTCACTGTGGCGCTGGCCGCGATGAAAATGATAACTGCGGGTTGATAGATCGGAAACGTCGAGACCGAGGTGATCAAACAAACGGATGACGAATTTTTCAAAGCGCGGGTTGGAATCGGCGGCTTGGATATCATGGATCAATGATGCCGCGAGTCCGGCTGCGGGAGCGCCGAGTTCGATCAGGCGGTCGTGGCCGCTGGCAAGTTCGCGGGCGATGCTTTGCTTGAGAGCGCGGCTTCGTTTGAGAAACGAGTCGAAGTTTTCTATATTTATGTCATCCAGCTCCGGGAGCAACACGGATGCAAGGGCGGTGGCACCCTTGAGCGGACGGGTGAAGGCGTCGAGTCCCTCATGCAGCCAGCGCGCGTGGAGTTCCGAGCGGCTGCCGATGCCGTAGGGCACATGGATGTGCACGGTGCCGGTCTGGCCGATGCGGTCTAGCCGGCCGATGCGTTGCTCAAGGACTTCCGGATCGCGTGGCAGGCCGAACAACACAAGGTGGCGGGCGAACTGGAAATTGCGACCTTCGCTACCGATTTCCGAGCAGATGAGGATGCGCGCGCCTTCGGGATCGGCGAACCATGCGGCGTTGCGATCGCGTTGAAGCAAAGTGAGTTCTTCGTGAAACAAGGCGGCCTCGACGTGGATCTCGGCGAGCAGTTTTTCCTGCACCGTGATGGCGGCTTCAGGCGAACTGGTGATGAGTAGGATTTTTTCGCTTTCCGGCAGTGAGCGGAGCAAGCCGGCGAGCCACGCGTAGGGTGATTCACCTTCCATCAATGGATGAAGGTGCGGCTGGCGCTCGGGAAATCCGGGCAGCTGCTCGCGCGTGTTGCGGAACAAAACGCGGCCGGTGCCGAAGGAGTCGATCAACTCCGCGATGAGTGCGGCGCGGGCTGATTCGTCGCCCGAACGCAGTTCTGTTAGATGGGTCGTGGCACGAGGCGAGAGCGCGGTGAAGGACTCGATGTTTTCGGGGATGCCGCCGTTTTTCAGAGTCTCGACGGCGGCGGCAAGCGGCGCGTAGGCATGGCTCTCGGCCACGAAGGCGTCGAGATCGGAATAGCGGTCCGGGTCCAGCAGGCGGAGGCGTGCGAAGTGGCCGGCCGGCCCGAGTTGTTGGGGCGTGGCGGTGAGCAGCAGCAGCGCCGGGATTTCCCGGGCAAGCGTGGCGGCCATTTCATACGCGGCGGATGGCTGCTCAGGCGACCATTCGAGATGATGCGCCTCATCCACGATGAGCAGGTCGAATCCCGCGGCGTGTGCCTGTGCCGCGCGTTGAGACGAGTTTGTTAGAAAATCGGTGGCGGCGAGAATGAGTTGGGAATCGAGAAACGGATTGGCTTCCGCATCATGCGCCTCGATGGATGAACAGCGGTCCTCATCGAAGATCGCGAAAAGCAGATTGAAGCGCCGGAGCAGTTCGACGAACCACTGGTGAACCAGCGGCTCGGGCACCAGGATGAGAATGCGCCCGGCGAGACCTGTGAGATGAAGGCGGTGCAGGATCAGGCAGGCCTCGATGGTTTTTCCGAGCCCTACTTCATCGGCCAACAGCACGCGCGGATGCAGCCGGCCGGCGGTTTCGGCAACGATGGCGAGCTGGTGCGGGATCAAGTCGATGCGGGCTCCGGTGAAGCCGCGCGCCGGCGACTGGCGGATGCGCGTGTTCCAATCGAGCGCCTGCAGGCGCTGGTCGAAATCCCTGGGATGGTCCGAGAGGCCGGCGAGCAGGCGTTTTTCCGGGCGGATGAAATTCAGGGTGTCGAGCAAGTCACCCTCGGTGATCTGCAAGCCGCCGCCATGGTAAGCGAGCAGATGTCCGTGAGTGGAAACCGTTTCCACCAACAGCTCGCGGCCGTCGCGGTTGAAAATCACATCGCCCGGTCCGAAACACACTCTAACAAGCGGCGCGGACCCGAAGGCATAGGTCCGGTTTTCCTCCGCGGCGGGGAAGCGGACTTCGACGATATCGCCGTCCACCGCCGCGATGATCCCCAATCCGTAGGTTGGTTCGGAAGTGCAAATCCATCGTTGTCCGGGAAAGGGGCGGGTCATGCGGCCGGCCGTCATAGGAACGGAACGCCGCGGGGTCGAGGGTGAACGGCCCTGTATATGGCCGGGACGTCCGGTTTTTTGAGGATTGTAATACGATCTCGGCCCAACCTGCTGGTTGGGCTGTGATAGGGTCAGGTTCCATTTGGGCATACTGGGGGCTGCGGTATTATCTCGCCATTGCCAGTTTCACCAAAGCCCTCGCTCAGCTTGAAGCACTTTCAGGCGATTGAAATCCTTTCCAAGAGCATTGTTCCCGCCTACGTATCCATCCGCGTATGAAAACCATCCTGATCCTCGCCGGAATCGCAGTGGCAGGTGTCCTCGGCTACGTGGTTGAGCCGACGCTGCGCAAAACCCTTACCGGCTATGCCGAAAATGACACCCAAAGCGAATCAACGGTCGTCCCGGGCATCGACCCGGCGGGTCTCAGCGCGGAGCAGCTTCCCAAAAGCGTGACGCTCAAGGCCGATGCCAAATTCTCTGATCCCTCCGCCGGCGTCGCGCTGACCATCGCCGCTGGCAGCAAAGTGAACCTCCTGCGCGTGGAGGGAACCCACGCCATCGTCACCGCCCCCAAAACCGATTTCCCGATCTCTATTCCCATCTCCCAAACGGACTTGCACCAACAACTCGCCAGCAAGCCACCGCAAGCAACTGCGCCAACTCCCGCCAAACC
>CANLKN010000086.1 GCA_947491475.1 Akkermansiaceae bacterium | reverse complement strand
CCGGCTTGGAAATTCCCTTTCGACCAAGGCTTCGATTATCACCAAAAACCAGAGGACTACCGGCGGCTCGCCGGAGAGGTGAAAGCGGCCGCCGCCGGCAAACCGTTTTTCATCATGGCCAATATCAGCTCTCCGCACCGGCCATACCGGCTCCAATTCCTGGCCAATCAATTGCCGCCGGGCGGGCCCCGGAAAATCGACCGCGCGGCGATCAAGCTGCCGGCCTGGCTGCCGGATACGCCGATCGTCCGTGACGGCTTCGCGCAGTTTCTCGAAGCCACACAGATCACGGATGACTGCGTGGCAGCCGTGCTCGAAGGCCTGAAAGAGAGCGGCCTCGCGGAGCAGACGCTGGTGATTTTCACCTCCGATAACGGCATGCCCTATCATCGGGCCAAAGGCGCTGGCTACATCGCCAGCATGCACATGCCACTGATCATTCGCGGGCCGGGTGTCCGCCCGGATCAAATCGTGGCCGCCCCGGTTTCGCACATCGATCTGGCCCCGACGATTCTGGAGCTCACCCGCATTCCCGCCCCTCCCACCATGCAAGGGCGTTCGCTCTGGCCGCTGCTCGACGGTTCAAAACCCGCGTTCCCGGAGCGCACGACGATTCTCGTGCCGAACTCCGAGCACGGACTCTCGCGGGCCGTTTCCGATGGCCGCTTCTACTACATCCGCAACCACGAGAAACCGAAGGGAACCTTCAAAAACCCGCCACTCAATGGCGATGTCGGGCAGGTCAAAGGCTGGGACAACCGTGCCTATGGCGAGACGCTGGCTGCCAAAGGCACCAAGGCGCACAAGATGCTTGCACAATTCGTAACGGGCAGTATCCCTGACGAGGAACTCTACGAGATTGAAAATGATCCGGACTGCATGAACAACCTGCTCTCCGCTCCCGCGCTGGCCTCCACCCTCACGGAACTGCGCAAGGCCGAACGCGACTGGGCCAGGATCACCGATGACCGCGATTCACATGCCGGTCTCGCAAAAAAATTTCCCAATCCCGTGGGTAAAGTCATACCCTGAATCCCGCTCCGCCACTGATGCAAAGCAAAAACCCTCAATTTCCCAGATCCTCCCAAAGAGGCATCGCTCTGGTCATCACCATGGCGCTCGTCATCCTTCTCAGCTTCATGGTGATCGCCTTCTTCTCGATGGTCACCACCAACCGCCAGATCGAAAACACCAGCGCCGGCGGCGTCACCGCCCGCCTGCTCGCCGAGGGAGCCGTGGGTGCCATCCAGGCCGATCTGCGCCAGGAAATCATCGCCGGATCCACGGCCGTGGGCAGCGGCAACTCCACGGTTTATTACCCGAATGCCCCTGCCAACATGGTCCCGAAACGCGCGGTGAATGTCTCTGCCACGGATCCGAATTTCTTCAATGTCGTGAAACAAAGCGGGGCCGCTGCCTCGCCCGCGGGAATTATCAACTTCACGGCCAACAATCCAACCACCACCGCCGCCTCCAACGGTCGCCTGGTCAGCGCGATCCGCTGGAGCGTGCCGATGCTCACGGGCGCGGAATTCGCCACCGGCAACACGCCCAACTGGGTCTATGTGAATCCCACCGGCTATAGCGCCGCACCCACCGCCAACACCATCGGCCGCATCGCCTTCAATGTCTATGACGTGGGCGGCCTGCTGGACGCCAATGTTGCGGGTTACGCGCCAAAAGAAGACGGTGGCGATCCTGCGGAAATGCCGACCAAGGGAGGCACTGTCTGGGCTGATTTGACAGCTATTCCCGGCATCAAAGCCAGCGAATACAAGGCCAACGACGCCTGGCCTCCGAAATGGCGGATCACCGGCAACTGGTCATCATTCACATCAGAGGATCCTGAAACCAGCCTGCCTTTTTATCACCGCACCGGCTGGCGCACCGCTTTCCTCGGACCGCAGGGAGAAAGCTCAGACCGCATGTTTGCCTCGCGCCAGGATTTGATCCGCTACGCCAAAGCCCACCCGCAAACCTTCGAGCAAAGCAGCGGCAGGATACCAGCCCTGCAATACCTCTCAACCTTCAGCCGGGACCTTGATCGCCCGACCTTCCGCCCGAACCCGGACCGGCCCAAAGTCCAGCAGGACATCGGTAGCGGCGGCAATGATGCGAAGGACAAGGATGATGAGATCAATCCCGCTTTGGCCAGCCAACTGAACGCCGATGGAAACCTTGCAATCAAAGAGCGTTTCCCTCTCTCCCGTCTTGCGCTTGTCTCCACTCCGGTGCCTCCTGCCGCACCCAGCGGAGATCCTGACAAAATCAATGATTATTTCGGCCTAACTTGGGACGCAACCAACAACCGGTGGCTTTATAACCATAGCAGTGCGAACAGGATTCTTCGGCTCTCCGAAGTGCCTGATGGGCGTGATCCGGATTTCTTCGAAATTCTCAAGGCCGCTCTCACCGTGGGCGGCCTGGGCAAACAATTCGGTTCCGATTTCCCTGCCAACTACAGTGTGGCGCTGCCATCAAGCAGGCTGGGTGGCGATGATGGCCGCATCGAGGATCAGATCGTGCAGATTGCCGCCAACATCATCGATCAGGCAGATCGGGACAGTTATCCGACACGCATCCAGTTCAACGGCCGGACTTTTTATGGAATTGAAGATCTTCCACGCATCTACCGCGGGCATGAAACGTCTTACAACATGGGACTCATGCCGAACTTCGGCGTTCGTAACGGGAACGGGCCGATGACTGGCAGGGCACGGCTCTATGTCACGATGGTTTATCCTGAGTTATGGAATCCCCACCGCCCATCCCCATCACCGACTGGTCCCACACCGGTAAACTTCCGTATTGTGGCACGGACTTTTACCCCGGTCGGGGCCGAGGCTGCCTATATATGGAATGCGACTGGCACCGCGCCACAGGCAGGTGGCAATGGAGGATACTTCAGCGATTTCAGCATCAGGCCCTACGGTCCCAACTGTTCCCAGAGGCTGACATACAATAGCGGAGAAGGGAGCAATAGCAGCAATGCCAATGCCGCAATCACCTTCAACCTCGGGGCCGGTGATGCGGAATTTCGTGAGCCTCGCCCGCTTTCGGCGCTTGGCTATCCTGCTGGCAGCAATGCAACCGGATGGCCCAACAACGCCGATATGGCATTGTCAGCACTGGCGGCTCCCGGTCAGCCGGACGCCGTGGTGCGGATCGCCGAAAGTGCGGTTCCACCACCGTTACACGGGGGAGACAACACCAAATACCGGGACGCATTGGGATTTGTAGCCTCATATCTACCCATGGCGAATGCAGGCGCATTAGCCAAGTGGTTGAATGCAATGAGAGGTTTGGGAGGACCTGTTGCTTTCGAACTGCAATACAATGCCCCCTCCAATCCCGCGACTTGGTGGACGATTGACAGAATGGATGTCAGTTATGCCAACGACATCCGGTTCCTCCATATTCAATCCCATGTGGCTAATCGCGCCGATCCGCGATCCAGCCGCTGGGGTTCGATCTACTCGATTCCTAACGGTTATGGTGATCCAGTCTATGTGGGTTCGGCTCCAGCCACTCTCCACCGCTATGACACCGGCTATACCGCCAATCCCAGCACAGGCAGTTTTCCAGTCTCTATTTCTTATACCGAAGCAAGAGCACCGGGCTGGACAGGTGCGGCAAATGGTGGGCTCCTCGGCTATCTTCAGGAAAATCTCTCCAGTTCCTCCCTGCGCTATACCGATCCCGATGGCATCCTACGCGGTGCCGATGCCAAGCATGCCTCCGGCGATGTGGGACGGCCAATGATCACCGGCAACACCAACAGCCGTCCGGTGGTTCTGAACCGCCCGTTCCGCTCGGTGGCCGAGCTTGGAAACGTGTTTCGGGACACGCCTTGGCGCAGTTTGGATTTCATGACAGCCGAAAGTGGCGATCGTGCCCTGCTGGATGTATTCTCGGTTTCCGACTCTCCTGAAGACGGTATCGTGGCAGGTCGGGTCAATCTGAACACCCGCCAAGCAACGGTCATCGCCGCCCTGATTCAAAACGCCTCCATGGCCACCGGCGCGAGGATCACCAATGCTGAAGCTCTCGAAGCTGCAGGACAACTCACCGCGTGGACCGCCTCCACGGCAGCAGAGCAAGGTCCGCTCAGTGATCGCTCCGAACTCGTGGGTCGCTTTGTTTCCGGCAATGGTTTCAAGGGTCCGCTTGTGGAGATGGCCAACAAACTGGCATCGTCTGACAGGCCCATCAAAACCAGTCGTGAAGCCATCGTGCGTGCCTTGGCGGATGCCGGCACGACCCGCAGTTGGGGATTGCTCATTGACGTCATCGCACAGTCAGGGAAGCTTTCAGCGTCTGGTGCCTTCATACCGGAAGGTGAGAGTCGGCTCTGGAACTCTGTCGCCATCGACCGCTTCACCGCCAAAGTCATCGCACAATCCAACGAAAGCATTCAGGAATGAAAATCCAACGCATCACACCTCACGTCCAGGCCGGCGTTTTGGCGGGTCTTCTGGTTATCACTGTCTCCGCCCAGGAGCTGTCCAAGGAACTTCCCCCGCTGGAAGCGCTTCGTGCGCCCAAAAATGCGGCTTGGTCCGTCACTTACAATTATACCGAAGAAGCCCCGCAAGCAGGGGACCAAGCGGCCCGTCCGGGCAGAATCGAGGTTCTGTCCGTGCAGAAAGAGGGCGATGTCTATCATGAGCTCAAGGCATTTGATAACGGGAAAAAAACCGAGCGCTGGATACTCAAGGGAATCCAGTTCGAAACCAAAGGAGATCAAAAGGAAGCAACCCGCTTGTTGCCCGGCGACCCAGAGGCCTCGGATTACAGTGAATCCGACTTCCCCGATCTGTCTTGGGTGGTGGGCTTGAAACCTCGTCCCCAGCGTATGGAGAACGGAGTGGTCCTTCTCGTCGTGGAGGTCAATGCAGCTGAGCGCCCCCTGACTGCAAAAGAAAAGCGCGATAAGGAGATGATGGATGATTTCGTCAAGCAGTATTCAAAAATGGTGGAGAAGACGCGCGACAAGGATCTTCCCGCCGATGCCGCCGCACTCATACCCGTTCAACCGAAACCCCAAGGGGTCATTCGTCTTTTCCTCAACCCGAAAACCTTGTTGCCTGTTCGCTATGAATCGAATCAGGAAAGCAGATCCTACAGCTTCCCGACCGATTTCCAGCCCTTGCGGCCGCCGGAAAATTTCCAAGGAGCCTACAAAATCTGGAGTTCTGAAATGATAGCCTCCGCACGGCCTCCCTCGGAGCCCTAGTTTGGATTACCTGGCCGGTTTCAGCGACCAGCTCTGGTGGGGACCCAGTTCGGTGCGGAGGCGTTCGTATTCCTTGCGCAGGCTGTCGAGTTGCTCCGCTGAACCGGGGTTGGCGAGCAGATTTTTTGTTTCTTGCGGGTCGGCGGCGAGGTCGAAGAGTTGTTCGCCCTCGGGTCCGGGGTTTTTGATGTAGCGGATGTATTTCCAGTTTTTCGTGCGGAGCCCCTCGGATGGAACGATATGGAGAACCGGGCTGTTGACATCATGCTCGTAGAGGTGTTCGCAGAAAAAGGAGCTGCGCAAGGCCAATGAGGGATTGGACAGCAGGGGCGTGAGATTCAGCCCCTGCATGGATGCGGGCACAGGAACCCCGCCCAGCGCAAGCATGGTCGGTGCCAGATCGATGTTGAGGACCAGGGCATCCGATGTCCGGCCCCGGTCTTTGGCGGGCAGTCGGGGATCGGCGATAAGCAGGGGCACGCGGATTGACTCCTCGTAGAGCAGCCATTTTCCGAAGAATCCGTGCTCGCCGTGGAGATGCCCGTTGTCGGATGTGAAAATCACCACCGTATTCCCGCCGAGTCCCCGGCGATCCAGTTCCGCTAGAATTTCTCCGATCCCTTTGTCGAGCCCTTCCACCAGGCGGTGATAATCGCGTAGATATTTTTGCCCCTTGCTTTGCAGGCCCCGGTCATGGGCCATGTCCCAGCCCCGCCCCGCCGCCTCGAGAGAATGGCGCAGGAAATCGGGTTGACGGGCGGCCTCCTCCGGGTTGGCCGTGGCACCGAGGGGCATCAGTGTCCCCTCGAAACGCTGCGCAAACTCCTTGGCAAATCCATCAAACGGCCCGTGGGGCGCCTTGAAGCTGATCGAGAGCTTGAATGGCTTCTCAGGGTTTCGTTGATCCAAAAACCGGCGGACTTTCGCGGGGATCACCTCGGTTTCCAAATGAACGGGGTCTTTGAGCAGGGGATGGGGCCCCGAGTCGAGCACCCCCTCCTTTTTCCGGACCTCCGGCGGACAGTTGCACGGCACGTGCCCGAGGTCGCCGGTTCCATTGTGGGTCACATAATGGCAGGTGCGCTCGTGCCAGTAGAGCGTCTGGTCCGCGTCTCCCGCCCAGAAATCAAATGTCCGCGCGGCCTCGTCCAGGTGTTCCCTGCTGCCCGCATCAATGCCCCACTTGCCGATGAATCCGGTATGGTAACCCGCATCACGCAGGAGCGCCGGATACGTCTGCCGGAGGTCCGGCAGGCGGGTTTGGAAGTCGTTCACTCCATGGCGTCTCGCGTATTGTCCGGAGAGCGTGCTTGCGCGGCTGACCGCGCAAATCGGCGTGGTGACGAAGGAATGGGTGAAGAACATTCCCCGCTCCGCGAGTGCGTCGAGATTCGGAGTTTTGACTTGCGGGTGGCCTTCGAATCCCATGGTCCCCACCCGCAAATCGTCGGCCAGGAGAAAAACGATGTTCGGGCGCTTGGGATCGGCCGTTTCGGAAGCTGCCTGCGACGACACGGCGGCCACCGATAACACGGCGGCCGCGATGACAGTATGGGCGGTGGTTTTCATGATATGTTTTTCCGGACTGCTTGGGCGGGAGGGGCTGGAGCCTCCGTGCGGAAATGATATTGGAAGCGCCGGTTCGGAGCGGTATCGCCGCCCTTTTCCAGATCGAGAATATGTTCATCCCCAGCCGGGTTGTCCGCCCATTTGAAATAGAATTCCAGGGGATTTGTAAACAGGCTTCGCGGCAGGGCCAGCTCAAGGAAATTTCCGCGCACCGTGCCCTGCGCCTCCGATCCGGAGGGAACCCACTTGTCACCTTCCCACTTGAGGACCGGTCTTGTGAAACGCACCAGGCCATCGGTGTCCGTTATTGCCGCCGCGGCCCCGAGCAGTAGGTCAAACCCGCTCCAGCCAGTGGAAAAGTTCCGATCCGTGTTGAGGAAAAGCACCATCCACGCGCGATCGGACGGCGGGGAAATCGGCTCTGCGGTCGTTGCGGAAAAGAAGATCGTTTTTCCGTCGCGGGCGACTTTCGAGGAAATGATGTCGTTGCGCCCCAACGTGTGCGTGTAAGTGCCGACGCTCCCCCATCCCGGATGGTTGCGGTGCATGGTGTCCCCGCGGGAGTCCAGAAATTCCGGAGTCACGGACGTCCAGTCGGCAGGGTCCGCATTCATGGCTATTGAAACCTCAGGCCCGGCTGCCTCCACTTCCCTGGCCCCTTTGAATTTGCGGATTCCCGCCACGAGTTGGTGGTAGAGGTTGTCGCCTTGTGGCGCATTGTCGGGCTCGATGTCGCGATTGTATTCGGTGGAGTAGGAATCCACAAAGAGGGGATCTCCTTCGTTAAGCGGCTTGCCCGCGAGTGTCTGGCCGGGTTTGGCCTTCAGTTTCTGCGCGACCCATTCATTCCAGCCGGTGACCAGGAGAAACTTGGGATCCACGTCCAGCGCCCGCTGGAGTTGCTCCGCAAAGAACAACCCTGCGTAGGGACTTTCCGAACCGGGAGGCGGTTGCTTCCCGTCGTGATAACTGCGCCCTTCGGTGCGTGTCGGGTGTCCGGCAGCGGAAACCGCCATTGCCTCTGGAACCGACGGATCGGTGTCCCATCCGAAATTCTGGGGATACAAATCGATCCACGGCCAGGCATGGCGCCCGTCGCCGAACCATCCCTGATTCCGTGTCCAGGCCCACGACTTGCGCAAGGTAAAGATCTCGTTGAGTTTAGGGTCTTGGATCAGCTTGTCCTCCACAAGCAGAAGCGGCTTATCCTGCCACTTGAACCAAAGATCTTCGTGGAGACCGGGGGTATAAAGTTCACCCCGCAGCTTTTTCACGACCCGGGGCGCGGCCACCACTCCGGCCATGAATGCGACCTGCGGCGTCTTCTCTCCCTGCGCCCGCATCTCTTCCATGATCCGGAAGAGGTTCATATAGACATCGTGGTAGGTGAAGCCGTTCGTGTTGTCCAGAATGAGCACGTCCACCCCCGCATCCACCAGTGAGCGGATGTGCCGCCGGATCACCCACTCGTCATCGCTCAGGTAATAGCCGTTCTCGGATTCCCCCCAATGGTGGAAAGCACTCGGCGGGCCGAGTTCACCGGGATTCCCCCCGCGTTTCCCCCACTCCGTCAGGTTGAAGGGGCTTTTTTCGTTTTCAGGATTCACGGGAACGACCCCCTGGCCGTCGCTTTTCTGATTCACAATCTGATCGTAGCCGTGGGGGCCATGCCAAAGGAAATAAAAGATCCCCACGGATTTGTCGGGCTGCGGCGGACGAGCCTCCGCGGCGGTTGGCAGGACACGGCCCGCCTCATCCACGGCGACCCATGTGTCGCTTTGCAAATCGCGGAGCTCCGGCCCGGCAAAAGCCGGTCCCGTCGACAGGGCGGCCACGCAAAGGAGCAGACAAATTCCACTGGTATTCTTCAACAAGTGCCGGGTGGGATGGTGCTGGTCCAGGGTGCTCATACGTGTGGGTTTTATTGGTATCGATCGAGTCATTTGGCAACGGGCACGCCTGTCCACTGGACGGTGGCAGTCTGTCGGATGTCGCAGGAAGATGACGCGGCCTTTATCACAAACTCATACGCGTCACTCGTCCACACTTTTGTCGATGGATTCCTTTCTTTCCGCGTTTTGATTTCTCATGTCATCAGAGTCTTCTGTCATGATGTTGATTGTCTGTTTTTTGCGTTCAGTCGGAGTCACCTTGAGATCCTCGATCTTGCCGTTGCGGATCGCGGCCTCAATGATCGTATGGCCCGGCGCGTGCAATTTGAATTCAACGTCCCAGCCATCCGGCCATGCGGGGGCGATCAAGATCTTCTCCCCATCTGTTTGAAGAAGCATGAGCTGCAAGGTGTTGATAAAATTCGCTCCGTGGCACTGATCAGGCAGCCAGTCGTAGTTGGGCCCCCACATCACCGGAAAACGGAATTTGGGATTTTGGTTCCGCAAGTTCAGCGCAAGAGCCCTCGCGCATTCGTCCGCCAATCCCAGGCATGCCGCCTGCATGCCGGACTGGTGCCAGCCAAACAGATCTTTCGTTGTCCGGGCGGAATATGTCTCGCGCGCAAGTTCGAGGCCCGGCCTGCGGATGCCGTAGGTGCGATAGGGATAAACCGTGTAGAGCTCGGGATTCTCGCGGTTGCTGCGCTTGCAGTTGACCTGTCCGGCAAAGCCGATGAGTTCGCGGCCGTTTTCGGTCCGCATGGGGATCGCCGGCGTCGCGTCATGGAGTTCCCTGGCCAGCTTGCGGAGCGAATCCGGCACGAGGTCGTTTGGCAGGGCGAGGATGCGCCTGGTATTCTGCGCAAGCCCTGCGACATCAGGGGTCGGGTTGACGACATTGGCCCAGGTTTCCAGCGACTGGGCGGGGGTGATGACGAGCTTGCCCTGCGCGTCGCGGCTGAAGCGCGTGGAGTAGTATTTCAAATAAGCCTCCGCCATTGGGGCGAGCCGATCCTTCACGAAAGCCTTGTCTCCGGTATGGTCATAATAATCGAGCATCATGTGGATGAGCTCGATTCCCGGCTGCCAGTAGTAGCGCATGACTGGATTTTTTGTCTCGCCCACCTTCAGTTCCGGCGGGCGTTCGTAGCCATAGTCTCCGTTGGACATCATTCCCCAGAAGGTGGCCGTCTCCCCGACGAAGGCCCCCTCGCATCCGAACCAGGCTTTCGTGCGTGCGGTCTCCGCCGGCAGGCGGTTGAAATACATTTCGAAAAGCGGCTTCATCATTTCAAAATCCCCAGAGGCCAGCATCGGGTAATACGGCAGGCGCGTGTTCTGCCACCAGTAGTCCCCGGCCCACTGCCGCCAGTCGGGGTCGATCACCGGCGCGCCGCGCACGTCCTGCTTTTCACCCCAGAACAGCGAGCCATTAAAATGGATGGGGAATGCGCCGCGCCCGGCAATGGCCGACATGTAGCGCTGAAGCTGGTAGGCCTCGTTGATCCGTTCCGCAAAGGACCGTCCGTCGGCCGCGCCGGGCGGGTTGATGGCGGGCCGGTTCCGCGCTTTTTTTCCCGCAGGCGGGGCGACCGGCACCACCGGTTCCACGGCTTTTGTCACATGAATGTAGCTGCGGCCCCAGAATGTTTTCCACCAGGCTGAATGATCCTCGAACGCGCTTTTCGAATCCGCCTCTTCCGCTTTTTTCTGAAGTGCCATCGCCTGATCCACCCACTCGGAGGCCTGGGCCGTAATGGCCGTAAGCGCCACGATGTCTATTCGGAATTCCTTCAGCGGCGCGGCAGACTCCAAATGTTCCGGGCCGTTTTTCAGAAGTTGAGGGCTGCCCATCGCCAGGCCGAAAGTCCGATGGAGCAGCGGGTCGGGCTCCCCGGCAGGCGGCTGGCCGATCTGCTGATGCACATAACCGAATTCCCAGAAAGATGTCTCGTTGCGCTGATACCATCCGATCCTTTCCCCGTCGAGATCTGCGATGGTATCCGGATAGGAAAAGACCGGGGTCGGGGCCGAAAAAATTCCCTGGGTGGCATCCAATCCGCCCATATACCACGAGTAGCCTCTGAGATCCTTGATGTTGATCTCCATTTTTTCGCGCCGCCAGATATTGGGCTTCGCCGAAACTGAAACTCCGGAGGGAGCTGCGGCCTGAATCCGGATCACCGGGGCATTGGCATCCACCCACAAGCGGGCGGTGAACCCGTCCGCGCCCTTAAAGACAATCTGCCCTCTCGCCGCATCCAAGGTTTGCGAAAATTCACCCCCCTCAAAAGGATTGGGAGAAAAGGTGATGTCCACCCCGCCGAGCCGAAGCAGTCGGCCCGCACCATCCCATGCATCGCTTTTGGCAACATAAAATCGAACCATGCCATTTGCCTCAGCCCACACGTTGAGCCCAATCTCGCCATTGCCGATCGGCATCGAGCCGGCAGAACCTTCGGATGGGGAACTCCAAATCACCGGGCTGGGAGGCCGCGCCGGAAGTTCCAAGGCGAATCCAAACAGAACGCTGAATATCATGAGAAAATGGTAGCGAGCGGAGAAACGGAACATGCCGGAGCTTATCGCCAGCCCCATGGTTATTTCAAAATAAATATCGTTTTACAGCACTCGCTTTGCGTCGCGAGAGTTGCAATGCTCTCAGGCCCGACCTGTCATATACCCAGTTGTTAGCCACCGGACCCCTGCATTCAGCCCTGGTGGCCAAAAGCCGAACAATCATGAAAATCCTGCCCACCTTATTGTCCCTCTCTCTTCCCGTTGCGGGGTTGACCGCCCCGGCACATGCTGCCGGAGCAGACCCCAGCCCGAAGCCTGCCAACGATGCATCCGGCGGAGCAGCACGCCCGCCGAATGTGGTCATTATCCTGGCCGACGATCTGGGTTTCGGCGATGTGCGGTGCAACAACCCGGAGCGGGGGAAAATTCCAACTCCCGCCATTGACCGCTTGGCGGCGGAAGGGATGCGCTTCACGGACGCGCACTCCAGCAGCGCGGTTTGTTCGCCAACCCGTTACTCCCTGCTCACCGGTCGCTACCACTGGAGGACGAGGCTGCAGCGCGGGATCGTCAACTATCTCGAAGGCCCGCTCATCGCTCCGGAACGGCTGACCCTTGCTGATTTGCTCAAGGAGCATGGCTACCGGACGGCCATGGTTGGAAAGTGGCATCTCGGCTGGGACTGGAATATCTCCCCTGATCAAAAAAAACTCTTTACGGCACCCACAAAAAAACCGGTGCAGGTGACCGATCGACATCTTGCGGCTTGGCAACAAATCTATGGACGCCCGATCGGGGGCGGACCTCTTGACTGCGGATTCGACGAATACTTCGGAGTGGATGTTCCCAACTGGCCGCCTTTTTCCTTCATCGAAGGTAACCGCGTCACCGTGATTCCCGACACCTTCCTGCCTGTAAAGATGGCCGGTGGCGCGCTGGCCAGCATCCGCGGCCCGGCGGCAAAAGACTGGAAACTGGAAAAGGTTCTTCCCTCGTTGGCCGACCGGGCGGTGAATTTCATCGAAACCGCAGCGGCGAAGCCCGCTCCATTCTTCCTCTATCTGACTCTTACGTCTCCCCACACGCCCATCTCGGTTGCCAAGGATTGGAAAGGGAAAAGCGGGCTGAACGAATATGCGGATTTTGTAATGCAGACCGACGATGTGGTCGGTCGGGTGATGGAGGCTCTGCGCAAGAGCGGAGCGGCGGAAAACACGCTCGTCGTGTTCACCAGCGACAACGGGTGTTCACCCCATGCCGAAATTCAAAAGCTGGAGGCCATGGGACACTTTCCCAGCGGACCGCTGCGGGGCTACAAATTTGATGCTTGGGAAGGCGGCCACCGGATGCCCTTCATCGCCCGATGGCCGGGCGTCGTTGCCCCCGGATCGGTCTGCGACCAATTGGTGCAACAGACCGATCTGATGGCCACCATGGCGGATCAACTCGGCATGAAGCTCCCGGACAACGCCTGCGAGGACGGAGTCAGCCTGCTGCCACTGCTCAAGGGCGGCACCAAGCCCGTGCGCCGTCATGCCATCAACACCAGCGTGGCCGGCGTTCCAACACTCCGCGACGGTCCATGGAAAATCATCTTCAGCAAGGGCAACAAGGGCAACGAGAAGGATCCTTACCCAGGCCAACTCTACAACCTCGCCGAGGATCTGGGAGAAACCAACAACCTCTGGAATCGTGAGCCGGAACGCGTCGCAGAGTTGAGCAAAATCATGGAGCAACTCGTGCAACAAGGCCGCTCAACCCCCGGCGCGCCTCAGGCCAACGACGTCGAAGTCCTCTGGGACAAGTTCCTTGGAAAAGTCGATCCGAACGCCCCACCCAAGCGCGCTGTCAAATCTGCGCCCGAGGCCCCGTGATTTTTCTAAAGCGATATTCCGCCGAAAAAAGGTTTGGGTGTAAAAACCCGCTTGTGGGAGTTAATGTTTCCGGAAGCCACATGAAAACCATCTGGATACTCATGACTCTGCTGATGCTACCGGGGACGCCTCTGGTAATGGGTGGAAATCCTTCATGGGGCGAAATCAATTCCTGGGTTTATCAGTTATGCGATTACAAAGACGGGAAATTGGATGAGATCGCCGGGTCGGACTTCGATCTCGCTGTCGTGGACCTCTCACGGGATGGAGGAGGCGGATTTTTCAGCAGGGAGGAAATCGGAGATCTCAAGGCATCGGGCAAACTCGTGCTGGCCTATTTTGAAATTGGAGCCATTGAGAAGGGTCGGCCGGAATGGAACTCCGTGCCCGGCGATCTCAAATCCGGCAAAGTCGATGGATGGCCCGACGAGCAATACGTCAGGTTCTGGGATGAAAGATGGTGGCCGGTCGTCAAGGGACGCGTCGATCAGGCCATCGACGCGGGGTTTGACGGGGCATATCTCGACATGGTCACAAGCTACGAGGAAATATCCGGATTGGGCATGACACTGGAACAGCGCGCAAACGCAATGGTCAATCTGATTTCCCGCATCTCACGCCATGCGAAAGATAGAAACCCGGCCTTCAGGATTGTGCCGCAGAACTGTCCGGAGCTTTACACCTGGACATTCGCAGAGCCGAAACCAAACCGGCAATATCTCGATGCCATCGACGGGATCGGCATCGAATCCGTCTTTTATATCGCCCATGACAGGCCTGCAAAACAGACATGGTGTGAGGAGAACCGGAAAAACGCGCTCGCCATCAAGCAGGCTGGGAAAATGGTCTTTGGAATTGATTATGCAAAAAAACGAAGATGCATCGAAGATGCCTACAAAAAACTCCGCGGTATTGGGTTTGTCCCATACGTCAGCATTCGGGAACTCAATGTGATCGTTCCTGAGAATCCGGTTCGTTGAGGCATAGCTCGCGGCAAAAGCGGCCCGCGCGAGTCGAGGCGAGGTGGTTGGATGCGGCTATTTTTCCTGGATTCCGACAATATCGGTGTCGTAGTCAATGTAGGTGTCGTAGCGGCCGCGCATCCAGAGAATGCAGTTGGCGAACTCTTTCTGGCGGTGGAGATAGGGTCTGATGTCGTCTGCGGCGGGATTGAAGGTGCCCCCTCAGCGCACGGATTGGCGTGCTTGGTTCTTCATATTGATGCTGCTCTCCCGGGTAACCACGACAGGCTCCCGACTTTGGACGGATCAAGGGTAGGTGACGACGAGTCGGGCGAACTTTCTGGTGACTAGGGAATTCGGGAAGGTGTAGGTCACGTTGTTGCCGGAGATGGTCACGTTGCCGCCTTCGGTTTCATTCATCCATGTGCCTGTCAGGCTCTCTGAGGATTCAACCCAGAAGTGGGTGCCGTAAGTGCCCTTGTAGCCAACGGATTTGGTCCATGTGACACTGCGAGTGCCGTCGGTATCGGTAACGCCGGGCAGTTGGGTGAAGCCGGTGGTGTTAGTATTGCCGCCGAGGAAATATTCGACCCCGTTGCTTACGGAGTCGTTGTCGTGGTCCTGGTCAAGAGCTCCCGTGGTGCCGTTGACATATTGCCAGGCGGCGTATCCGGCTGCGGCGGTAAGGTAGCCGCTGGTATTCAACGCGAAGCCTGAGAAACCGGAAGCGGTGATCTTGCCGAGCTGTGTGGCGGTGAGTCCGTTGGCATTGCTACCGAACTTCAGCGAACTGCCGGAGACGAAGGTGCCAGTGAGGTTGAGCGTGCCGCCGGACCAGCCGTTTGCTCTGCTATCTGCGAAGGCGAGGGCCGCGCCGGTGCCGAGATTGATGGTGGCTGCCGCAGTGACATCGAGGGAGCCCGCGCTGTCGGTGAAGGTGGTAATATCAAGGGTGGCGGCTCCCAGCGATACGGCGCTGCCGTCCGGCAGGGTGTGGTTGGCACCGAGCGCCAGCCTGCCGCCGATGATTGTGGTATTGCCGGTGTAGGTGTTGGCACCGGCAAACACCCATGTGCCTGAGCCCGCTTTGATGATGGAGACTCTGGAGCTGGTGTTGTTGTTATTCATAATCGCACCCGAAATTGTGTTGGCTCCTGCGTTGTCTCCACCCAAGGTGAGTGTGCGATTGGCTCCAGCACCACTTTCCGCGACGTTGAAGGTGGCGTTGCCGAAGCTGAGGGTGCCGACTCCGGAGGACTCGATCGTCGCATTGCCTGTGCCGCCGGAGCCAAACCCAATCTGCATCTGGCCGCTCACCGTGGTGTTGCCGGCACCAGTGTGGCGAAGTGTGCCGCTGGTGGAAATGCGCCCGATCCGGGTCTGGACCGTTTGAGCACCGAGGCTGCCGTTGCCGTCAAACTCCAGCACTCCCTCCCAAATTTGAAGTCCATTGCTGAAGGTGTTTTCCCCGGTGAGGTTCCATGTGCCGACGTCCCACTTGATAAGGTTCAACGTGGCACCGCTATTGTTCGCGATGACACCCGAGATCGTGTTGTTGCCGGTGTTGGTGCCACAAAGGGTGAGCGACCTTGCCGTGACGGAAGTGCCCGCCTCATTGAAGGTGGCATTGTCGAAAGTAAGCACGCCCGTGCCGTCGTTCTGGATGGTGGCGCTTCCGCCCTGATTTGCTGAAGCCCCATTGCCAATGCGCAGCAGGCGGGTGATGGTTGCATTGCTTGACCCGGTAAACAGAAGCGTGCCGCTGGTGGTGGTTTGACCGAGGCGGACGGCACCCATTCCCGTGCCGAGGTTGTTTGCCGAACTGATGGAAAGGATGCCATTATTGATGTTGATGGCACCGTCTCCGGTATTATTTCCTGAGAGCGTCACAGATCCGTTGTTCACGTTCAACGATCCTGCCCCCGCTGTGCCACTCAGTGCTCCGAGCACGCCCTTCACGTTCCAGTTGCCCGCACTGAAGATGAGGCTTGCAGTGTGGGTGCCGCCTTTGGAGATCGTCACGTTTTCTCAATCGTGGCGGCGTTGGCTGAGTTGTTGGCAAAGTAATAGCTCAGGGCTGCCGTTCCAGTTCCCAGTGTCAAATTGATCGGGTTTGAATTACCTGCCGCGCCGATCGTGAAGGCCCCCGCACCGCTGGCGATCTGGATGCCGCCGACCGATACGCCCGTGCTGTTCACCAGGCGTAAGGTTTGTGCCGTTTCCATCGGGTTGGTGATTGTCAGCGAGCCAACCTGGTTACCCGTCATCACAACCCCGGCCCCATAATGTCCTCCAAATCCCCTGTCCAGGCTGAGATTGAGGTTGCCCGGCTGACGGTTATCCCACACGGAGTCCCTGCGGGTAGCTGTGGTAGTGCCATTACTGACCGGAATGGAGCCTCCACCCCAGTTCTCCAGATTGGAGAGATGGTTGTCCTGAGTGCCAAACCAGGTTCCCCGCTCTTTCAGGAAAACATCCCCTTCTGGCGGCAAAGGCATTCCCACATTTTCACAGAAGGCATTATTCTTACCACCTGCCTTGCGGAGAAACACCCTTGCAGAGGTGTCGGAAGCGGAGGCTTGGAAAGGAATGATCAGGCGTGTCCAAACAGTGGCACTGCTGGAAACACTGATTTCCTGCCCGGAACCCAGCCGGATACCCAAAGTCATGCTGTCGGACGGATCCAAAACCAGCACCCATGCGGACAATTCATGTGCCGCTCCGGGTCGCAGTATCACCTCCTGTTCAAGGCCGGAGGCAGCCGGCCCCAATCGGAGCCGCTTCTGCATGGTGCTTAGCGGAAGGGTGGCATCCCATCCGCCGCCTGCACGCAGCGATGCGTTCCCCGCGCCGGTCTGCGTCCAGTTTTCCAGAGTATCCCGCTCGAAGCCGCCATTCAACACTGCATTGAACCAGGCGATATTCGTTCGGAGAGGAGATGAACCGATGGCAGGAGGTGAATTGAAATCGTGTCCGGCTGTCCATGCCGGCCGCCCGTATTCATAAGCCCCGATCTCCGGGCCGCCGCCCTCATAGCCATCGTTGATTCCCGGAATCAGCAAGGCCGACCCGATCGCCGGTGAATCCGGCAGCAAAGTGAAATCCAAATTCGCGGGATCGGCAAATCCGGGATCGCTGGAAATGATATTGTTCGATAGTTCGAACTCGGGGATGCCCGCAATCAGGCTGCTGAAATCCTTGTTGAACAGGTTGTTATAATAACGGACCCGGAACATGTCGTTGCGGCCGCTGTGATCGAATGTGGTGGTACCGCCGCAATTGTAAGCCGTGTTGTTGAAGACCAGGTTGAAATAGGCGGGATTGTTGATCCGGACCGGATCAGCGGCGACTATCTAGAGCCTGTCCCAGAATCGGCGATTTTTGACCGAATCCTCAAAACTGTTCATTTGGACAATTAAAAAATCTTCTAGTTTCTACGCTGATGCGCTCGATCTCTGCAATTACCTCGAATCCAGCTCGCAAATCCGCATTTTTCATGGGG
>CANLKN010000085.1 GCA_947491475.1 Akkermansiaceae bacterium | reverse complement strand
GGAGCGGTGATCGGCAGCCGCGAGTTTGTGGATGGGTTGTTTGATCAATGCCGGGATCGATTCGGGCCAAAACGCAAAACCGGCGCACGAAGAATGCGTGGCAAGGCGGCGGGCGCTTCGGGCGAGGCGGATCTGCTATGGTCGGCGCGGGATCTGCGCAGAGGCATTGAGGAGGAAACGCGGCTCTCTGAGGAAACGCAGCCCGGGACAGCAAGTGCTTGAACCACCAAATCTGTTCTACACTCCCACGCCAATCTTCCTTCATCCTTCAAAGTTCCACTTTCCCCGTTTCATGTTCCACGTTCAAACCCATCAACGCTCTCGTCCGTGGATTTCCACCAACTTTGCCATCTCCGCCGATGGCAAAATCTCCTGCACGGGCCGCCGTCCGTCCGGTTGGACCTCCCGCGCCGACCACGCGCGACTCATGTCACTCCGCGAGTCCGCCGACGCCCTGATCGTCGGTCGCGGCACCCTGGAGGCCGACCGCATGACGCTCACTGTCCCCGGGAAACCCATCCAGCCGCTGCGTTGCCTGATTTCCCGGACCGGTGAAATTCCCACCGGTCAGCCGATCTTCCAAAAACCCGCCGGCCCGATCCACCTGCTCGTCACCGGAAACGACCGCACCACCCCGGCGCTCCGGGCGCTCTGCCAAACCCACCACGGCAGCCTCGCCGGGTTTCTCGAAACCCTCGCCACCCGTCACGGAGTCTGTCGCCTCCACTGCGAGGGTGGGGGAGGCCTTATTCGCTCCTTGGCGGAAATCGATGCCATCGACGAATTCCACCTCACACTCGCCGGCCACACGCTTTTTGGCGGCTTGCAGGCTCCCACTGCCACCGGCATCCCGGCGGATTTCCTGCCGCAGTCGCTTGCATTCACCCTCAGCCACTTCGAGCCTCGCCCCGACCTCGGCGAATGCTTCCTCAGCTACCGCCGCATCCAATAGTCCAAACGGAGGAGCGGCTTTCTATCTGTCTCCTGAAATCAGCCTCCTGCCTGCCGTGGCAGCCCGTAGCTGCAATCAAGGAGGGGCGATCTCCGAGTCGCCCTGACCATCGGGGGCAATGAAAAGCGCTTTGCATTCACTCATGGGCTTTTTTCATGGCTAACGGCGGAACGGTAGCCGCCGTTGCTTGGTACGCTTATGGAAAGCCCATCAAAGCTCAATGCGCCGGCTTCTCCTCCTCCGCATGCTCCCCGTCGCCGTGGCTCTTGTGGTGCTCATGGAGTTGTTTGGTGCCGTCCGGCCCCTCGAATTCATGGCGCTCGCAGGACACACCCAGCATCGAAACGGCCACCAGTAGCAGGCAAAAAACTTTCATCGCCGCGCTTCATACCCTCCGCCCGACAAAACGCAATACCCAAGGTGCCGGGAATTTTTTCACTTTTTTTCCTTGCCGCCCCCCCTCAAGTGCTTTTTTTGTCGTGCTTACGCGTATTTCCTCCCAGCCGCATAACTCTAAGTCCAGCCTATCCGCTGCAGAACAAGCCGAGCCTTATCCCTGTTAGCCCCGCTTTCTCCATTCTCAAAAATCCAAAGCCCGCCTCCCCAATGAACTGCTCCCACACTTCCCGCCTTTCACTCGCACTCGCCGCCGCGTTTCTTGCTGCAGTTCCTGTGGCGTCCGCTGCAGATTACTACTGGACCGGCGCCACCTCCGGTAACTGGACGACCAGCACCAGCTGGGATACCACGCCCACCTTCGGCACCTCTGCAGCTATCTTTTTCTCTAATCCAAGTGCGGGCAATTTGAGCAACTTCACCGGGGCCGCCACCACGGTTCGGTCTCTTAACTTTACCGACAACCAAAGTGTCACCATCCGCACCACGACCACGGCTGCCGGCACCACGGCAGCCAACCTCACCTTCAATGGTGGCGGCAGCGGGGCCTTCCTGAACGTGGCTGCCGGAACGATCGCAAACCACACCGTCGGCACTGGCGGAGGCGGCGTTGTCCTCGCGGATAATCTCACCGTGAACCACCAAGGCAGCGGGGAAGTGACGATTAATCGGGTTGTTTCTGGCACAGGCTTCGGCATTACCAAGACAGGCATTGGCACGCTCATTTTCACGCAGAACAACACTTTCACCGGCGGACTCACCATCAACGATGGCAGGGTTCGAGCGGCCGGTAGCAACACTGCCTTCAACGACCTTGGCAACGGCACAGTGACCCTTGGCGGCGGCACGCTCGAAGTCGTCAATACCAACTGGGGGGCGAACAATAAATCCTACCGCGTCGGCTTGACCACTACGGGTGGCACCAACAGCACGATCGAATACGTCAATACCACGGGCACAGGGCGCAACTTGACTTTTGGCACCGGCGCAACCTCGCTCAACGGCAATCTGCTCATCAAAAACATGAACGTCGAAGCCGGGAATGCTTTTTCGTTATCCCAGTCCATTACCGGCGCAGGCAGGCTGATTTACGAGGGTAACAACGACTTGTCTGTCAACTACAGCGACCGTCGGCTTCAGATATCCGCAGCAAATGGCGGCTGGAGCGGTGGATTCGAATTGCGTAAGGGCACTGCGAATTTCGCGGGAAATGCGATCAGCGTTTCCGGCACTGGCACGGTCATCATCGGCGAAACCGGCAGTGCTTCGAACGCAGGTCTTTACTTTAATCCGGGGCAGACCAACGCCGTCACTACATACGTAAACGACTTCATCGTGCGTGCTGGAAACAGCACCGGTGCCGGTCTGCGCTCTTTGCGTGGGGATGGAGGCAACGCGACTATCGACGCTGGTTTTCTCTTTACCGGCAACGTCACGCTGGAAGGCTCGCTGAACATCGACATGCTAATTGTTAAATCTGGGGGCAGCTCCAAAAACATGCAGTTCAATGGCAACATCACTGGCGGCGGCGGGGTGGATCTGACTAAGTCCGGCGATACGGGCGATTTTATCGGGTTCGGTGGCAACAACATTTACTCCGGCAACACCACGATCAATGCCGGCGTCGAACTGCGTCTCAATGGCACCGGCAACTCCGTCGGCGACACCTCAGCAGTGACTCTTACTGGCGTTAGTTCGCAACTGCGACTTCATAACGCCGACGAAACCATCGGTTCGCTGTCATCCTCCGGGGCCGTCGGGCTCCTTAACCTTGCTGCCGGTAACCTCACCACGGGCGGCAACAACCAATCCACCACCTACAGTGGCACCAGCAGCGCTGCCGGCGGCATCACCAAGACCGGGAATGGCACGTTCACCGTCAATGCCGCGCAAGGCTACACTGGCGCCACCACGATCAACCAAGGCGTTTTTGAAGCCACGATCCTTGGCAACGGCAGCACCGCCAGCTCCATCGGCAACTCCACCAACGCTGCCGCCAACCTCGTCCTGAACGGCGGAACGTTGCGTTTCAGCGGCACCACGGCAAGCACCACCAGCACTGACCGCCTGTTCACCGTCTCAGCCAACTCGACCATCGATGCCAGCGGCACCGGCAACTCCGCGGCTCTCGTTCGCTTCACCAACGCAGGTGACATTGCCTGGGGCACCACGGGACAGGATCGCACTCTCACCCTCAATGCTGGGACCGTTGGAAACAACATCATCGACAGCCGCATCACTGATAACGGTGCCGGCGCGGTGACCATTGTCAAGGAAGGCGGCGGCAACTGGCAGTTCACCGCCAACAACACCTACAGTGGCGGCACCGTCATCAATGGCGGCTTCCTGCGCATCGGTGCAAGCACTTCGTCTGGAACAGTCGGTTCTGGGCAGGTTACCTTGAACGGAGGCACCTTGTCGTCCGGTCGTATTGACACCTTTGAGCTCAACAACCTCATCACCGGCAATGGCACCGTCCACATGAATAACACAGGTGTCATGGTGCTGACCAACAACAACACTTACAGCGGCACCACCAACGTCAACTTCAGCGGCGGCACCATCCAGATGGGCAATGGCAGCACCAGCGGCAGCACGGCACCAGCAACGTGTTCATCAACACCGGTGGCACCTTCCGCATCAACCGTTCCGACCAAGTTCTCTTCTCTGCGAATATGACTGGCAATGGTCGATTCGTCCAGCAGGGCGCGGGCACCACCATCCTCACCGGCTCCAACAGCTACGCCGGCAACACCACCATCAGCGCCGGCGTGCTTCAAATCGGCAACAACGGCACCACCGGCAACCTTGTAGCCGGCAACGTTATCAACGATGCCATCCTGCGCTTCAGCCGCTCCAACTCGATCACCGCGAGCTCGCTCATCCAAGGCGGTGGCTCGCTGGAACAAGTGGGAGCCGGCACCACCATCCTCTCCGCCAACAACACCTACACCGGTGCCACCACCGTCAGTGCCGGTGTGCTGCAGATCGGCAATGGCGGCACCACGGGTTCGCTTTCGACCTCCAGTGTCATCACCAATGACGGCACGCTCGCCTTCAACCGCTCGGACAATATCGCGCAAGGAACCCATTTCTCCGGTGCCGCCATCAATGGAACCGGTAGCCTGCTCAAGCAGGGCGCGGGGATGCTGACGCTCAATACCAACAACGGCTATACCGGCCTCACCACCATCAGCAACGGTGTGGTCCGCATTCAGGACTCGAGCGCTCTCGGCTTGGGCGGCTTCAGCGGCACCACCATGTCGACCATTGCGAGTGGTTCCGCCCTTGAGATCGATGGCAGTCTGTCACTGACCGAGCACATTCAGGTCCAAGGCTCGGGCGTCGGTGGCACTGGCGCCATCCGCGCCATCAGCGGCAGCTCCAGTATCAACATGCACGTCGCCCTCATGGCGGATACCACCATCGGCGTGGACAGCGGGGCGAACTTGAATATTGGCGGCGGTGGCTACGGCCTCTACTTCAATGGCGGGCTGACGAAAGAAGGAAATGGCACCTTGGTTCTCTCCGGCGACAACACCTATGTCGGCAACACCACCGTCAGCGCCGGCACTCTGCTCATCAACGGCTCCACCAGCTCCACCAGCCTGGTCAACGTTGCCATCGGTGCCACCCTCGGCGGCAACGGCACCGCCGGTGCTGCCACTACGGTTTCCGGCAACCTCAACCCTGGCAACAGCGCGGGATTGCTCACCTTCGATGATTCCTTGAAGTTGCTGAGCACTGCCGTCACCACCATGGAGATTGATGGGAACAATCGCGGAACCACCTACGACGCCATCAACATCGCCACCGAGCTCACCTACGGCGGCACGCTCTCTCTGGATCTCGGTGTCATCTTCGATCTCGGTACTTACACCTTCGATCTGTTTAATCTTGGCAGCGAAGGCGCAGTCGATAGTCAATTCACCGCAGTCAGCCTTGCCGGTCTCTACAGCGGTTCGCTGACTGAAAGCATCCCGGGCTCCGGCGTCTGGGGGCGGACCAGTGGCATCAACACCTGGACCTTCACCGAAAGCACTGGCGATCTGAACCTGGTCGTTATCCCCGAGCCGCGCGCTGCGCTGCTGGGAGGCTTTGGCCTGCTGCTGCTGCTGCGCCGCCGCCGCCATTGAAAAGTGTGGCGGTCTTCAGCCCGTCGCCATATCAAGCTCGAATCTGCCAGAGCAAGTTTTCATTAATTCTGTGTATCAGATTTCTTCTTACAAATGGCAAAGTTTGGCAGAAAGGCGGCGGGCGCGGCGGATTATTGCACGCTCGGTGGGCTGCTGGTTTTTCAAGGAGCGGCGGACTCCGCTCCGCTGATGCCCATGAAATAGCCAATGGTTGATGGCGAAGCGCTTTTCATTGGCTTCTCATGGACAAGGGCGATTCGGAGATCGCCCCTCCGTGGGCGGCGGGCGAGACGCCCGCGCCACGATGATCCACTGCATGGTTACGGCTTAGAGGATCCGGGCAGAAGTGCCAAGTTAGTCGGTTGAAGGAGAACGGCTTTACTCGACGGTCACGCTTTTTGCTAGATTTCTCGGTTGGTCGATCTCACAGCCGCGGATGCGGGAGATGTGATAGGCGAGGAGTTGCAGCGCGACGGACGCGGGAATGGTGGCCACCAGCGGGTGGCAGCGGGGGATGGAGATGAAGTCGCTCATGTGGGCGGCCGCTTCGTCATCGCCCTCGGTGATCAGGCCGAGGATGCGTGCGCCGCGTGCCCGGCATTCCTCGATGTTGCCGAGTGTCTTGTCCTTGCCGGGAATGTCGCAGGCGATGGCGATGACCGGAGTTCCCTCCACCAGCAGGGCGATCGGCCCGTGTTTCAGCTCGGCGGCATGATAGCCCTCGGCGTGGATGTAGGAAATTTCCTTGAGCTTTAGCGCGCCTTCGAGAGCGACTGGGAACATCGGCCCGCGACCGATAAAGAATGCGTGCTCGTTGTGGGCGTAGGCTTCGGCGATTTTGGAAATATGATCATTCTGTTGTATCACTTCGGCGACGAGTTCCGGGATGCGCTCGATTTCACGGGCGAACTGGATGCCATCCTGGCGCGAAAACCGGCGGCCACGTCCAAGTTTGAGGGCCATCATCAGCAGGACCGCGACCTGGCAGGTGAAGGCTTTGGTGGAGGCCACGGAAATTTCCGGGCCGGCGTGCAGATAAACGCCGCGTCCTGTCTGGCGGGCGATGGTGGAACCTACGACGTTGCACAGGCTCATCACAAACGCGCCCTTTTGCTGCGCCTCACGCACGGCGGCGAGGGTGTCGGCGGTTTCTCCGGATTGGGAAATGGCGACTACCAGATCGCGGCTGCCAAGGATGGGATTGCGGTAGCGGAACTCAGCGGCCTGCTGCACCTCCGAGTGGACATCGGCAAGATCCTCGAAGGCATACTCGCCGACGAGGCCGGCATGCAAAGAGGTGCCGCAACCGATGAGCACCACGCGGTCGAGTTCGGCGAGTTCGCGCGGCGAGGTGCCCATGCCGGAAAGCACGGCGGCGCCGAGGTTGAAATCAAGACGGCCGCGGATGGCGTTGGCCAGGGAATCCGGTTGCTCATGGATTTCCTTGAGCATGAAATGGGCATATCCGCCTTTTTCCGCCGCAGCGGCATCGAGCCCGAGTTCGGCGATCTCGCGGGTGACCGGTATGTTGTGCAAGTCCCGGATGTCCACGGAATCGGCGGTGACGATGGCGATGTCGTTGTCATCGAGATAAATGACGCGCTGGGTGTGGGCGAGAATGGCAGAGGCATCGGACGCGATGATGGTTTCCCCTTCGCCCACGCCGATGACGATGGGGCTGCCACGGCGTGCGGTGATGATTTTTTCCGGTTCGCGGGCGGACAGCACGGCGATGCCGAAAGTGCCCTCCACTTGGTGCAGGGCGTCGCAAACCGCTTGGAAAAGATTTCCCTTGTCGCTATCGCCGATCAGGTGGGCGAGCACTTCGGTATCCGTTTCAGAATAGAAATGATGACCTTTGCTTTCGAGCCGGGCGCGCAAGGAACGGTAGTTTTCGATGATGCCGTTGTGAACCAGCGCGATATCGCCGGATTGGTCGAGATGCGGGTGGGCGTTGACCTCCGTGGGCGGCCCGTGGGTGGCCCAGCGGGTGTGGGCGATGCCCATGGTGACCCTTGCGAATCGCTCTGCCGGCCAATCGGCGCGTGCCCGATCGCTGAGTGAGGAAACCTTGCCCGGTGCTTTGGCGACCACGATATGGCCGTCATCGAGCACCGCGACGCCCGCCGAGTCGTAGCCGCGGTATTCAAGCCTCCGCAGGCCGTTGATGAGCACGCTGGGTGCGTCTGCTTTTCCGATGTATCCGACGATTCCGCACATGATAGATTGTAGATTGTAGATTGTGGATTAAGATTCCAGGTCCTTGCTGACGATTTCTCCGGGACGCGTGGAGGTTCCGGGCCAGAGTTTGCGGCCGGGGTAGATGGAGGTGTTGATGCCGGTGTGGACGCCATCGCCTGCGATGGTGCCAAACTTGCGGCGGCCGGTGTCGATCAGTTCGCCGCCGCCCATGGAGCGGTGGTTTTTGCCATCATGGCGGAGGTTGGAAACCGTGGTGCCGGCACCGAAGTTGACATTTTCGCCGAGCACCGAGTCGCCAATGTAGGATAAGTGGCCGACGTTGGTTTTGTTCAAAATGAGGCAGTTCTTGATCTCCACGGACTGGCCGATGTGGCAGCCATCGCCGATGCTGGTGTTGCCGCGGATGTAACAATTCGGGCCGATCTTGCAGTTCGCGCCGATCACGACATTTCCCTCAATGAAAACCCCGGGCAGGATGCGGGTGCCGGGGCCCAGGTGCAGAATGCCCTCGATCACGGCCGATGGATGGACCTCACCCTCGATGTGGTTTTCCGAAAGTGAAGAAACAAATTGCTCGTTGGCGCGGAGGAAATCCCATGGATAGCGGATGATGAACGAGTGCGTGGCAGTGACCGCTTGTGATAGCTCTGGAGAATCACCAATCCACGCGATCGGTTCACCGGCGTCATCGACGAGTGTGCCTGTTAGATCGGCCAGATCGCGCGCAACGATCCATGCCTGCGGATGATGCCTGATTCCGGAATTTCCGATGGCCTCCCGCTGATGCTCGGAGAGCTTGCGGTTTCCAATCGGAAAATCCTCGATGCGCCGGGTGAGGCACAGCGGTGGGCAACAGGATGATGCTTGTGACATGCGCTTGTTAAATCTCAGCCGATTTCCTCTTTGATGACTGCGGCGAACTTGCTCACCCAGGTGCGGCAGGTTTCTCCATCGCGGTGTTCGACGAGCACCCGGATCTTGTTCTCGGTGCCCGAGTAGCGGATCAAGTGACGGCCGCTATCACCAAACTCCGCGTCGGCTTTTTTCATCAGTTTGTTGAGGCCTGGCAGTGAATCGATGGGAGGTTTGGAGGGCACCGGCATGTTGGCGAGCTGCGAGGGATACTCGTGCATCACGGTGGCGAGCTGGGCTAGGGTGGAGTTGCGCTCGTGCATCATGCGTAGCACCTGCAACGCGCTGAGAATGCCGTCGCCGGTGGTGGCGTGATCCGCGAAGATCAAGTGGCCGGAGTTTTCGCCGCCGAACGAGTAGCCGTTTTTGCGGATGCGCTCAATCACGTTGCGGTCTCCCACGGCAGTGGTTTCCACGGCGATGCCGTGATTTTTCATGGCCTCGATCAGGCCGAGATTGCTCATCACGGTGGCGACCAGCGTGTCTTTGCGGAGTTTCCCCTGCTCTTTGAGGCTAATGGCGCAAAGGGCGAGGATGCGGTCGCCGCTGACGACCTGGCCGTTGGCATCGGTGAAGATGACGCGGTCGGCGTCGCCATCAAAAGAGATGCCGAGATCGGCATTGAAGCGGCGCACGAGTTCACCGGCATTTTCCGGATGAAGGGCGCCGCAGCCGCTGTTGATATTGAGCCCGTCCGGCTGGATGCCGGTGGTGATCACCTCGGCGCCGAGTTCCTTGAAAATGAGCGGTGCGATGAAATAGGCGGCTCCGTGCCCGCAATCGACGACCACTTTAAGACCGTGCAGCGGCACGTTGTCGGCGGTGTGCTTGGCAAACTCGATGTAGCGTCCGCGCGCGTCGTCGATCCGGTGGGCCTTGCCGATTTGGCGTGGCGGCAGCGGAGCGGCCTCGGGCTCGCTGCCGAGAATGTGGCGCTCAATCAGGCCTTCCAATTCGTCGGACAACTTGTAGCCGTCCGGCCCGAAAATTTTCATCCCGTTGTCCTCATAAGGATTGTGGGAGGCGGTGATCATGATCCCGGCCGCCGCGCCCATCGACTTGGTCAAGTGGGCGACCGCCGGAGTAGGCAGCGGGCCGACCATGAAAACGTCCATGCCCATCGAGACGAGACCGCTGGTGAGTGCGGTTTCGAGCATGTAGCCGGAAATGCGGGTGTCCTTGCCCACCAGCACGCGGTTGCGGTTCGGGCCGGACGAGCGCAGCACGTTGGCCACCGCCTTGCCCATGCGCAGGGCCACCTCGGCGGTGATCGGGAATTCATTTACCCGGCCGCGTATGCCATCAGTGCCAAAGAGTTTCGTGGTGTTTTGAATCATTTCGAGTGGAGAGCGTGAGCGGAAAAAACATGAACATCCCAATCCCAAAAACGTGCCGGTTCATGAAGCCCACCCGTGGAAACGAGTGGGCGGAAGCGCGCCACCAAGGCGCGTAAGACAAAAAATGACAGGGCCTTTTGCTTCGGATCCGGCGTCCGATCAAGCGGTATTTCAACGCGCCAAATCCTGCGTGCGGGATTCATGCGTTTTCGGCATCGTTCCGGTCACGCCCGTGATTTCGCAGCCGCAGGGCGTTGGAAATCACCGACACGGATGACAGGGACATCGCCGCACCCGCGATGATCGGGCTGAGCAGGGTGCCAGTGATCGGGTAGAGCACACCGGCGGCAATGGGGATGCCGGCGGCGTTGTAGATGAAGGCGAAGAACAGGTTCTGCCGGATGTTGCGCATGACGGCGCGGCTCAGGCGGATGGCTTTGGTGATTCCGCGGAGGTCGCCCTTCACCAGCGTGATGCCGGCGCTTTGCATGGCCACATCGGTGCCGGTGCCCATGGCGATGCCGACTTCCGCCTCGCTGAGTGCGGGCGCGTCGTTGATGCCATCGCCTGCCATGGCCGGATGTTTGCCTGCCATGCGGAGTTTCCGGATCACCTCAACCTTGCCTGCGGGATCGACTTCCGCTTCCACGTCGGAAATCCCGAGTGGCTTGGCCACTGCGGCGGCCGTGCGGTGGTTGTCGCCGGTGAGCATGACGATCTTGATTCCGAGTTGCTGAAGTTCCCGGATGGCATCATGGGCGGTGCTCTTGATCGAGTCTGCCACGGTGAGGATGCCCGCTGCCTTGCCATTGATGGCCACAAACAACGCGGTCTTGCCATCGTTCTGGAATTCGATGGCGGATGACTCGAAGGCCGCCACGTCATCGACACCCTCATTGCGCAGGAAACCCGGTTTTCCAACGAGAATGGTTAGACCTTCGATTTTTCCGGCCACGCCGCCTCCGGTCACCGAGCGGAAATCCTCCACCGGTGAGAGGGCGATGTTTTGTTTGTTCGCGCCGCGCACGATGGCGGCGGCGAGCGGGTGTTCGCTGTGTTGTTCCAGTGAAGCGGCGAGTCGCAGAAGTTCTTCCGGGCTGTATCCGCTGGCGGGAAGATTGTCGATCAGCTCGGGCCGGCCTTCCGTAAGGGTTCCGGTTTTATCGACCACGAGCGTATCGATTTTTTCCAAGCGTTCGAGCGCTTCCGCGTTTTTTACGAGCACGCCTTCCTGTGCGCCGCGGCCCACGCCGACCATGATCGACATCGGTGTGGCCAGCCCGAGCGCGCAGGGACAGGCGATGATGAGGACGGCCACCGCATTGACGATGGCATGGGCGAGTTTTGGTTCCGGTCCGAGCCACATCCACAGGACAAACGTGAGGATGGAAAGCACGATCACCGTCGGCACGAAGATGGCCGCCACTTTGCCGGCGAGGCCTTGGATCGGCGCGCGGCTGCGCTGGGCTTCCGCCACCATGTGGACGATCTGGCCTAACAAGGTATCATCTCCGACCCGCTCCGCGCGCATGACGAAACTGCCGGTGCCGTTCACCGTGCCGCCCGTCACCTTGTCGCCCTCGGATTTTTCGACCGGCAGTGGTTCGCCGGTGATCATGGATTCCTCCACGCTCGAATGGCCTTCCAGCACCTCGCCATCCACGGGCACCTTGTCACCGGGCACCACGCGCAGGGTGTCGCCGACCTTTACGGCATCGAGTGGGATTTCGTGGTCGCTTCCGTTTTCGATGCGCCGGGCTTTGGGCGGCGCGAGATTCAGCAGGGCCTTGATCGCGCTGCCGGTGCGGCTGCGCGCCCGCAGTTCCAAGACCTGGCCTAACAATACCAGCGTCACGATCACCGCCGCCGCCTCGAAGTAAACCGGCACGTTTCCGCCGTGCCTCATCGTATGCGGAAACACGCCGGGAGCGAGCATCGCCACCGCGCTGAAGAGAAACGCCGCGCCCACGCCGATGGCGATCAGCGTGAACATATTGAGATGCATGGTGAGAATGGACCTCCAGGCGCGGCGGAAAAACGGCCATGCGGCCCATCCCACCACCGGCGCGGACATGGCAAACTGCGCCCAGCGTGAAACATCACTGTCCGCCCACGATTCGAAGGATGGAACCAAGTGACCCATCGCCAGCAGGAATACCGGCAAGGAGAGTGCTGCGGAGATTTTGAAACGCTTCGTCATGTCGCGCAGCTCCGCGTTGTCGTCTTCATCCGCTTCGGGGGCAGCGCTGTCCGGTTCCAAGGCCATGCCGCATTTCGGGCAATCGCCCGGCTGATCCTGCCGGACTTCCGGATGCATCGGGCAGGTGTAAACCGTCTTTGCTGCGGTTTTCCACGACGGGTTGCGTTCCAGTGCCATGCCGCACTTCGGGCAATCGCCGGGTTTTCCCGATTCCACGCCGGGGCACATCGGGCAGAAGTATTTTGCGGCTGCGGATGGAGTCACCTCGGCGTGGCCGTGATGATCGTGCGATTTTGCACAGCAGCAGGCAGGAGCTTTCGCCGGACGGTCGTGGTGGGGGGAGTTCATGACTTCGCGGCCGTTAGTTTTCCAAAATCTCCACCTCGTAGCCGTCGGGATCGGTCACGAAGGCCATCTTGCGGGCACCGGAGGAGAATTTTTCACGCCAGCCGGAGGGCCAGATTTCGATGCCGGCATTTTCGACCTTGTCGCAGTATCCGATGATGTCGTCCACGCCCAGCGCGGTGTGCATCAGGTCTTCCGGGCAAGTGGCGGTGTAGTCGGGCGAGTGGCAGAGCTCGAGGAAAACGTCGTTTCCTGTCAGGGCGAGAAATGCGAGTTTGTTGCCTTCGGGGGAGTCCTTGAAATCGCGCAGGGTGTAGCCGAGGTGCTGGTAGAAGGCGACGGATTGGTCGAGATCGCGGACGCGGATGCGGGTGTGTAGGAAGCGAATCATTGCAAAGAGACTCTGGCGCAGGGCAGGGGATTTGCCAATCAACGATTGGAACCGATTGGAAATTCAAGAAATCCGGCTTCCCATCCGCGCCTGATTCTGGCAGTAGGTCGCAATTCCCGAACCGCCATTCATGAAACGCAATTTCCCTATTGATGACGAATCCCGCTTCAGCGGACAACTTCGTCACTACCATCGTTCCGGAGCAAAACCGCAGCGCACATGGGACGAGTGGGTCGATGGCGACGAATTGAAATCAGGAAATACGAGCAAGCGGTTGAAAATCGCCGGAATCCTTGTCGCGGTGCTGGTTCTCGGTGCAATCATCGCCGGACTCGTCAGCGCTCTGCAGTGAACCGGGCGGTTTGAGGTTTTTTTCAAGGTTTCCGGCCGCATGTGGCTTTGACAAGAGCAGATCACCCATGCAGTTTTCCCGCCCGCCGCCAACCACGGCGGCATTTTCACCATGGGAAAAAGCCTCTTCCAAAAAGTCTGGGACGCCCACACCGTCGGAACCCTCGCGGACGGTCGCACGCAACTCTTCATCGGCACGCACCTCATCCACGAGGTGACCTCGCCCCAAGCCTTCGGCATGCTCCGCGACCTGGGCCTGAAGGTGAAATTTCCGAAACGCACCTTCGCCACCGTCGATCACATCGTGCCGACCATCGATCAGGACGCCCCGCAGGACCCGCTTGCCGCGGAAATGATGCAGGCCCTGCGCAAAAACGCGGATGACTTCGGCGTGACCTACTTCGACCTCGCCTCCGGCAAACAAGGCATCGTCCACGTCGTCGGCCCCGAGCAGGGAATCACCCAGCCCGGTACCACGATCGCCTGCGGCGACTCGCACACCGCCACGCACGGTGCCTTCGGTGCGATCGCCTTCGGCATCGGCACCACGCAGGTGCGCGATGTCCTCGCCACGCAAACCCTCGCTCTTGAAGAACTCAAGGTCCGCCGCATCGAAGTGAACGGCGATCTCCGCCCCGGCGTGTATGCCAAGGATGTCATCCTTCACATCATCCGCCTGCTCGGCGCGAAAGGCGGCATCGGTTACGCCTACGAATACGCCGGGGATCTCTTCGACCGCATGTCGATGGAAGAGCGCATGACCGTCTGCAACATGTCGATCGAAGGCGGCGCGCGCTGCGGCTATGTCAATCCGGACGCCAAAACCATCGCCTATCTGAAAGGCCGCCCGTATGTGGACATGAGCGATTTCGACGCCACCGCCGCGCGCTGGTTGGCCTTCGCTTCCGATGCCGACGCACACTACGATGACATCGTGCGCATCAACGCCGCGGACATCGAGCCCACCGTGACTTGGGGCATTTCCCCGGACCACGGCATCTCGATTTCCGAAACCATCCCGGACCCGGCGAACGCGAAAACCGCGCAGGAAAAGGCGACCATCGAGGAAGCGCTCGCCTACATGAAACTCGCACCCGGCACCCCGATCAAGGGCGTGAAGATCAACGTCGCCTTCATCGGTTCCTGCACCAACGGCCGGATCTCCGATTTCCGCGAAGTGGCGAAATACATCCAGGGCCACAAGGTCGCTCCCGGCGTGCAGGCCATCGTGGTTCCCGGCTCGCAGATCGTCGCCATCCAATGCGAACAGGAAGGCCTGCCGAAAATCTTCACCGACGCCGGCTTCGAATGGCGCGGCGCCGGTTGCTCGATGTGCCTCGCCATGAACCCGGACAAGCTGGTCGGTGACCAACTCTGCGCCTCTTCCTCGAACCGGAACTTCAAAGGCCGCCAGGGCTCGCCCACCGGCCGCACCGTCCTGATGTCTCCCGTCATGGTCGCCGCCGCCGCGATCAACGGCCACATCTCCGACGCCCGCGAGCTTTTCCACATTGAGCAGGCCGCTGCGGTGGCGTAAATTCATCACCGCCATGAACCGCCAAGCCGCTCCTTTCTACTTCGTCACCGCCGCCGAGTATCTCGAAGGCGAGGAAATGGCTGAAGTGCGGCATGAATACATCGATGGCAGGGTGTATGCCATGTCCGGAGCCAGCGACAAGCATAACGAAATTTCGTTCGACGTCGCATCTTTGCTGAAGGCCCATCTCAAAGGCGGACCCTGCAAAACCTTCCTTCTCGATGTCAAAGTCGAAGCGAGAAAGAACGACAATCCGTGTTTCTATTACCCGGATGTCTTCGTCACCTGCGAGGCTGAAGACGCCCAATCGCCCTTGGTGAAGCGTTTCCCGACGTTGATCATCGAAGTCCTGTCACCCTCCACCTGGCGCGTGGATCAGGGTGAGAAACTCCAGAATTACAGTCAGATTCCAAGCGTGCGTGAAATCGTTCTGATCGCACAGGACTGGCCTGAGGTGATCGTTCATCGTCGTTCGGAAGACTGGCGGCCTGTCAGCTTCATCCTTCCCGAAGATCGCTTCCGTCTTGAGTCGATCGGACTGGAAGTCTCCCTGGCGGAGATTTACGCATCCATACCGTTTCGTGAAAACGATTCGCGGCCCTGGTATCTCCAGCAGAATCCAAAAGCCTGATTTCCAATCCCATCACCTCAATCCCCAACCATGGCCCTCGAACCCGTCAAACAAGTCACCGGCACCGCAGTCTTCATCCCGGGCGCGGACATCGATACCGACCGCATCATCCCCGCGCGCTTCATGAAATGCGTCACCTTCGACGGACTCGGCGAGTTCGCGTTCTATGACGTGCGTTTCAACTCGGAGACCGGCGAGAAGACCGACCATCCGCTCAACGATCCCCGTTTCTCCGGAGCTTCCATCCTCGTCGCCGGCGTGAATTTCGGTTGCGGCTCGTCCCGCGAACACGCGCCGCAGTCATTGAGAAAATACGGCTTCAACGGAGTCATCGCCGAGTCCTTCGCCGAGATCTTCTTCGGCAACTCGACCACGCTCGCCATGCCCTGCGTCATCGCCACCGCCGCGGACATCGCGAAGCTCCACGACGCCATCGAAGCAAATCCCGCCACCAGCTTGACCATTGATGTGGACAAACTGCGCGTCACCACTTCCGGCGGTCTCGACTTCCCGGTCACCATGCCGGACTCCGCCCGTGACGCCCTCATCTCCGGCCGCTGGGATCCGATCCAGGAGTTGCTCGACAACGAAAAGGCCATCGAAGCCAAGGCCCGCGAGCTGTATTACGTGTGATGGCTCCCTGATGGCCGTCTTCGCCTGCGTTTGCCTAAAATCCGGCTTCCACGCCATGGCCATCTTGCTAGACTCCGGCACATGCCTTCGCCGGACGTCATCGAATCCTTCATCACCCGCTGGGAAAATTCCGGTGCCGCCGAGCGCGCGAACTATCAGATGTTCCTCTCCGAACTCTGCGACATTCTCGAAGTCCCGCGCCCCGATCCCACCTCGCCCGATCCCGCTAAAAACCTCTACGTCTTCGACCGCGCCATCACCCGCGTGAATCCTGACGGCTCCTCGGTCACCAATTACATCGATCTCTACAAGGCCGGGCATTTCGTCAACGAAACCAAACAGGGCTCCTTCGAACGTGGCGGTGACGACCCGTCGCCGTCTTCTCTTCCCTCCAAATCCGGCCACGGCCGCCGCGGCTCCACTGCCTTCGACCGCGCCCTCGAGCGCGCCTACCACCAGGCCCGCGACTACATCACCTCGCTGCCCGTCTCCCACGGCCGCCCACCGTTTCTCATGATTTGCGATGTGGGCCACAGCATCGATCTCTACGCCGAGTTCACCGGCACCGGCGGCCATTACGAGCGCTTCCCGGACCCGAAAAACCACCGCATCCTGCTCACCGATCTCCGCCAGGAGAAAACCCGCGCGCTGCTCCGCGCCATCTGGACCGATCCCTACTCGCTCGATCCCTCCAGGAAAGCCGCCGAGGTCACGCGAGACATCGCCAACCGCCTCGCCAAGCTCGCCAAGTCCCTCGAAGCCGATGGCCACGACCCGCAAGTCATCGCCGGATTCCTCTAGCGCTGCCTCTTCACCATGTTCGCCGAAGACATCGGCCTGCTGCCCGAAAACGGTTTCCGAAACCTGATAGATAAAGTCAAACCCTCGCCAAAGGGCTTCCCCGTTCTGATCTCCGGACTGTGGAAGGAAATGGCCACCGGCACCGCATACAGCGCCCTGCTCTTCCAGGAAATCGCCTGCTTCAATGGCGGTCTTTTCGAAAACACCACCGCCCTCCCGCTATCAACCGCCCAGCTCGACATGCTCGCCGATGCCGCCGCATCCGATTGGTCGGACGTCGAGCCCTCGATCTTCGGCACCCTGCTCGTCCGCGCGCTCGATCCCCGCGAGCGCCACAAGCTCGGTGCGGAATTTACCCCACGCTCTTACGTCGAGCGGCTCTGCGACGGAGGCAAACTCAAAAGACCGCTGCGTTTCTCGACAACGGCAAGTATCGCATACAGAATCCCGCCACATGAAAAATCACGCTGCGACAAAGAAGGCATTTACTGCGGCACTCACTGACTTTGCCGCCAGTCTGCGTGACTATGTTGCTGGTGAAGACGGTCAGTGGGCGGTCAAAGGATTCATCGATGTTTACCGCAATGTCTTCACGGTGAGTTCGGACACCAAGATCGTATCGAAAATTCTGGAAATTCACATTTTCCCCCAACTATTGGCTTTTGCCGAAACCAATGGTTACTCAATAGTCCTCGCCGAGAAACAAAATTGGTATCCCGACCTCAGCTTCGTCAACAGGTGTCACCGATCACTTCAAAATGCACCACCTGTAATCACTTCAAAGTGCACCACTTCGGATGGGTATTTTCTGCTTGGTTGAGCTGGTGGTTGGCAAGGTGATTGTGCCGCGGGAATGGATTCATTTTCCTGATGCAAAGACCCTTTGC
>CANLKN010000084.1 GCA_947491475.1 Akkermansiaceae bacterium | reverse complement strand
GCTGGAGATCCTGCGGCAGCGCTGTTGCGGCCGAAGAAGGCATCGTCGCCCGAAGTCCAGGCGTTGAGCGTTGTTCCTGTTCCCGTGCCTGAATAGGGAGTCCAGAAATTGTCCGAGCCCCAGGTGCCGTTGCCGTTTTGAACGCCGGCCGTCGTCGAAGTATCCCAGGAAACCAATGCGGCAAGCGAATGGGTCGTTAACGACGCTCCGAAGGCGAGCGTGATGGCGGTGATCGAGGAGAAGAATGAGCGTGTTTTCATGGCGTTTTACCGATTGCAGACTTGCAGTGTCTCGTCCATGCGCGGTCTCCCGGCAATCGGCCCTTTGCCCATATTGATGACCATCAGGGGATCGAGGCTCCCGCCTGTTCGTCAGGGTTCAGCGATTGTTGCGGTGATTTTCCGAATGCAGCGCAGCCCGCACTCGTGGTTGACACCGCAGATCTTGAGTTCCATCAGTCATCAATATGACGCAGGCCGGAACTTTCACGCGGGTGGCAGACCCTTCAATGTTCCGGCCACACGAAATGAACCCGCCCATCACGTATTTTGACGCCTGGACGCGCATTGGCGCGACCCTTGCAGGCCATCCCGAGCTTCCCCACAACGGGGAAGCGTTGGTTGGTGAAATGCGGCTGTGTCATGTGGCCAACGCGCTCGTTTCATTCAACGATCAAAAGTGGTGGGATCCGGCGCTGGCGAATCGGAGGATTCTCGAGGACATGCCGGATTTCCTGTCTCCGCTTTGGACCGTGGTGCCCGGCGATGGCGGGGATTTCCCCACAGGAGAAAAACTTCAAATGGCACTCATGCAGGCGCGGGTTCCGGCCGTGCAAATCCTGCCGAAAACCCACGAGTGGAATCCCCGCGGCAAGGCGGCGGGATATTTGTTAGACCTGCTTGCGGAGGGTGGATGGCCGGTGTTCATCAGCCTGGGTGAAGAAGTCACTCCGGCGGAGATGGAGGAATTGGCAGGGCGCTTCCCGCGCGTCCGGTGGGTCGCCGTCAATGGCGGTTGGTTCGAGCAGCGCGCGATAGCCGGCTTGCTGGCACACACGTCGAATGTGTCGCTGACGCTGCACCGTTATCATTCCAACTTCGGGATCGAGCATCTGGTGGAAAACGGCCACGGCGGGCGTCTGTTGTTTTCCTCGAATGCGCCCGCGACATCGATGGGAGCATCACGGGCCTATGTCGATTGGGCGGGTATCCCGGATGAGGCGAAACGGGGAATCGCCGGGGAAAACCTCCGCCGCCTGCTGAAATTCCTGCCGTCAGGCGTGTTGGAAGAATTTGATCCGCCGGACAGTTTAATCCAGGACGCCATGAACGGAAGTCCGCTCCAGTGCGGCGCGATTGATTTCCACTCACACATTCTTGAGGACGGTGTTCACACGGGTGGCCTGCCCGTCATGCTCCACGGGGACGCGGCGGGCATCAAGCGCATGGCGGACTCCATCGGCATCTCCCAAATCGGAGTGATGAGCTGGGTGGGCATCCAGAGCAAGCGGCAGGATGAGGGCCATCTTCCGGTGATCAAGGCGGTGGAAAACGATCCGGATCGTTTTTGGGGATTGGCCACGATCCAAGTGGAGCGGAAATCCGATGAACAGAAAACCGCCGAACTGGACGCCGTGGTTTCCGGCCGCCGTATCCTCGGCATCAAACCCTATCCGACATTCGGCCTGGCATACGATGATCCCCAATACGCCGCCATCTGGCGCTACGCGGAAGAGAACGGCCTGTATGCCGGCATCCATCCGTTTCATTGGTATCAGCCCGATGAGTTCGTCTCCCTCTGCACACGTTATCCGAAACTCAAGGTCGTGGCGTATCATGCCGGCTGCACTTATGAGATCGCCGACACGGTCATCACGCTTTGCCGCAAGTTTCCAAACCTGTATGCCGAGATCAACTACAGCTCGGTGACCGGCGGGATCATCGAATATCTCGTCGAAGGCTGCGGCGAGGATCGCGTGCTTTTCGGCACGGACCAACCGCTGCGCGATCCGCGCCAGCAACTCGGCTGGGTCGTCTATTCAAGGCTTTCCGAGGAAACGAAAATCAAGATCCTGAGAAGCAACGCCGAACAGTTGCTGGCAAGTGTGAATCGCGCATGATTCAGACTCCGCACAAGAGATAAACAGCAGCTTTTGAGCGCTTCAGCGTTTGCATGGGGCCGGCCCGCCTGCCACCAGGCCAGAGACATGGGATTGAGCCGGGTATGATAGATCAGAATGGCACACCGGGGACGGCGCACCTCCCGCGCCCGGCCATGGTTGACGTCTCCCCACCGTGAACGGATCGCACGATATGCGGACGGGTCGGTCAACCCAATCAACACTCAATCAGCCGGAAGGGCTATTTCCCCGTGATCAACAGAACCGTGACATTGTTGGTCTCCACACGGACGTCAATGGCTGGGCGGGTTGAAGCGATCGATTCGCATGCCGTAGAAAATCGCGTCCTCCACCCAATCGGGCGGGATGGGCATGGGGAATCCCTGGTCCGCTCCTCTGACTGGGACCACCAACAGAAAGACCAACAAAAAAGTGCCGAGCTGGAGAGGAATCAAGTTTCTCATCAGAAGCATTACATGTGCCTTTGGGCACTTCTTTCAAAAAAACGTCCCAGGACACCGGCTGCAACGGCTGGCAATGGCGTGATGATCCACGGCACCGGAGGAAAGTTCTTCCTGCTGTTTGACAGGTCATTGGTGGCCTTCGATCCCGCCACCGGCAGTCATGAAAAACTCGCCGACCTGCCGGTGGAGCCGCGCGGTTCGCTCGCGCTGCATGATGGCCGCTTGTATTTCGCTTCCGGTTCGCATCTTTGGAGTTTCCGGCTTGAGCCGTGATTTTTGTTAGATAATCGAATGGATGATCATGCCTATGCCAGCAGCCCGCGGACGAGGATGTCCCGGGCGAGCTCGAGGCCCTCGTGGAGCACGGCGGGCTTGCGACAATCCAAGCCCATGGTGTGGCGCAGGGTGTAGCGGTTCGAGTAGTAAATGAAACAAGTTCCGTAAAGCAGCACCAGCAAGTGCCGGGCGTCCACCTCGCGGTCGATTTCGCCTCGTGCCCGCGCCCGGTCGATCACCTCGCGCAGCCGGTCGATTACCGGGCTTTTGGTGAGAAGCTGCGGGTGGGCATCCAGGAAACGTCCGCGGTGCAGGTTCTCCCACATCAGCAGGCTCACGAACTCCGGATGTTTTTCGAGAAAACCGAAATAGCCGCCCAGGATCCGGCGGATGGCCTCCCCGGTGGGCACCTCGCCACCCAGCGCCTCCACCTCCAGGCCTTCCAACTCCGCGAACACCACCCGCAGCACTTCCACGTAGAGACCATCCTTGTTGCCGAAATAATAATACAACATCCGCTTGTTGCAGCCGGCCTGGTTGACGATTTCATCCACAGAAACCCCGTCATAGCCGCGGGCGGAGAACAATTTCACGCCCGATCGCAACAACTTGCCGCGGGTTTTCTCGGGATCGCGTTTGATTTTGGGGTTGACGGGCCGGGGCATCTTTGTAACTGAACGGTTAAATATGAGTCGAACGTCCGCCGCAGATCCCACCACTTCGCGCAGCCCGGAACAAGGAGCGATTGTCGGCATCCCCTGCCCGCCCGCCGGGGTGGATGATTTCCTGAGCGAACCCACTGCGGCGGTGTCTGCCATGCTTGGCAGGATGCCCGGCGATTTCATGGTGCTTGGCGCGGCCGGCAAGATGGGGCTGCACGTGTGCCTGATGCTGCGGCGCGCGCTGGATGCAAACCACGACACGCGGCGGGTGATCGCGGTTTCCCGCTTCAGCAAACCGGAGTCCCGAGAGGAATTCGAATCCCGCGGCATCGAGACCCTGCCCTGCGATCTCTGCGATGCGGATCAACTCGCGCGGCTTCCCGACGCGCCGAATATCATCTTCATGGCCGGAGCCAAATTCGGCACGGCGGACAATCCCGGACTGCTCAAGCAGATGAACGAGGACATGCCAGCGATGGTGGCGGAGCGTTTCGCCCAAGCGTGCATCACCGCGTTTTCCACAGGCTGCGTGTATTCGTTTCAAGCGGTCGATTCCGCCGGGGCCAGCGAGATTTCGGAAACGAATCCGATCGGCGCCTATGCCCAGTCCTGTCTCGGCCGCGAGATGGCATTCCGCAAGGTTGCACAAACCCACGGCACGCGCGTGGCACTCATCCGCCTGAACTATTCGGTTGAATTCCGCTATGGAGTGCCGGTGGATCTGGCGAAAAAAATTCTCGGCGGCCAAGCGATCGACGTGACGATGGGCCACGTGAACCTGATCTGGCAGCGCGATGCGGTGGCCCACAGCATTCTCGCCCATGAACACGCCAGCGCCGCGCCGTTCATCATCAATGTCACCGGTCCCGGCACCCACCGCGTGAGGGATCTCGCAGCGCGCCTCGGCGTCTTGTTAGAAAGCGAGCCCGTCATCATTGGCGAGGAGGCGGACACCGCATGGATCAGCGACGCCGCGCTATCCCACCGGCTTTTCGGCCTGCCGGAAACCTCACTGGACCAAATGCTCGAATGGATCGCCGCATGGCAAAGCGCCGAGTTGCCGACTCTCAACAAACCCACCGGATTTGAAAAACGCGATGGAAACTTCTGAACTCCGCTCCCACCTGCTCGCCGGCCAGGCGATTCCCGCACTGCCGCTCGCCCTCGATGCCCACCGAAACTGGTCGCCGCCACACCAGCGCGCCGTCCTGCGTTATTACATGGACGCCGGCGTGGGCGGCATCGCCGTCGGCGTGCACTCGACACAGTTTGAAATCCGCGAACCGCACCACGCGCTGTTCGGCCCCTTGTTGAGCTTCGCCTCCGCGGAGATCGACTCCTGGCTCGACGGCTCGCGGCCCTTCGTGAAAATCGCGGGCCTCTGCGGCGATACCACGCAAGCTTGTGGCGAAGCCGTGTTGGCTCGCCAATGCGGATATCACGCCGGACTGCTGAGCCTCGCCGCACTCAAACATGCCACGCTTGACGAACTCGTCGCGCATTGCCGCGCCGTTTCCGAAGTGCTTCCCATCATCGGCTTCTATCTCCAACCCGCAGTCGGCGGGCGCGTGCTGCCCTATGAATTCTGGCGGAAATTCGCGGAAATCCCGAACGTGGTGGCCATCAAGATGGCCCCCTTCAACCGCTATCAGACATTCGATGTCATCCGCGCGGTGGTCGAGGCGGGCCGTGACGACATCGCCCTTTACACCGGCAATGATGATAACATCGCGGTCGATCTGCTCACCCCATGGGAGATCGGCTGCAAGCGCCGCTTCATCGTCGGCGGCCTGCTCGGGCAGTTCGGTGTCTGGACCAAGCGCGCCGTGGAGTTGTTAGAAGAAATCAAGGCCGTGCGGAAACAGGAAAACATCCCCGCCGCATGGCTCAGCCGCAATGCGGCGTGGACCGATGCCAATGCGGCGGTGTTCGATGCGGCCAACGGCTACGCGGGCGTCATCTGCGGCATCCACGAAGTGCTTCGCCGCCAGGGCATCTTCGCCACAGATCTTTGCCTTAACCCGCACGAGAAGTTGTCGCCCGGCCAGGCGGAGGAACTCGACCGAGTCTGCGCCGCCTACCCTTGGCTGTTAGATGATGATTTCGTGAAAGCCAATCTCGCGCGCTGGTTGATATGAGTTTTCGCGTTTCTGAGAAGGTGTCCCAGCTTTACCTAACAAATTGAGCGCCGCAGGGCGTTGGCCATCCAGCGCGCGTCATACTCCGTGTAGGCCACGCCCAAGGGCAGGGGAATCAGGCGGTGAATCATGGACTCGGTGCGCGGGAAATCCCCTGCTCGATAGCCGCGGGCCGGCATCGGCCCGAGTTCGTTGAAGGGTGAGGCGGATGGCGCGTGGGCCAGACCTTTCGCGCAGTAAGCGCGGTTGTATTGGGCATAGGTGCCGGTCATTGCGACGCAGTTGACGGCGTCGTTTCCGAGTCGCTTGAGGATGGTTTCCGCCTTTGCGGCAGACTCGGCCATGAAATACATCTCGATCGAGGAATCCCCCGTCGGATCGGGGATGTGCTGGCGGGTGATGCCGGCGGGCAATTCGCCGAGCGCTTCATCGAAGACGCGGCGCAGGTTCCGGCAGTGGGCGCGGATGGCATCGAGCTTGCGAAACTGGGCGAGCGCGACCGCGGCGGTCAGTTCCGACATCCGGTATTGCCCGCCGCAAAACATGTCATCTTGCGGTTTGCGCCGCGTTTCGAAAACCGGGCGGTAAAGCCCGAGGTCCTGCATGCGCACGGCGCGTTCGAAAAGCGCGGCGTCCTTGGTGACCAGCGCGCCGCCTTCGCCGCTGGTGATGGTTTTCTGATGTTGGAAGCTGAATGTGCCCACCGTGCCCCAGGTGCCGACGCGCCGGCCATGATAGATCGCGCCGGGGCTTTGTGCGCAGTCCTCGATCAGGTCCACGCCGCATTCGCGCGCCTCTTCCGCGAGGGCGTCCAGTTGCGCGGGCACGCCTTGGAAATGGATCACCATGGCCGCCTTGGTGCGCGGCGTTTGCAAGCGGCGGATTTCCCCCGGCGCAAGGCACAGGCTGTCGTCGATCTCGGCGAGCACGGGCCGCGCGCCGCATCGCACGATGGCGGTGAAGCACGAAATCCAACTCCATGCCGGCACGATGACTTCATCTCCCGGCCCGATGCCGAGCGCCGCGATGGCGACCTCAAGCGCCGCCGTGCCGCTGGTCACCGCAAGGGCGTAGGGAACATCGAAACACTCGGAAATTTCCTTCTCCAGGGTCAGTGCCATCGGCGGCGGCGAACCCGGCCCGGCCCCGTAATAACGGTTCAGATAGCGGCTGCCCATCACCTCGTCCACCAGCGCGCGTTCCTCCTCACCGATCCACAAGCGGCCAAGACCGATCGGCGGGGCGACTCTTTCAGGATGTTCGTTTTTCAAAACAGGATACGGTTAAGCCATGGTAGCGTGCGCGCCGACCATGGGTGATGTCATATTGATGACCGGATTCAAGGATGCGTGGATTATTTGGTTTGCACTGATTTGAAAAACCCGGTGGTGGCGGTTTTCCAGGTAATACCATGATCTTCCGAGACGAGCAACGCGGGCGGGTAGTCTCGCTGATCGGTGTTCGGCCCGGCTTTGCCGGAAGTGCGGTTCATGGCTCGATACGCGAGGTAGATCCGTCCGGCGGGGTCCATTGACAAGTGCTGATAGAAGAGCGCGTAGCGGCCGTCATGAAAGGCTTTTACCAATTCGCGGCGCGGCTCCCATGGCGCGCCCGGCGGCTTGCGATCGTGCACCAGATTGCCATTGGGCCCCCGCGAGACGACGTGGAGATGGTCCTTTGAATCACAAAGCAGCATCGGATAGGTCGTTCCGGATTGCAGTGCGACCGGCGGCTCCCAGGCCGCGGTCGAGTCCGGCTCCTTGGAGCGGAGATAGACAAAATGCTGGCCCATGCGCGGGCCGTGTGCGCCGAGAATGACATGGAGGTATCCTTTGCTGTCGGCTGTGATGACCGGCATGTTGTGGCTGTCGATTTCCACGCCGGAGGTGCCGAGAAAAACCGTGGGGCTGACCTCGCCGCTGCTGCGATTGTAGGTCACGGCATAGGACGGCGTGCCCGGACTGCCATCCACCGGAGTGGCGCGGGCGAAAACGACATGCACATTGTCCCCGATGGTGACAGCCCGCGTGCCGTTGTCGTGGCCGAAACCGCCCCACCCGGCGTGGCTGAGGGTGCGCACATTGGCCTGGATTTCGCCCGCCACTTTGGCCAGGCGCACCACGCGGGAAACATCGGGCAACCCGGACGCGGTGGCACGGATGTCCACTAACAGAAGATGCTCGTTGTCATTGCCCAGGATCACCGGAGGCTGATCGGAATGTTTGCTGGAACCTTCAAGCCGCGGAATGTTCGCATTGGCATCCTGCAACGTTTTATAGCGGCCGGGCAGCGGACCGAAAGGTGTTGCGATGGCGGACCAGGTTGCACCGCGGTCGGGTGAAAAGAGCAGAGTCCAGCGACCATCGGGGCGACCGGTGCCATCGACGAGGGCGTAGGCGCGCCCGGCCGCATCAAACACCGGGAAATGCCGGTTCATTCCGGACCATGGCCCGGTTTTGAAATCCGCAGGCAGCGCGGACTCCGTTGTCAGCGTTTGCCACAGGCCATCGCGATCCATGCGTTGGAAAGCCGGTATGCCATTGCTCGCGGCGGGCCAGAGAGCCACCCACGGCAGCCCGTCGGGATCGAAGACGACCGCGTTGGGAGCGAATCCCCAAGCCACATTTCCGAGACTGCTCGCTCCGGCTTGCTCGCCGAGTTGGATCGGCATGTTGAGTGGCTCCGCCCACCGTGCCGGCAGCCCGGCACCTAACAGGAAATCATCCGTCGTGGCGAGGTGCCATGCGTCTCCGCCATCCGTGCTGGTGAGCAGCGCGCCCGGCACCGGAGCTGTTAGAAAGTCGGAGCGCGGGCTGTAGCGATAGGCGGCGTAGAGGTTGCCCTTGCGGTCGATGGAGAGACGGTTGCCCCAGAAGACATAGGATCCGAAATAGGTTCTAACAAGCGGGCGGGCCATCCACTCATCGCCGCGTTTGCGCACGTAGAGCAACTGTGAGGGCGGATAGACCACAAACTCATCGGCCTTGGGTGGCGGCTGGCGTTGTTTCAGCACGAAACCCTGCTGGAACGTTTCCGCGCGGATCACCGCATAAGTTTCGTAACGGCGCACCAGGAAATGCAGCGTGTCGTCCGCGCCGATGACCAGCGCCGGGTATGTGGTGCCGGGCAGCGGCAGCCGCTCGGGCTTGGTGAATCCGGCTGTGATGTCGAGCGGCTTGAGCGAGCGCAGGTAAACGCAGGTTTCGTGAGGGTTCTCGATGGTGCCGTGCGCGCCGAGCACGACATGGATGATGCCTTTGGAATCCACCGCGACGATAGGCATGTTGTGGCTGTCCACTTCGATGCCATTGGCACCAAGAAACACCGGCCCGGAAATGATATCAGTTTCGCGGTTCCATGCGGCGATATACATCGGCGTGCCGGCAAACGGCTCGACCGGGACCGGCCGCGCCCAGACAAAAAACACCCATGGACCATGCGTTGTGACGCGCTGCGGCTCGCCATGCCCCCAGCCGCCCCAACCCGCTTTCCACGGCACATCGAATGGAATGGCGAGATCGCCCTCCACCGAGACCATCTGCCGCGCGGCGGGAATCTCCAGCGTGCCATCCGGCTTTTTTTCCGGTGCGACAAACAGCAGGTGCTTCGCATCCGTGCCGAGAATGACCGGCGGGTGTTCCAGCGCTTGGGCGGAATCCGCGACCTCCATCATGGCCAGGTTGCCATCCGTCTTGCGCCCTTTGTAATCGCCCGGCATCGCACCATAAGGCAGGCGATAGGGCACCCATGCTTCCGTGCCCGCGCGGTTGTGGAGCAGAAACCATGCGCCATCGGGAGCACCAGTGAGATCCACAAGCTGATAGGCATCGCCGTCGCGGTCAAAGGTGACTTGATACAAGGTCAGGTTTGACCAGTAGCCGGGTTTTCCGGGCAGTTTTTCTGCATAGGACCAATGTCGCCATTGGCCGTCGGGATGCAGGCGTTGGAGCGGCGGCAGGGAAACATTTTCCTGCGGCAGTTCCTTGATGACTGGCAGATTCGCCGGATCGAATGACGGCCAGCCAGGAACAAAATCCGGGTGGTAATCGAACAACTCGCGCTCGTGTTTTTGCCAGCCGTATTGAATCACCGGCTCTTCCACAAGAACCGGCTCGGACGCCGCGGCCCATGCGGAAACCAGCGCAGGAATCATGACTGCATGGAGTTTCATATCATAGCGGGGACTTTTTCGGAGGATGCGGCCAATTCGTCGAGCAAAGCCCGGGCGTTTTCCGCCAGTATCTTCTTTTTGATGGCGACGGGCAAATCGGCATAGACGACCCAGCCGAGTTGCTGGCGCGGATCGCGCATTGGTTGGTCCGTGCCGAAGAGCACGCGGTCTTCCCCGCAGCCTTCCACGAGATACTCAATGATTCCACCGGTCACCGAACTGTAGTTGATCTCGGCATACAGGTTTGGAAAATCGCGGCACAGCGTGATGATCGTATCCGCGATCTCATAAGTGCAGCCGGCGTGATAAGCCACGACCTTGAGTTTGGGATAGCGGGTGCAGAGTGAGATGAATTCATCGGGCTGATACCAATGAAACGGATGGATGCCGGCATACAGGCCGTGTTGCTCCGCAAAGCGCCAGAGGGCGGCGTATTGGGGATGGTCATACGGCAGGCCGAGCGTGGGATAGGGTTTCAACCCGAGGATGTTTCCCTGTGCCATCACGGCCTCCAGGTCCTGGATTTTCCGGGTATCGGATTGATCACCCACATGGATCGTGGCCAGCCCCCAGAACCGCCCGTGCGCGGCGCGGCTCGCGGCGATCACCGGCACATGACCGCCGTCCTGATCGGGGCCCTGAATGCCCACCCATGTCATCACGCCGAGTCGGTCGATGCCGATCCGGTCCGCCATATCGAGCAGGCCGTCGGCATCTCCGCGCAGCATCACCTGATTGCCTCCGCTGTTCGCCCCATCGTCGAGAATGTGCGAATGGAAATCGATCACCTCGCAGGAGAGCGGCTGACCGGCCATGGCGTCGGCCACGATTTCATCGGGCTCAAGGAATCCGGCGAGCTTGCCGGCGGGTTGGAATTTCAAAAGTCCGCGCAAATTTCCGCCTGCGACTGCCGCGCGGGTGGCCGCATCCGCATCGGCCCAATCGACATATGCCTTGGCGGCCCCCATCGAAGCGGACGGCGCGCCGGAGGAGAACAGCAGTCGGTCGCCCGCTCCCTGCCGGATCAGGTGCTCCAGCCCGCGGTTCGCATGGTATTTCTCCAGCGTCATCCAGACATTCGGGTGTCGTAAAATCAAGTCGGCCACCTCTCGCTGACGCGTCCAACTGCCATGCACCGCCACCCAGCGCACATTCGGCAGGGCGGTCGCAAGTTCATGAAACTCCGCAGCCGAAACCTCGCAATCCAAAGGCACAAAAACCGGCCAGCCCCCTTCCGCCAGCGACTCGAACAAGCTCCTGGCAGCTGCTCCACAAGGATTCCACAGGTGCGTCTTCGGTAAAATGCGGACCGCCGGCACGCGATGGTTTTCCAAGTCCCCGAGCAATTGGTCCCCACAGGGAAAATCCCCGGCATCTCCCGGAATCACCGTCCACAAGGGCGAAAGAAAATCCGGCAACAAGCGGCTCAAAGCCCGGTTGGCGGCGGAAAGATCCTGCGGGTCCTGGCCGCACCGGCACACCAGCGCGTTGGCCACATGGCAGCGCCGCATCTCGCCGATCAGATCGTCCACCGAATGCGGAAGCCGCGGGTGCATCCCCAACGTGCGCCCCACGGAGGTCCAGGCATCGAAAAATTCCAACTTCGGCATCAGGAGTGAAGCATTGGCATGTCTCGGTGAATTGCCAAATCCGCAGCACTTATATTGATGATTTTTCAGTGATCACGGGCGGATTGGAAAATTCTTCTGCCTCAGTCATCCCTCTGTTGGTAACGCTTTAGAAAATGATTGATTTTTGCGAGAAAGTTGTTTTTTTTGCAACGTTCTTGCGAAATTCATGCATTCCCTAATTCCAAGCGAACCCATACTAGACACAGTGCGTATGCGGCATGCCCTCAGCGGCTTGGCGGATCAAAGGGGCAAGATCACCCGCTTGTTGGAGTCCGGCGGACTGATCTCGTTGCGCCGCGGCCTCTACGCCAGCCAGCGTGACCTTGACCCGCTCTGTCTGGCGGGACCGATCTACGGCCCGTCCTACATCAGCTTCGAGACCGCCCTGGCCTGGCACGGCATGATCCCCGAAGGCGTGAGAGAGATTCTTTCCGCCAGTGTGAAACGCGCCGCCACCTTCGCCAACGACTTCGGCCGTTTCCGTTACTTCACCATTCCCAAGGCGGTCTATCCGGCGGGCATTCAGCGCATCGTCGATTCCGACCTGCCATTCCTCATTGCCAGTCCGACCAAGGCTCTCGCCGACCGGATCGCCCGCGAACCGGGATTCCGCTCGATGGCGGAGGTCGCACGCTGGATGGAGGGGATGCGGATCGATGTGGGTGGCGGCCTGAACCGCGAGGAACTCGCAGAGTGCGCGAAACTCTATGGCAGACCGGCCGTCCGCTGGCTCCTGCGGTTCGCGGAAAAAAACCAACTTTTCACCCCATGAATCCCGCCCTGAAGGACATGCTGGACGCCTACCAGCCGCAAACTCCGGCCGACTATCAGAATGCCGCGCGCGAGATCGTGCAGGAAATCGCCCTGCTTGGACTTTGGCGCGGAGGATTCTTCGAGCGGGCGGCGTTTTACGGTGGCACTGCCCTGCGGATTTTCCATGGATTGCGGCGTTTCTCCGAGGATCTGGACTTCACGCTTCTATCAGCGGAGGACGACAGCCGCCTTGAAATCCATCTCCCTTCCGTCGCCACGGAACTGGGGGCTTGGGGTTTTACCTTTGAAGCTGAAAAAAAGTCGGAAGGAGACTGGACCGGAATCGAATCCGCATTTCTGAAGGGCGGCACCCAGCTCAACCTGCTTCATATCGGCGCTCCCGCAGATCTCGCTCGCCGGCTTCCGCGCGGCCAGTCGCTGAGGATCAAACTGGAACTGGACCTGCGCCCACCTCCTCAGGCGACGACCGAAGTCCGCACCCAACTCCTGCCCAGCCCCTATCAGGTCACGCTCTATGATCTTGGCAGCCTCTTTGCCGGGAAGCTCCATGCCGTGCTCTGCCGCGGATGGAAGAGCAGGGTCAAGGGCCGCGATTTTTATGACTTTATCTGGTATGTCGGCAGGAACATTCGACCGAATCTCGCACATCTCGACGCGCGAATGCGTCAGTCAGGACATTGGAGCGGAGAGCCGATCACCTTGGAAATCCTCAAAGGATTGCTTCTGGAACGGTTCGCCGGGATTGATTTCAAAAACGCCGCTGATGAAGTCCGGCCATTCCTTGCAGATCCCCGCGAACTCGACCTTTGGTCACCATCGTTTTTCAACGATCTTGCCAAGCGCATTGGCACTTCCTGATGATGCCAATCAAATGGCATGGGGGGAGGTGATTCCTGTCTAACATGTGAATCCGCGAGGACCCCATCCACGCATCATTGACACGCGGACTCATCAATATAACCCATGGCCTTGTTTGCGAGATGGCCGCAAACGGAAAACCTTCCTTGATCGCATGCCAGAGACTCCCATTACCCAGCGTGACATCGCGAAAGCGCTGGGGCTTTCGCAGGCGGCGATCTCGCTCGCGCTGTCGGGACGGGGAAAAATTTCCGATGAGCTGAGGCAGCGCATCCGCAGCTATGCGGAAAAGCATGGCTACCGGATGGATCCCGCGCTCTCCGCTCTGGCAGCGTATCGGCGGGGCAAACGCCAGCCGGGATTTCAAGGCACGGTGGCCTGGGTGACGAATTTCGACACGCGGGATGGCTGGAAAATCGACGCCTTCGTGGATTATCACGCCGGTGCCGAATCATTCCTTGCCGCCCATGGCTACGGCTTGGAAACGCTCTGGCTGGGGGAACCGGGCATGACGGCGGCACGCATGTCAGGCATTCTGCGGGCACGCGGCATCGAGTGTCTTCTGTTGTGTCCGCAGCAACACGCAGGCATGGTGACGGATTGGGATTTCTCGGATTTTTCGGTCGTAACCTTCGGCTTCACCTTGGAAAAACCGCGCTTCCACATGGTGACAGCGCAGGGCTTCACCTCGATGCGCATCCTCTGCGACTCACTGCGCGACCTCGGCCACCGCTCCATCGGCTTTGCCTACGGGCAGGAAATCGAACAACGCTCGCAGGGCTCCTGGCTCGGCGGCTATCTCGTCTCGCAATCGCTCGACCGGTCGGCACGGAGCATTCCGCCGCTGCGCATCGCCAGTGGCGACGACGCCAAAATCCCGCGCTGGCTGGACCGTCACAAGCCGGATGCCGTGATCTGCACCGAACCTGCCGGCTTCGATTACCTGCGGAAATCCGGCTGCCGGATCCCGCAAGATTTCAGCTTTTGCCTGACCGTCGCCGATCCCGCGCGGGGCATCGGCGGCATGACCTTCGACAACCGCCGCATCGGCGAAATCGCCGTCCGCAAAGTCATCGGCCTCCACCATGCCCGCGAACGTGGGACGCCGCCAATTCACGAATTCACCGCCATCGAGGGGGTGTTCGATCCGGGAAAAACCGTAACATTGTAGTTTTCTGAATCCTCTCCATCCCCAACTGCTCTCAACATGAATGATTCCCAGTCCGTCTCCCCGCTGGCCCTCGACATGGGCGGCACGTGGATCAAGTTCGCCCGATTCGGCGCAGACGGCGCTTTTGAAGAACTCGAGCGCATGGCCAATCCCTGCGACGAGCCCGGACTTGGTGGTGTGGCATTTGCCGACCGTCTTGCGGACGAAATTCTGCACCGCACTCAGGGCAGTACACCGAGCGCGCTGGTCATTTCCACGGCGGGAGAGATTGATGCCGCCGGGCACGCCTATCGCTATTTGGCTGCCCATCTCGGCGCGATGGCGGACCCGCTATGGATTGTGCGCCTTGAGGAGCGTCTCAAATGCCCGGTTTGCCTGATCAATGATACCGAGGCGCTTGCCATTGGTGCGGCGGAGGCGGGTCAAATTCCCCAGGAGGGCAATGTCGGTATCCTCGCGGTGGGCACCGGTCTTGGGTTTGTGACCATCCGGGATGGCCGTTGGTGGAAGCCCTCCCGGTCGCTCAATCTACTGGGTGCGGTCGCCACCCCAGGCGGCACCTATGATGCATGGGCCAGTGCCTCACGGCGTGCGAAAGAGGCGGCCAATAGCGACCTTGCTGCATGGCTGCGCGACCCGTCAAATGGACAGGAAAAAATCCGCTATTTAGACGCCCTGGCCGCCATCGTGGCCACGTCAGGCATCCTCTATCATCTGGACCTCGTCTTGATTGGCGGTGGCTTGGCCGATGCCTGCGCTGCGGCGGGAGTGGACCTCGCAGGCGAACTCTTCCCGAGGCTTGCGGGGCATTTCCCCGAGGGCTTCGCAATTCCATCGCTTTTGCTGATCCCTAACGCCAATGAGCACGTGCTGCGCGGTGCGCTGGCGGTCGCGGCGGGGAATCACATCGCGGAATCCGCGCGCTTCCGCGCGTCGTTCGACTCGCTGAAAACCGAGGCACCGTCTCGTGTTGAGCCGATCGAGGAATGGAGCGCGGAACAAATACTAGAGCGCCTCTGGCATGAGGAACAGATAGCGGGCGAGTATCTATCAGAGAGCCTTCCTCTGCTCGCACAGGCGGCTCGCGAACTGGTCGCCCGGCGCAGCCGCGGCGGACGCCTCATCACGGTCGGCGCGGGCACCAGCGGACGGATCGCCGCCCTCGATGCCGTCGAAATGCCTGCGACGTTCCGTTGCCAGCGAAAGGAGTTTGTGGCCCTCATCGCCGGCGGCATGGCCGATTCCGCCCTAAGCATCGAAGGCGGCGGTGAGGAAGATATTTCCGCCGTGCCGGACATGCTTCTGCTGCAGCCGGGCCCGCAGGATTTTGTTCTCGGGATCTCGGCGAGCGGAACGAGCTTTTTTGTCCGCTCCGCCCTCGCCTTCGCCCGCTCGCGTGGTGCCTTCACGGCCATGCTCCACGAAAGCGATCTCGCGGGGGATGAGTTCTTTGATCTTTCCATTCCCCTCCGCTCCGGACGGGAAGTTGTCAGCGGATCGACCCGCATGAAGGCAGGCACCGCCACTAAAAAAGCCCTCAACTTCCTCGGCACCACCGCCATGATCCTGGAAGGAAAAGTGCGCGGCGGTTTCATGATCGATTTTGATCCCAGCAATGCGAAGCTTCGACGCCGCGCCCTGCGCATCCTTGAAACCCTCACCGGGCACCCCGAAACGATCTGCGAAAAAGCCCTCGCCGCACATAACAACCATGTGCTAACCTCCCTCAATTCCCTCATCGGAAAATCAGTATCATCCCCCCGCCAGTGACTTTTTCAATGGAGCAAATTTTACAGAGCGTCAGCATGCGACACGGTCCACGAACCCAAACACGATTGCTCGCCTGGGCATATCACAGGAGTGGCTAAAACAAAGCGCTTGACACCGCTTTTGAGATCGAGCGGATGCCCGCACCACCCGGTTTTCGTTATCAATATAAGCCGCAGGACTGTTGCGGGTTGATGCTGCGAAAATCATTTTTCAGGGGTTCTGGATCCTTACTCCCAACCATGTTTATGAAACGCATCGTCAAAAACGCACTCGCCGTCACTGCAGCGCTTGTTGCTGCCGGACAAGCGGCCCTTACCGTCAGTGTCACCGATGATGCTTTCGTGCAGTCGAATTTACCGGATAAAAACAATGGAAGCGCTAGTGCCATTTCCAGTTTTTTTAGAAATGCCATTTATTACAAAACCTGGATGAAGCTGGACGCTTCGTCACTGGAAACCCTTGCGACGGGAGGGACGACGCTCAATCTGACAGCGTCAAACACCACCGCCGGATACACCATTGATTTCTATCTCCTTTCCGGAGTGGACAGCAGCTCGTGGAATGAAGGGACGATTACCTGGAACAACGCACCGGGAAACAACACCGGCGGAGCTGGATTCACCACCGGAGCGAGCGCCACCTATCTGGCAAGCTTCACATCATTCAGCTTCACGGCAGGCACCACCTACCCGCTCTCCATCACCGGAGCTGCGGAGACCGCCTTGCTCGGCGCGCTCAATACCGGCAGCCGCACGGCAACCATCGCCTTCCAACGAACCGGCAGCGGAAGTCTGGCAAATAATTTCCATAGCACCGAGTCTGCCACGGAAAGCTTCCGTCCGACCTTGACCGCCATTCCCGAACCATCGCAATTCGCGCTGTTAGGTCTTGGCATGGTTGCCATCGCCTTCAGCCGCCGCAGGAAATGAATGACCGCAGCGCCATGGCAGGTTCCCGCGCCTTTACGTTGGTCGAATTGCTGGTAGCGCTGGTGATCATCGGTGCGCTGATGGCTTTGGTCTTTGTCCTGGTTCCCGCGATCTCCAGATCCGCAGCGAGGATCGAAGGGATCGCAAAGCTGCGCGACATCGGGCTGGCCATGAATCACCATGCTCTGGACCATGGCGGTTTTCTGCCAGGCCCGCTGAAGCAGGGCCAATCACCGGTCCCCGCAAAATCAGGACACCTCGTCAGCTATGTGAAACCCTATATGTTTCCCGACGAAGCGCTGGGCTACAAGAACGTCCAGCCGGGTTTCGTCAGCAAGGCATGGATGAAATGGTTCCGCAGCAGCGGACTGGAGGGCGCTGCCACGTATTACATCAACGTCGCCATTCCGTCACCGGGTCAAGAGGGAGTGGTTTTCTTCCCGTTTGGCAATGTGGGAGCCAAAAGTTCCAACAACCGGCCTGTGTCCTATCCGGATCTCTGGAAGTCCAATATCCCGGTAAGCGAAACCCCCGCGATGTGGGACTGGATGGGCACCGACGGTGTTTCCGCCCCTTATGGAGAGTTTCAAAACGGCATCAACGTGCTTTACTTCGACTGGCATGTCGAAAACACCACCAACGTGGACCGCATCCCCAACAGTGTCTACAAACCGAAGGGCTGGTAGCGCATTCTTCATACCGCCTGTGCGGAAGACATGCTAAAGCACAATGCCTTTAAGGATTTGGTTCCAGACAACGCAAATGAAAGGCGAAGCGCCTCAAGGTGCGGCGCTCTCCGAACCGCCGATGCGCATGAAGTGCCAATCATTAACCCAAGTTTCTTATGAGGAGGCTGTAGCCCTTGGTTTTGCAGGGATTCGTTTCAAAAGGCACTACAAAGTCGTGGTCAGTCCATTTTCAGTTTGTTTTCATTCCGGGTTCATTTCATGACGAATTTCCTGGCCGGGCAGGCTTGCT
>CANLKN010000083.1 GCA_947491475.1 Akkermansiaceae bacterium | reverse complement strand
GCGCAAAGGTGGCCCAATCCCGCCAATCTGTCTTGTCCCTAAATCATGGGACACGGCGGGCGTGTCAGTTGGCAACGATATTGAGGAGTTTTCCCGGCACGAAGACGATTTTGCGGATCGTTTTGCCGTCGGTGTGTTCCTTGACCTTGGCGCTGGCGAGAGCGGCGGATTGGGCGGCGGTCTCGCCGGCATCCTTGGAGAGCATCAGGCGGTCGCGCAGCTTGCCGTTGACCTGGATGATGAATTCGATCTCGCTGCGCACGAGTGCGGCGGGATCATAGGCGGGCCAGGTTTGTTCGGAGAGCATGCCCTTGCCGCCAATTCTGGCGTTGATCTCCTCCGCGAGGTGGGGGGCGAAGGGATTGAGGACGGTTAGAAATTGCGTGAATTCCCTCAGGGGCACGATCTCGGTCTGGGTGAAGGCGTTGGTGCAAATCATCATCTGCGAGATGGCGGTGTTGAAGCTGAGTTTATCGATGTCCTCACCGACCTTTTTGATGGTCTCGTGGACGACGCGGAGCAGTTCCTTGTCGGTGCAGGGGATGTCCTGGATCTTTGGTGAAATCCTGAAGGAGCCATCCTGTTGTTCTTCAAGCGCAACACGCCAGACACGGGCGAGGAAACGCGATACGCCTTCGACGCCCTTCATTTGCCATGGCTTCACCTGTTCGAGCGGGCCCATGAACATTTCATAGAGGCGAAGCGCGTCGGCGCCGTATTCTCTAACCACATCATCGGGGTTTACCACATTGCCGCGGGACTTGGACATCTTCTGTCCGTCCTCGCCGAGGATGAGGCCCTGGTTGACGAGTCGCTGGAACGGCTCGGGCGTGGTGACGTGGCCGAGATCATACAACACTTTATGCCAGAAGCGGGAATAGAGCAGGTGGAGCACGGCATGCTCGGTGCCGCCTACGTATAAGTCCACCATGCCGGGCTTGTCGCTGGTCCAATAGGCTTCGGCTTCGTGGGAGATGAAGCGGTTGGTGTTGGAGGGATCGCAGTAGCGGAGGTAATACCAGCATGAGCCTGCCCATTGGGGCATGGTGTTGGTTTCTCTCACAGAGCCATCGGGAAGATTCACCCACCCGGTGGCCTTGGTGAGGATGGGCTCTGGAGAACCACTGGGTTTGTAGTCGTCGAGCGGCGGCGCGAGCAGCGGGAGTTCGTTTTCGGAAATGGCGTGGTGCTGGCCGTCCTTCCAGACGACCGGGAAGGGCTCGCCCCAGTAGCGCTGTCGGGAGAAGAGCCAGTCGCGGAGTTTGTATTGAATGCGGCGCTTGCCGAGATGGTTGGATTCAAGCCAGTGAATCATCTTCGCCTTGGCCTCGGCGGTGGGCAGTCCGTCGAGGAAGCCGGAGTTGATGGCAATGCCGGGATCGCAAGTCGCGGACTGTAGCGGCGGTCTGTGATTGCCTCCGGCGATCTCCGCTGCGCTCCGGTTGTCGCTGGTTTCCCCAGGATTCGTGCGACGGTCACAGACCGCCGCTACAACTTCTTTGATCTCCAGCCCAAACTTCGTCGCAAACTCGAAATCCCGCTCATCATGTGCCGGCACGGCCATGATGGCGCCGGTGCCGTAACCCATCATGACATAGTCGGCGATCCAGATGGGGATTTTGACGTCGTTGACCGGATTGACGGCGAATGCGCCGGTGAAGACGCCGGACTTGTCCTTGTTGAGATCGCCGCGGTCCATGTCGGACTTGGAGGCGATGGATTTCTGATAGATTTCGACGGCATCCTTTTGTCCGGCGGTGGTGATTTCCAGGACGAGCGGATGTTCGGGTGCCAGTACCATGTAGGTCGCTCCGAAAAGGGTGTCCGGTCGTGTGGTGAAGACTTCGATTTGAGATTCGAAATTTGAAATTTGAAATTGGACGGACGCGCCTTCGCTTCTTCCGATCCAGTTTTTCTGCAGCAGCTTGATGCCATCCGGCCAGTCGAGCGTGTCGAGTTCGTCAATCAGGCGCTGGGCGTATTTCGTGATGCGCAGCATCCATTGGCGCAGCGGACGGCGCTCGACGGTGTGGCCTTTGCCTTTCCACTCTTCCACTTCCTCGTTGGCGAGCACGGTGCCGAGGTCGGGCGACCACCAGACGGGCGTGTCTGCGACGTAGGCGAGGCGGACCTCGTCGATCTGCTCGCGGGTCCAGCCTTTGGCTTCGAGTTCGGAAACGGGGCGTGCCTTGTTGGAGTCCTCGCAGAAATAGGAGTTGTAGATTTGCAGGAAGATCCACTGCGTCCAGCGGACGTATTCGGGATCGGTGGTGGCGATTTCGCGGTCCCAATCGTAAGCGAAGCCGAGCGATTTCAGCTGCCGGCGGAAGTTCTCAATATTGGCGGCGGTGGTGATCGCCGGGTGTTGGCCGGTTTTGATGGCGTATTGCTCGGCGGGCAGGCCGAACGAGTCGTAGCCCATCGGGTGGAGCACGTTGTGGCCGGTCATGCGCTTGTAGCGGCCGATGATGTCGGTGGCGGTGTAACCTTCCGGGTGACCGACGTGCAAGCCCGCACCGCTCGGGTAGGGAAACATGTCGAGCACGTAGTATTTCGGCTTGGCGGGGTCGAAAGCCACGTCGCCGGGACCGGGGGTGCGGAATGTTTTCTCGGACTCCCAGCGCTGCTGCCACTGAAGCTCGAATTCACGGAAGGGGAAGGGTTTGCGGACGTCTGACATGATTGGGAAAGGGCGCGGACTGTGGTGGCGGATGTCCGCATTGAAAAGAAAAACCCCGCACCATGGTGGTGGTGCGGGGTGGAATGAGGTCGAAACAAAGGCCGGGCTGGCCCTTGATTCTCAGCCGTTGAGCACCCAGCCATCGCGGTATTTGCGGCTGAGCAGTTCATTGGCAGCGGGGTTGTTGGTGACTTGTCCGGCGACCGGATCGTATTGGATTTTCTCCCCGACGCGGTAGGCGACCAGACCGAGCAGGAGTTGCTCGATCATGTTGCCGCTGTATTCGAAATCGCAGGCGGTGTGGAGTGAGGGATCCTTGCAGGCGTCGATCCACTGTTTCTGGAAATGGCCGACCGGTGGCTCCTGATCCTCCACTTTACGAGGCTTGTAGTAGCTGAGATCCGCATCGGCTCCGAAGGGCAGGATCATGCGCGAGGTGAAATCCGCGACGAGGAAGCCCTTGCTGCCTTTGAAGAATGCGCCATGATCGATGGCCTTGAGATCAATGGCGCGGTTGGGCGAGCGCGGCATGACGCCGCCCTGATACCAACTGACGCGCAGCGGGCCGCGCCAGTCGTTGGCGGGGAATTGGAAATGGGACTCGCATTCGACCGGGGTGACATCCGGGTTGAATGCCTCGCCCTTGGCCTCGATGGAAGTGGGAAGCGTGGCGTCCACCGCATTCCAGAGGAGGTCCATGGTGTGGCTGCCCATGTCGCCGATCTGGCCGGCACCCCAGTCCCAGAACATGTTCCACTCGATGCAGTTCATGCCGGGGCCGCCCTTGAAGTAGGCGGGATTGTAGGGCCGCACGGGAGCCGGGCCGAGCCATAGATCCCAGTGGAAACCGGCGGGTGGCTCTCCTTCCGCAGGGAAATAACCATCGCGCCGGATCTGGCGGTTGCCCCATGCGACGGCGGATTGCAAATCGCCTATGGCTCCGTCGCGGATGAGTTCCCTGATGCGGCTGAAGTTCGGGTCTTCATGGCGCTGCATGCCCACCTGGGTAGCGAGCTTGCCTTTTTTCGTGAGCCAGTTGGCGCGGACGACGCGGGCTTCCTCCACGGAAATGGCGAGGGGTTTCTCGCAATAGACGTGCAGGCCGCGGTTGAGCGCCCAGTTGGCAATGAAGGCGTGGTGGTGGTCCGGCGTGCAGATGACGACGGCGTCGAGGTCCTTTTGTTCAAGGCACTTGCGCCAGTCGGTGTAGGTCTTGGCACCTGGGAAGCGCTTGAGGGCATCGGCAAAGAAGGCTTCGTTGATGTCGCAAAGTGCGACGACGTTTTCCTTCTCGATGGAGTCGTAGTGGGCGAGTCCGCGGCCCCACACGCCGATGAGGGCGAGATTGAGCTTGCTGTTAGGACCGTTGGCGGCCCGCAAAATTCCACTGGGCAGGATGGTGAAGCCTGCGGCGGCGAGTGAAGATTTGCTGAGGAACGAGCGGCGTTTCATGGTGGTGGGGTTTCGAATGAAAGAATGGCGGAGGGCGAGACGCCCGCGCCACGGTTCAGCCGGGCTTGCCGTAAACTTCCACTTCGATGTAATGGTTCATCTCATTGGAGGTGTTGCCACTACTGTAAATGCGGACGAAGCGACCCTTGGTTCCCTTGGCATCGACGACCTTGCCAAAGCGGGACTCGACGTAGGGTTGATCACTGCCCTTGCCGAGGCCGAGCTCCTTGGCGGAGTCGTCGTAATCATTGTTGAAGACGGTGGTGACGCCGGTTTTGAACTCCGGGTCATCGGAAATCTGGATGATCACATCATTGTAGGCGAGCTTCTGCGAGTGGAAGTGCCAAAGCCAGATGGCGTGGATGGGAGCGCTTTGTTCGAGGTCGATCTGCACCCATTGCAGGCCGTCGAGGATCTCGACGAAATAGCCTTCGCCAGCGTCCTTGTCGCCATCGGTGATCAAGGTGAGATCGCCGATGATCGGCGCGTCATCGCTGGAGGTGACGGTTTTTCCGGCGGAGAGCAGCACGGTGCCTTCCGGGACAAGGAACTCGGGGGCCTTGGTGGGGGCTTGCACGAGGTTGGGGACGTTCATCGGCTTGGGCGTGCCTTCGATGAGTTCCGGTGGAAACTCGACGACGAGAGGCATTCCGCCGGCGGCACCGGTGGCGGCGGCGGCCGGAGCATCGGCGGAAGCCGGGGCTTCAGCGGTGGTGGTATCGGATTTCTTGCCGCAGGCAGTGAGGGCAAGGGCGGTGGCGGCGCAGAGCGCTGACAGGATCAATTGGTTTTTCATAGTTTGAGATGTTAGACGCTTAGGTGCTAGACGCTGAGGTGTTCGGTGGTGAAATCAATCGGTGAGCGGGTGAGGGCGGAGGGATTGACATAGAAAATAGGGGCCTCGCTTTCGAAGGCGTGGCGGGCATCGCAATTGAGCTTGGCCTTGCCGCGCACGGCGTCGAAGAAATTTTCGAGGTGCGGTTGGTGGGCCGGCTTGTTGGAACCGCCGGGCAGGTCATAGACGTCCGGAGCGGCGGACTCGTAGGAGGCCACGGCATCCGCGGTGGGCTCGGGCTTGGGTGGGGCGGGTTTGCGGATGAGGTAGCCCTTGTCCACGAGATCGCCCCAATCCGGCACGTGGTCGCCGCTTTCGCGGTAAATGGCGGAAGTGGATGCGATTTCCGAGATCCGGATGGAGGCCTCGGTGCCCATGAAACTTTCGTAAAACCCGAGTCCGTAGCTGGTGGTGGTGAGGACCTGATAGAACGCGCGAACCTCGCCCTGCGGGGTGTCGTAATCGAAGATGCACATGACGTTGTCGAAGTGCTCGCGGTTCTTGAAATACGCGTTTCCGCCGGAGGCATAGACGCGCTTGGGTGCGGTGCCGAGGAACCAGTTGAAGATATCGATCTGGTGTGCGCCGAGGTCGGAAATCGGGCCTCCGGAGAGATCGCGATAAACGCGCCAGTTGAGATACTGGTGCATGTCCCTGAAGCCGTATTGCTTGAGGATGTCGTCGGGGACGATGATGGACTTTGCGAGCTTGGCGCCGCCGATGTCCTGGGAAGCGCCGAGCGAGCGGTTCCACTGGCCGTTGGCATTGACGATCTGGCCGCAGATTTTGCGGCCGTTGATGAGGCGGTTGTAGGTGAAGCGGTAGCGCGGATTACTGCGGCGCTGGTGGCCGATCTGGCAGAGTTTGCCGGTGCGTTCCATGGCTTTGACCATCTCGCGGGCGGCATCGATGGTGTGGGCCATCATTTTCTCGCAATAGACGTGCAGGCCGGCATCGAGGCATTTCACGGTATGGGGAGAGTGCCAGAAATCGGGTGTGGCGACGATGGCTGCATCGAGGCCTTTTTCCTTTTCGAGCATGTCATCGATGTCGGTATAGAACTGGGCACCCTCGGAGGCAGCCATGCCGCGGCTGGCGGAGCGGAACTTGTTGATGCTGTTCTTGGAGATATCACAAACTGCTTGGAAGCGGAGTCCGGGGATGTTTTTGAGGCAGTTGAAAAGCACTTCGCCTTGTTTGCCGAAGCCGACGAGGGCGATGTGGATGGTGTCCGAGCCGCTGGTCGGGTTGGCGGCGCGGAGCAGATTGGGCGCGCCGAGCACGAGGCCCGCGCCCGCGAGCGACTTCGAGAGGAAATCGCGGCGGGAGACTATGGAAGGGTCGGGATTCATGGGTTTTACCATTTTTTGAGGATAGCCACGCGGTTGTGTTGCGCAAGGGCGAGCGCCATCACGATGAGGATCATGTGCACGCCCAGCCATGAGACGCCATCATCCTGTTTGATGAGGATGAGGCCCCAGGTAAGGCTGATGTAGAGCAGACCGAGCAGGAACAGCGAGCTGCGGTAGGCGATGCCGAGAAGGATCGTCAGCCCAAGAATGATCAGTGCGGGGCCGAGCACCTTGTCATAGAGCGGCAGGCCGAACGCGGGCATGAGCGGCTCCCCCTCGAACTTGCTCATCAGCGCCTTGGGCACGCCGTGGTAATTTTCCATGGCATAAAATTTCATCGTGCCACCGGCGGTTAGGCCTTCCTCGTTAGGAACACCATCCACACTGACCAATTGCTCGCCGGTGCGGGTGCCGGCGTATTTTTCGAAACCGGTTTGAATGGCGCGGACGCCCAGCCAGAGGCGTAGCAGCAGGGAGCCGTAGATGAGGGCGAGGGTGTTGCCGTTTTTTGGTGTTTCTTCGTTGGACATGGCGAGTCGGTTTTTTCGGATTTGGTGTTGGAAATAAAATGGCATCAGGCGCTCAAGCGGGAGCCGAGGCGCGGGTGTTTGGCCTGCTCGTCGTTGTTGAGAACCTTCTCGGTTTTCGGATCCCAATCGACGGTTTGCTTCGAGTCCATGGCGACGAGGGCGAGTTGGCCGAAGGATGCGGCACGGTGCGCGCCTTCCGCATGGGAAACGGCAAGCTGGCGCGAGCGGACACAATCGAGAAAATTCTGCCAGTGACTCGGCGGCTTGGTATCGAAATCCGCAGGCAAATTGCGCAGCAACTCGCGGTCCGAAGCTTTCAGTTCGCCGCGGTCCACGTGGATCCAGCCGTTTTCTCCGGTGAACTTGGTGCCGCCGAAATCGCTGCGCACTTCGATCACCCGGCCATCGGCGAAGGTGCCTTGATAGGCATATTCGACATAAGTGTCAAAAAACGGATGGTCACCTGGCTTGCCAGTGCCCTCGACCTTGACCGGGCCGGTATTTTCCAAGCCCAGCGTCCACATGGCGATATCGACGTGGTGGCCCACCCAATCGAGCAGCATGCCGCCGCCGGTGATATTGATCCAACGCCAGTTCCACGGGTGGATCATCGGGTGGTATTCGAGGTTTTTGACTGGTCCGCACCAAGCCGCCCAATCGAGATTGGCAGGTGGTTTGCCAATCATCTCCGGCCATTTTTCCTGGGGGACGTGCGGTTGGATGGCCATGCCGGCGGGAGTGCCGCATTCGAAGCGGGTGAGCTTGCCGAGCGTGTTGTTCTGGATCAGTGCCTTGAAACGGCGGAACTCGCCGGTGGAGCGCTGCCATGAGCCGGTTTGCCAGACGCGCTTGTTCTTGGTGACGGCATCCACCAGCAGGCGGCCTTCGGCGAGGCCCCAAGTAAAGGGCTTCTCGCCATAGATATCGAGGCCGGCACTGGCGGCGTCGATGCCGATCCGAGCATGCTGGTGGTCGGGCGTGCAGATGCAGACGGCGTCGAGCCCGGGGAGTTGGAGCAGATCGCGGTATTGAGCGAAGGTTTTGCAATCGGTGTTTTGGTATTTGCCGTCCACCACCGCTTTGGCCTCGGCGAGTTTTTGGGAATCCACATCACAGACGGCGACCACGCGCACACCTTGGATGTTGAGGAAATTGCTCATGTTGCTGGAGCCCATGGCACCGAGGCCAATGATGGCAATGGCGATCTCGTCATTGGGCGAGCTGTTCTGGGCGCGCAGCCAGGTCATGGGGGCGATTCCGAGGGCGGCGACACTTGCGGCAAGGAACTTGCGGCGCGGTATGGATTGGGTAGTGTAGTTCATCAGATGGTGGATTTACGGTCGGTTCCGTTGGGTTCTTTCAGCTCAAATCGCTTGAAATTTGCAGCTTGGTTTCTCCTGACGCAAATGGACTGTCCATGCCCAGCTTTTGCAAGAAACAAAACAAGAGCCTTGGAATACTGCTAACAAAGAAGAATTCGACTGTCGAACTCCTGCGGAGCCGTCCCCGCTGTTTGGATCTCCGGCGGGTCGAGTTGCTTGGCACGAAATTTCCCACACGGGTGTGAAAAATGCCTTTTAGGCTGAGCGTGGCTCCGCCGCGAGGAATGACTTGCGGCAGAGTTCGGCGTATTTTCCGCCGCGGGCGAGCAGGCTGGTGTGTGTGCCTTGCTCGATGACTTGGCCGTGTTCCAATACATAAATGCAATCCGCATTCTGAATGGTGGAGAGGCGGTGGGCGATGACAAAGGCGGTGCGGTTTTTCATCAGATGATCCAGCGCGTCCTGAATCTGCCGCTCGGTCTCGGAATCCACTGATGCGGTGGCCTCGTCCAACAGCAGGATCGGCGCGTTCTTGAGCAGCGCGCGGGCGATCGAGAGACGTTGCTTCTCGCCGCCGGAAAGCTTCACGCCGCGCTCGCCGACATTGGTGTCCAGCACATTGGGCAGCGCTCGCACGAAGGCATCCGCATGGGCAGCGGTCAGTGCGGTCCAAAGTTCCTCCTCCGAGGCATCGCGTTTGGAAAGGAGGAGGTTTTCCCTGACTGTGCCATTGAAAAGGAACGGCTCCTGGGTGACGTAGGCGAGCCGTTCGCGCAGCGACTGCTTGGCCAGCGTGTCGATGGCGATGCCATCAATGGTGATGGTGCCTGATGTGGTTTCGTAAAACCGCGCAAGCAGCGAGAGCACGGTGGTCTTGCCTGCGCCGGTGGAGCCGACCAGCGCGATGGTCTGCCCGGGCGGCGCGTCCAGGGTGATGCCGCGCAGCGTCGGCTGCTCCTGATAGGAAAACGAGACGTTTTCAAAGCGCACGTGGCCACGGATTTTTTCCGGCAGCGCCGCACCCACGGTGGAATTCGGCTCCTCGCCGGAGTCGAGGATTTCAAACACCCGGTCGGCTGCGGCACGACCTGATAAAAGCATCTGGTTGAGCGAGTTGAGGCGGTCGATCGGTTCGTAAAACAGTGACAGAAACAGAAGAAACTTGGTGAACTCCCCGAGCGTGAGGGTTTGGGCCATCACCGCCGCACCGCCGAACGCGAGCACCAGCACATAGCCGGTCATCCGCAGAAACGACATGCCGGGCGAATAGAGCGCCCACCATTTCATCATCCGCAGCGTGGCCCGGCGCAGCTGGTCGGAAAAGCGATTGAAGCGAGCGTGCTCGGCAGTTTCCGCCGCATAGGCCTTGATTTGGCGCACGCCGGAGATGTTGTCGTGCAGCAGTGCGTTGAGATCGGACGCGGCATCGCGCTGGTTGCGGTAGCGGTCGCGCCCTCTGGTCGAGTAGATCCAGGCACCAATCGCCAGAAAAGGCACCGGCAGTGTTGCCCATGCCGCCACGGTGGGATTGAGAAAAAACAGGAAAATCCCTATCCCCAGCACTTGCAGCGCGGCGGTGAGCCCTTGCTCGACTCCGTCGATGAGCACGCGTTCCATATTGGTGACGTCCTCGACGACGCGGGTCATGATGTCGCCCGTCCGGCGGGTATCGAACCAACTCAGCGGCAGCCGCTGGATTTTTGCGTAAAGTTCCGAGCGGATGTCGAAGATGACCTTCTGCTCGAAGATGTTGTTGATGAAGATCCGCAGCGAATTCAGCCCATCCTTGACCAAAAAGCCGCCCAGCGCGACGAAAATCCACAACGTGAATTCACCATGGCGATCTGGATTTGGAATGATGTGATCGATCACATGCCCGGTGGCATTCGGGAAAACAAAAACCGCCAGCGTCATGCCGATGGCGCACAAAAGCTGGGCGGTGGCCAGCCCGGGATAGTGGCGTAGATAGGAAAAAACACGGAGAATCGACTTCATGGACGCCCGAGCGATGGCTTCCCGTGGGTGCTTTGTAAAGCCAAGCGAGCGGCAACTTCGGAACCCGAAAAAATTTGAAAAAATTGGGATTGCGGAGTCGGAACCAGACTCCCTAGTGTTCGCCCACACGGAATTTAACGCATCGCATACTCAATCAACCCCATGGCCAACGTCTTCGGAATCCTCACTGCCATCGTCCTCGCCCTCGCTGCATTTGTAGCTTACAAAAACAAATCTGCGTATGCGGAAACTTCGGTCAAAACCAACGAAGTGGCCGCCAAGCTCAAAATCAACCAAGAGCTTTTTCAGAAAACGCAGGATGAGCTCACCGCCACCGTCGCGAAAACCAAGAACGAGGTTGAAGTCGAAATCGCCAGCCTGACCAAGGAAACGGCCGAACAGAAAAAGGCCAATGACGACATGAAGCTCGGTATCGAGACCAAGACGGCCAAGATCAACACCAATAAGGAACAGCTCGACGACGTGCGCGCTAAGACCGAACAAGTCGGCGACCTCAAGGAACTCGCCGACAAAATGCGCCAAGCGGAATCCGAGCGCGAGGAACTGCAACAATCAATCACCGGAGCGGAAGCCAAGCTTGCCAACCTAACCTCCCAGAACCTGCAGGCTGAGGAGCAAGCCAATGCCATCCGGGCAAAGCTCGAAGGTGTGAGCACCGGCCAATCACTGCCCACGCTCAACACCCGGATCCGCTCGATATACCCGACTTGGGGATTCGTCACTCTGGCTTCCGGCAACAACGGCGGTGTCATTACCAACTCCACCCTCAATGTGTTGCGCGGCGATGAAACCATCGCCCAATTGCTGGTCACTGCCGTCGAGCGCAACTCCGCCTCCGCCAGCATCATCCCGGATTCCGTCGCACCGGGCATCACCCTCAATGTGGGCGATCGCGTAGTGGCCGCCACCAAGACTGAGCGCAAGTAAAACACTGAAAAACCCCGCATTTCCGCAGAAGCCGCAGAAGCCCCATGAAAGCCATTCTCTACGTCGTTGCCATCCTCGTCCTTGGTGGAGCCGCCTACTTCACGCTTGAGCACAAGAACAAGTTTGACCAGTTGGAAACAGTCAGGCGAGATACCGACAGCAAAAACAACGCGGTTGCCGCCAACGTTAGCGCCAAGGAAACCGAGCTCAAGAAAGCCAAAGAAGAACTCGGCGCCGCCGAGCAAAAACGCGAGGAACTCTCCCAGGCCATCGCCGCACTCAAATCCACGGGCAGCACCCTGCAGCGCCAAGTGGCCGAGCTCGACACTACATTGAAAACCCAAGACGAGGAATTCGTCGGCATCAACAAAGCGCGTGAAGAAGTGGCCAACATCCTCAAGGACCTGGGCGGCGAAGACATCACCATCGAATCCCTTGGCGACAAGATCAAGGAGATCGACGAAGAGCGCAAAGCCCAGCAGGCAAAGCTCGAGGAAACTGAAACTCTCGTCGAGGGCGCTGAGAAAAAAATCGCCGCCACCCGCGCTGATATCGACCGTCTCGTTAAACGCGACATCGAGCGCAGCGCCCGCATCGGCCGCAACTCGATGGAAGCTGTGGTCACCGCCGTCAATCAGGATTGGGGCTTCCTTGTCATCGGTGCCGGCTCCAATTCCGGCTTCACGCCACAAACCAGCCTGCTGGTCCAGCGGGATGGCCGCCTGATCGGACGCGTCACCCCGTCGGCGATCGAGCCTACACAAACCATCGCCGAGATCGATCTCAGCAGCCTTGCCCCGGGTGCCCGCATCCAGCCTGGCGACCGCGTGATCCTCAACAAGCCCAACGCCAACTAAAGCAGCTCCGGTCACGGATTTTTCCTTCTCAAAAAAGCTCCGCAGGCTTGCATGCCCCGGAGCTTCTTTTATCTTCAGGCCATGAAGCGCCCAACTTGCCGGCTGTTCGCCGCTGCTCTTTTCACTGCAGTCACACTCGCATCCTGCGCCACCGAAGGGGAGAAAAAGCCGGTGGGTCCGGTCTCGGAAACCAGTAGCATCCCTTGGAACACGCCGGTCGCGGGCCAAGGTCAAGGCCAGTTCGGCATGATGCCGCAAAACCAATACCGCAGGTAAGACAGGCTTATTCCGCCGGTTTTTACTCCGTCGGGTCCTGCTTGGCAGGCACGAACTTGAGCCCGCCACCATTGATGCAGTAGCGCTTATCGGTCGGCGTATCGAAGCCCTCGCCCTCGAACACATGTCCGAGATGGCCCTCGCACTTCGCGCAGATCACCTCCACGCGGATCATGCCAAGAGCCACATCCTTGCGGGTCAGCACGTTTTCCACCTTCGCCGGATCATAAAACGACGGCCAGCCGCAGCCGGAGTCGAATTTCTCCCTGGACGAGAATAACAAAGCTCCGCAGCCCGCGCAGTGATAGCTGCCCTCGCCCTGTTGCTTGAACTCCTTGTAAACCGCACCGTTCGGCCGCTCGGTGCCCGCCTTGCGCAAAATGTGATACTGCTCGGCAGTCAGCAGGTTTTGCCACTCTTCATCGCTCTTGACCACCTTGGCGGCGGGTTCGGCCGGGGCTTCGCTGCGGGTCTCCATGGCGGACTTCTTCTCGTCTCCGGCAGAGCATGCAGCAAGGAGTAAAAATGCGCCTATCAGAAATGCGGGAGGAAGTTTCATCAGGCGAACTGCTCGCGCAGCACCGCCGCCGTGTAATCCCGGTTGAGGCGGGCGATGTGCTCGACGCTGATTTCCTTCGGGCACGCGGCCTCGCACTCGTATTGATTGGTGCAGTTGCCAAAGCCTTCGGAATCCATTTGGCGGACCATCGCAAGCACGCGCTTGTCACGCTCCGGTTGGCCCTGCGGCAGGTGTCCAAGGTGGGAAACCTTGGCCGCCACAAACAACATCGCCGAGGCATTCTTGCAGGAAGCCACACAAGCACCGCAGCCGATGCAGGCCGCCGCATCAAACGAAGCCTCCGCATCGTCCTTGGGAACCGGAATCGCGTTGGCATCAATCGCCGAGCCAGTGCGCACATCCACATAGCCGCCCGCCGCGATGATGCGGTCGAAGGCCTGGCGGTCCACGATCAGATCGCGGATCACCGGGAAGGGATTCGCCCGGAACGGCTCAATCCAAATGGTATCCTCATCAGAAAACTTGCGCATGTGCAGCTGGCAGGTGGTGATGCCCCGATCCTTGCCGTGCGGAACGCCGTTAATGGTCAGCGAGCAGGTGCCGCAAATGCCTTCACGACAGTCATGGTCGAAGTGGATCGGCTCCTCACCCTTGAGCACCAGGCGCTCGTTGACGATATCGAGCATTTCAAGAAACGAGGCCTCCTCGGGAATGTCCTTCGCATCGTAAGTTTCAATTCTGCCTTGGGCTTTCGGCCCGGCCTGCCGCCATACTTTGAGTGTCAGATTCATGGGAACGCGATTCGGAAAAATTTACCGGGAAACAACTCTGCAAGCCGCTACCTCCCGACGCGCGAAGACTAATCGACATCTCCTGACGGGCTAGGAGAAAAATTGTGTTTTGTCGCCCATTTCTCCTATTTTCAACGCATCAATTGCCACTCGCAGGACCATCGATCGGAAAAAATCAAAAAACCCAATTTGACGGCGCCCGATGTAAGAATGAGTTTCCCCGCGCCGTAATGAACAGGCGGCCCGATTGGACGTCCCTTGGGTTTTTGGGTTTTTCCCGGGGATAATCGATCGGGCCGCTTTGTATCCAGAAGGAACTGCCGGGGAATTATCTTACCCAAGTCGGGGTGATTGTTCCAGGCATGACCGGCAGGCAACTGTGCCGCCCGTCCCCTGCCGCCATGCGCGTGGCGTGACGCCGGTCTGGCGCCGGAACCAGCGGGAAAAATAGTTGGGATCCGCGAAGCCGCAGGCCTGGCCCGCATCGGCGATGGGGATGGCCCGCGCGAGTTGTTGCTTGGCAAGCTTTAGCCGTTCGGTGGCGCGAAGTTGGGCGGCGGACATCCCGGTTTCCCGTTTCAACAAACGCGACAGGTGATCCGGATGATAGCCCACCCGCTCCGCCGCGCGTGCTACCGGTGCCCGGTTTTGTGCGTCCTCCTGAAACATTCCTTGCACGCGGCGCACCACCGCCAGCGTGACACGCCCTCGCTCCTGCCGGATCAGTCCCGCCGCCCGCATCAGCACATCGAGGATGGCCAGCACCGCGCCTGCCTCGCGCGGCCTCACCTCGGCTGGCCCGCCCTGCCAGACGTGCAACATCGAAATCGACTGCCGCACAATCCGCAGCTCGCCCTGCGCCAACAGCCCGTGTGCCGGAGAGGATTCGCCCGGGAAATCGAAATCCAGCGCCAGACAAAGCGGCCGCCTGCCGCTGCCTTCCACAAACGAATGCTCGCAGCCCTTTGCCAGATAGAAAACCGCTCCCGGCTTCACCGGATGAATCTCGTCGCCCACCCGCTGGTGCCCGCTGCCCGTGAGATAAAGCAGGAACTGCGCGTGGCGGTGCCGGTGCGGCTCCACCCAGCCCTTTTCCGGCAAATGGCGGTTCAGGCTGAAGCGCTTCACCCGCAGCGCGCCCACCCGGATGTCCAGCGCCTGCGAATAAATGTGCCGCAATCCGCGGAGTTTCATGCGGGCTAGTCTATTTTCGGTTTTCGGAAAAACAATGTCGTTTTCGTGCTGTTTTCATCCGGCTCCGTCCTCACGCCCCGGCCGGGTCTGTGCCATGTTGTCAGCCATGAATGCGCAAAGTGTCGTTCTCGTCACCGGCTCCAGCCGCGGCCTCGGCCGGGGAGTGGCCATTTCACTCGCAAAACTGGGCGTGAGCGTGGCCGTCCACTATGGCTTCAACCGCGAGGCGGCTTTGGAAACCGTCTCGCTCTGCGAACAGTCCGCGGTTTCACCGGACCAACGTTTCATCCCGGTTTGCGGTGACATCGGCAGCGCCGACGGCCGCAGGCAGATCTTCGAGGAAACGCTGGCTGGCTTCGGCCGCATCGACGCGCTCGTCAACAACGCCGGCATCGCGCCCCGCGTCCGGGCGGACATCACTGAAGCCAGCGAGGAAATTTTCGACGAGGTCATCAACGTGAACCTCAAAGGCCCCTACTTCCTCTCCCAAATGGTCGCGCGCCATTGGCTGGAGAACCCCGGCCGCTGCCTGCTGCCGGATGGCTACAAACTGCTCTTCATATCCTCACTCTCCGCTACCGTGCCCTCGATGAACCGCGGCGAGTATTGCATTTCCAAAGCCGCGCTCGCGATGGCCACCCAGCTCTGGGCCAACCGCCTCGCCGCGGATGGCATCAGCGTGATCGAACTGCGCCCCGGCATCATGGCCACCGACATGACCGCTGGAGTTAAGGAAAAATACGACGCGCTCATCGCCGGCGGCCTCGTCCCGCAGAAGCGCTGGGGCACGCCCGACGACCTCGGCCGCGCGGTCACCGCCATCCTCGCCGGCCATTTCCCGTTCTCCACCGGAGATGTCATCAACATCGACGGCGGCTTCCATCTCCGCAGCCTCTAACAACCCAGTTATCATGATTCAAACCGATCCGAATCTCACGCCCGCCGCACTCGCGCCCTCGCTCGACCGTTTTTTCTCCCTCGCGAAAACCAAGATCGCGGCCATCGACCGCGAGTATGACGAACGCAAGGGCTCGCCGGTTTTCACGGTGGGCGGCAAATACACCACACGCGGATGGACGGAATGGACCGAAGGCTTCCGCTACGGCATCGCAATCCTCCACTTCGACGCCACCGGCGATGAGGAAAGCCTCGCCAGCGGGCGGACGAAAACCGTGAAAAAAATGGCCACCCACGTCTCGCACATCGGTGTGCACGACCACGGATTCAACAACCTTTCCACCTATGGAAACCTGCGCCGCCTGATGCTCGAAGGCCGTCTTCCGGAAAACGAATGGGAGCGCAACTTCTACGAACTCGCCATCAAGACCAGCGGAGCCGTCCAGGCCGCACGCTGGACCACGCGCCAGGGCGGCGGCTTTATCCACAGCTTCAACGGCCCGCACTCGTTGTTTGTCGATACCATCCGCTCGGTGCGCATCCTGATGAAAGCCCACCAGCTCGGCCACGTGCTGATGGCGGAAGGCGACAAGGCGGTCAGTCTGTTAGAACGTGCCATCCAGCACATCGAATCCACCGCGATATTCTCGGTTTTTTACGGCGAGGGCCGCGATTCCTATGACGAACGCGGACGCACCGCGCATGAAATCATTTTCAATACCAAGGACGGCGCCTACCGCTGCCCGAACTCGCAACAAGGTTACACCGGCTTCAGCACCTGGACGCGCGGCCAGGCCTGGGCGGTGCTCGGTTTCGCCGAGGAACTCGAACTGCTGGAGACTCTAAGCGATGACGAACTCGCGCCCTTCGGCGGCCGCGCGGAAATCGAGGCCATGATGCTCAAGGCCGCCACCGCCACCGCCGATCATTTCATCGCCAACACGCCGACTTGTGGCATTCCCTACTGGGACACCGGCGCGCCGAAACTCCATCTGCTGGGCGACTGCCAGAACCGCCCGGCCGATCCCTTCAACGCCCACGAGCCGGTGGACAGTTCGGCGGCCGCCATCGATGCCCAAGGCCTGCTGCGTCTCGGAACTTATCTCATGCGCAAGGGCGATGAAACCAATGGCCGGCGCTACTTCCATGCGGGCCTCACGGTGGCGCGCACTTTGTTCAGCGAGCCCTATCTTTCCACCGATACCACACACCACGGGCTCATCCTGCACTCGATCTATCATCAACCGAACGGCTGGGACCACAAACCCGAGCCCGGCAAGGCCGCCCACGGCGAGTCCTCGATGTGGGGCGACTACCACGCCATGGAACTCGCCGTCTATCTCCAACGCCTGATCCAAAACGGCCCCTACCTCACCTTCTTCGCCTGAGATCATGGAAACGCCCGACCGCCTCGCCATCCACACCATGACCACCAAGCCGTGGGACCTGCCCACCGCCGTGGCGAAATACGCGGCCGCCGGCGTGCGCGGCGTGGGACTGTGGCGGCAGTGGCTCGACGGACGTCCGCTGGCGGAGTCGCGCTCGCTGTTAGACGACCACGGCCTCAAGGCGGTCTCACTGGTACGCGGCGGTTTTTTCCCCGGCCTCACCGCTACCGAACGCCAGGCCGCGCTGGATGACAACCGTCGCGCGCTTGACGAAGCCGCCGCTGTCGGCGCGCCGCAGGTCGTTCTTGTTTGCGGCGCCAAACCTGAACTCAGTCTTGCGGAAAACCGCAAACAAATCACCGATGGGATCGCCGCCTGCATCGATCACGCCGCGTCCGTTGGCGTGAAACTTGCCATCGAGCCGCTGCACCCGATGTATGCCGACTGCCGCAGCGCCGTGAACACCATCGGCCAGTGCAACGACATGATCGACCAACTCGGCGACGAGTGGGTGGGCATCGCCGCCGACGTCTATCACATCTGGTGGGACCCGGAGCTGGAATTGCAAATCCGGCGTGCGGCCGCACGGATAATCGGTTTCCACGTTTGCGACTGGCTCACGCCCACCAGCGATTTCCTCAACGACCGCGGCCTGATGGGCGAAGGCTGCATCGACATCAAGGGCATCCGCGCCATGGTCGAACAAACCGGTTTCAATGGCTGGATCGAAGTCGAAATCTTCTCAACCCGCCACTGGGCCGGCGACCAGGACGGGTTTCTCCACAACATCATCAACGCCTACAAACAGCACGTCTGATCAACACCATGAAAACACACCGCATCGGCATCATCATGAACGGCGTCACCGGACGCATGGGCACCAACCAGCATTTGATCCGCTCGATCGATGCGATCATCAAACAAGGCGGC
>CANLKN010000082.1 GCA_947491475.1 Akkermansiaceae bacterium | reverse complement strand
TCCGACGAGCGTTGAGGCCCATTCTCGCCGAGCAGCCCTGCGCCCGGATAACCTCCAAGGTGTCAAGGCGTGCTGCATGAAGCGGCAGGAGATCCACCTGTCACCGGGACGGGTTGCGCACGGCTGTGCCGCCTCGTCGCTCCGCTCCTTAGCGGCACAGCCGTGCGCACCACTTGAAACTCCCTTCAATCCCGCCTTGCAACACCGCCCTGATCAGCTACACCTATTTCCATCAACCAGCGCTTCGCGCATCTAACACTTTAACGGAAAATCGCCCGCCCCCCAGCAAAGTCTTCGATTTTAATCGAAGGATTGCATCCCGCAAGAACGGCGAATAACAGCACGAGTGTAAGTTTTCGGTAAATCATATTTTATCCATTGAGGTAGGGACGCCGATTGCTCGACGCCCCCCTCGCAGATCCCGGCGTGCGGAACTACCGCACCGGGCTCCTCGGAGGACGCGCAGGCAGAGCGCGGCGGACCTGATTGATGTTGTTGGCGGTGATTCATGCAGGCTTGGGCGATTGGCGCAATATTGGACTTGGGAATGTTTCAACCACGCGGGCTGCGGGCATGTCCCACGTTTTTTCACCAGCGAGCTCTTTTCCTCCGCCATTTGGAGACCAAACTTCTCCAACCGCTTCGGCAGTGCCCGCAGATAAGCCTGCGCGTCGTCGAGTCTTTCAAAACACACCACGCTGTCATCCGCATAACGCCGGAAGAGCACTTGTCCCTTGCTGCGCTTGCTTACCACCTTACTGATCCACTGGTCCTGGACGAGGTGCAGATAGAAGCCTTCCTGAAAACCCCGACTATTAGACTGCTGACAATCAGGCGCGGAGCTTCTCCAGAGTCGAGCGCACGATGGCCTCGATTTGCGCGGCATCCGGCAGTCCGGTGGTCTGCCAGGCTGCGGACGGGGCCTTGCAATGGGCCGCAGCTTCGGAAAAGCCGCAATCGCCCAGCAGGCAGGCGAGCTTGTTGCGGATGGCGTCGAAATGAGCCTGCTCGTGCGGACTCATCGGCTGCGGGCCGCGGCCGGTATCGAAGCCGCGCAGGTTGACGCCTTCGCGGAATCCTTCGGGGAAGTTGCCCGCGGCGAACATCGTCTTGATCAGCTCGAGCAGTTTGAACTGGATGCGCTTGGCCTCCTTGATGTCGCCGGAAACAAAGCTGTTGTAGAGTTTCATCACGGCCTCCGGCGCGACGCCGCTGGTGGCGATGGTGCCGCCGTCGGCTCCCATCAGCAGCACGGGCAGCAGGATTTCCTCGCAGCCGATGAGGCAGGAGAAATCAGGGCGGATGGCCTTGACCTCGTTGAGGGTGTCCATGAAGCGCGGCATGTCGCGGCTGCTGTCCTTGATGCCGACGATGCGCGGGCAATCGGCGGCGAGGCGTTTCACCACATCGAGGCTGATCTCGTTGGAGAACTGCGGGATGTTGTAGAGCAGGATGTCGATGGGCGATTGCCGGGCGATCTCGCGGAAGTAATGCTCGATGCTCTGCTGGCTGACCTTGAAATAATACGGGCCGGTGATGGAAACCGCGCGGCAGCCGAGGTCGGCGTAGCGTTTGCAGGCTTCGAGCACGGTGGCGATGTTCGGCTCCGCGGCACCGGCGAGGATCGGCACGCGGCCACGGGTTTCGCTGGCCATGATTTCCACCACGCGGATGCGCTCCTCGAAGCTCAGGCGGATGAATTCGCCGGTGCTGCCGTTCGGATAGAGTCCGCTGACACCCTTGTCGATGAGCCACGAGGTGTAGCGGCGCAACTCGCCTTCGTTGATGCGGTGGTCCGCGTGCAGCGGAACGACGTTCGGAGTGTAAATCCCCTGGATGGGTTTTGAATTCATATGGGCTGTGAGGTCCGTCAGTTTTCCGTTCGCAGGAGCGCCCTGCACCAGCCGCCGTCAACCCCTTGCAGGTTCACCGGTGCGGCAAGCAGTTCGTAAGTCCCGGCGGCCACGTCGCGCAAGCGGATGTTTTCGAGAATGAGCGTTTCTTTTCCGAGCAGCTCGAGGTGGGCGGGAAAAGCCGGTTCGGTGGGAGGATCGATGGTGAGGTAATCCAGACCCACAAGCAGAATTCCGCGCCGCGTGCACCATTCGGCCGCGCTTTGGTGGATGTAGATGAAGTCCGGATTCCACGGCTCGTGCCAGTAGTCCGTGGCGCTGTTGCGCGTCTTGAAAAGCAGGCGCTTCACGCCGTTGCGCACGCTGGCGCGGTCGAGGGCCGGGCCGCAGACGCAGGATTTCTCGGCTGTTAGATCAAGCACCTGGCATTCACCCAGCCAGTGGTCGAGCGGCATCTCGTGCAGCTTTTTCCCGCCCGGTATGAAATGCCACGGCGCATCGACGTGGGTGCCGTGATGCAGCCCGCCGTGGTAAAACCCGACGTTCGCCGGATCGCCGTTTTCATGGGACCACCCCGGCCAGGAAAACTCCGGCTGTGGATCGCCGGGGAAAACCGTCGTGCGCGGGCCGGTGGGAATGCTGATGTCGATGTAGCGTGCCATGGCTTACTCCTTGCAATATTCCGCGGATGGCAGCGAGCCGTCCATCACATAACCACCATCAATGGTCAGCGATTGGCCGGTCATGTAGCGCGAATCCTCGCTTGCCAGGAACAAGGCTCCATTGGCGATCCACGAGGCTTCCGCGATTTCCTTCATCGGCACCCGCTCGAACAGCGAACGTTTCACCGCATCCGTATACATCGGGGTGGTCAACTCGGTGAAGGTCGCTCCCGGACGGATGAAATTGACCGTGATCTTGTGCGGTGCCAACTCCGTGGCCAGCGTGCGCGAGAACGATTCGATCCCGCCCTTGGTCGCGGTGTAGTGGCCGCAGTTCGGCTCGCTGAGCAGCGCATGGATGCTGGAAAGGCTGATGATGCGGCCGCCGCGGCCCTGTTTGATCATCTGCCGCGCCGCCTGCTGCGAGCACAGGAAAACACTTTTCAGATTGGTGCGGATGATCAAATCCCAGTCCTCCTCCGGCGTATCGACCACTTTGGAAAAGCGGATCACGCCGGTGTTGTTGACGTGGATGTCCACGCCGCCCAGCGCGGCGATGGCTTGCTCGAAGGCCTTGGCGACTTGTTGGGAGTCCCCCACGTCGCACTCCACGGCCAGCGCCTTGCGGCCCATCGCGCGGATGGTCGCCGCCACTTCCTCGGCCTTGGGCAGGTTGATGTCGAAAATCGCGACGTCCGCGCCCTCTTCGGCGAATTTGATGGCGATGGCTTTGCCGATGCCGTGCGCGGCTCCGGTGACAATGGCGGTTTTGTTCTGCAGTTTCATGGGTGGATCGGGATGGGTTGGTTTTCAGCGCGGGCGGACGTTTTATCGACACGCGCGCAAATTAAGTGTGCACACTTCTAGCCGGTGTGTTTCAGGCGTCAACGAAAATTCCGTCATCATTCCTTGTGGATACGGGTAAAATCCCGGCCTGCCGCCGGAGTTAGATCGGAACCGCCGGGTTTATGCTGGTTCGCTGGCACAACGCGTATCAGCCTCCTTTCATGAACCTATGCAAGCCAGCCGCTGTTGCAGAATTTCTAACAGTCATGGTGTTTGGTGGATTCGTGGAAGCGGGCGAGCCTATGTCGCAGAAGGCTCCGCAGGATTCCGGCCTATCAGAACTGTATTTCGGGCCGGGATGCGAGGCGGGCTTTGCCGGGTTGATGCTCCGGCCGGAGCATCGCACACTCAGGGAGGACATTCTGAAACGGGCCGAGGGATACATGAAGCCGGACTCTGAGTTTTACTTCGACGAAAAGGACATCCTGTCATCCGTGCAGCGTTTGCAACGCGGCCGCGTCACCTCATCCCAGTTTGGCGGGCGCGCGCTCAGCGGAGTGGCCGAGACCCTGGCGGCGGCCGCCGCGATCACCGGTGATGACGCGCTGCGGGACAAAGGAGCGCGCTTGTTGGATGCGATGGTCACTGCGCTGCCCGTGGACAAGGAACCGATGGCCACGGAGATCGCGCTATACCGCGGCGAGATGTCCCGCGGCATTGGCATCGCATATGCCTTGTTAGCAGACCGCCTTGAGCCGGAGAACCGGCGTCACATCGCCGAGGAGGGCCGCAAGTATGTGGAGAACCTGCTCACCGAGGCCGAAGAACCGGCGTGGTTCTATCCCTACAGCAACTGGACCACTATCAGCATCGGCAACGCGGGCATCCTCGCGCTGGCACTTGCGGAGGACTTCCCCGCAGAAGCTGCCGCCCTGGGCGCGCGTGCGAAGAAACTGGTCCTTGATCATCTAACAGCAAGTTATGGGCCGGAGGGCGACTATGCCGAGCACGCTTATCTGGAATATGCCATGACTTCCACCGCGATGTATGCCTGGGCGCTGGCCAATTCCGGCGACCGCACGTTGCTCGATCATCCGCATTTCAAGGCCATCGCGCAGTGGCGCGTTTTCAACAGCCTGCCCGGCACCACGGCGCTGGATGCGCGCAACAGCAGCGGCCACATGGCGGAAACTTTCGCCATTCCATGGCCCTTGCTGATGGCCCGCGAGCACCGCAACCCGGAAATCCTCTGGCTGTGGCAAAACTCGGATCTCGATGTCAACGACTATCCGCTCGTGCAATGGAATCATTCCCACAGCCGCGGCACCTCGCCGCTGCGCGCCATCTGGGCAGCGGAAAACATCAACCCGCAGGCACCTGCGGACTCGCCCGCCTATCGCTATTTTTCAAACCGCGGCCTTGCCATCTGGCGTGGCGGGATCGGTGATGACGCGTTCTTTTTATCCATCGATGCCAGCAAGGCTTTTCCAACCACGCACGACCATGCAGACAGCGGAAGTTTCAACCTTCATGCGGACGGAGTGGCTTGGGCCACCGATGCCGGCAAGGGCGATCGCGGCCCGGGCAGTGCCTCGGATGGCAATTCGCACAGCATCGTGCAGATCAACGGCAAGTCCCAAGCATTCACCGGCGGCGGCCTCACCAGCGGCGGCAAGGTGGTCTCGCAGGAAGACCACGCACGCTTCGGTCGCATCAGCATCGATGCGACGGATGCCTACAACTTTTCTTTGGAACGCATTCAACACACCGGCAAGGTGGAAGCCCGCAAGGTCCACCACAACACCGCCGCCGGGGCCCGCCACGCCATCCGCCACGCGTTGGTTCTCAAGGACGAGCAGTCCGTGCCATGGGCCGCGGTGATTCTCGACGACATCCGCAAGGACGATGCTGCGCATGATTTCACCTGGCAAATGGTCACTGAGGCGGCCAACCAGGTAGCCACCGACAATGGTCCGCGCCTCGTGCTCACGCGTGATGGGAGGCAGCTGGATGTCACGGCATGGACGCGCGCTGGTGGGGCGTGGTCGGCCGTGCCGCTGCCGATCAAGGATGTGCCGTCCGGGACGCCGCCGATGGCTGCGGTGAAATTCAGCACCCGTGCGGAGAACCCGGAGTTTGTGGTGGTGCTGGTGCCGCGCCGCACGGATGCGACGGCAACCGAGGTGACCTTCGAACCGACCGAGGAGGGTTTATTTATCCACCTGCGGCGCGGAGATCTAACGTCCACCGTGCAATGGTCCGGCGAGGGCTCCACCCCGGTGGTCAAGACCAGCGGATCATGATTGCTGAGCCATTAGCCGACAGGCTTCAAAGCCCACGCAAACTGGCCCGTCCGGCCTTTGCTGCGTGCTGTTATGTGGACTTCGGCATCCCGTCGAGGCAAGTGTGAAGCAGGAGATATATGGAGAGCAGGTTCTTTTTTCTGTCTCTCGCAAGCAAAAAAGACCGCCGTCCATTACAGACGACGGTCTCAAAAAAGCTGAGACTTCAGATATGTTAGAAGCTGTAGTTCAAGCCTAGTGATACGCCATGGCTGGTCATGCCATCACCCGAGGTTGGAATTTCCCCGCGATAGCCGAGATCCATCATGAGTTGGTCGGTGAATGCGTAGCCGAATCCCGCGGTTGCCAGAATCACGGATTGAAGCTCCGCACCAGCGACATCGAACGAGGTGCCGCCGATGCTGGCCGTGGCATTGTTCAGGCCATCCTCGAATTCATGGGCGTATGCCACGGATGCGTATGGACGGAATGCACCATAGTTGGCATTCAAACGATATCCGATCAGACCGCGCAGGGACTCGATTTCATGATCGTTGACAAATACAGGGCCGCCTCCTTGGTTGAAACCATCGATGTTCAACTGCTGATACTCCGCTCCCAGGAAAGGACCGTGGGTAAGTTGCTCGGTTCCCATTGCATAACCAATAGTGAACAGCGCCTGGAGACTGTCCGAATCATATCCGGAATCAGTGAACGCGGGAAACACGCCAACTCCGTTGGAGCGTGAATGGTCGAATTCATGAGCGCCGTAACCGACCAGGAAATCCGAATAAACTCCCTTCGATGCGCCGTAAGTGCCATAAATCGCACCACGGAGGCTGTCGATGTCACTTCCACGTCCAAGGCTGTGATCAAGGTCTCCCTTCGATGCGTCAACCAAGGCTCCAAGCAGGAACAACTCGGAAACGCGGAAGTCAACCCCCACAGTCAGTGCGGCGACATCTCCATCAAAATCACTTTGGAAATCATTTCCTTCGTAGTCCTGTTGATCATAAGATATGGCCCCCCAGAAGTTGCCATTACTGGTCGATGTTTGGCGAACCGGTTCACTTTCAACGATGCCACCTTTTGCATCCCTCGTAGTGCTGCCAGGGCTGTATGATTCGATTACGGAACCGTTGCGGGTGAAAGCCAGGTGATCCTGAACCATCCGATGCAAACGGTAGTTGCTGTTCACCACGGAGGTTGCCAATATGAGGCTGGACTCAGGATTAAGTGCCGCCAAGGAGGCCTGCACGGACGGGAGATCAGACAGGGACAGAGCTGCGATCAGGTCCTGTTCGTCTGCGCCTAGCGTGCCTGTGCCAGCGCGGAGCGCGAGCGTATCCAGCGCGCCACCGAGAGCTGATTCATTTGGAGAAAGGCCGGGGAGATCACCAAAATCATAGTTCACACCAAGAGCCAGGTCGGTGCCGCCATTTGCCAGAAATGGAGTGACGAAGTAGTTGGTGAGAACCGATTCCAGATAATTCGCTCCGGAACCTGTGGCCGTGTAATAACCGGTTTCCGAAACGTTGTCATTGAACTGAACACCCACGGGGCCAAGATTGGCAAACCCGGGAATGGCCGCATTGCTGTCGATGACCGTGTAGTTGCCCGGCGTGATGACCCGGTTGATATTTGTCGGAGAAAGGCGGACACCCATGCCGGAGACATTGTAAAGCCCGCCGTTGTCCTGCGTGTGCCGGATCAAGTCGCTGTTCACTCCGGGGCTGATGACGGCATTGGGGATCACATCCACACGAATGAAAGTATTCGCGCTGTGGGTGACGCTGCCGTTGACGGTGACGAGGCCTACCGAGTTGGCAGGGTTCGAATCAAGATTGATCGGGATCGCCCCGGCACTGAAACCACCGCCGAGAACATTGAGATTTGCAGACCAAACGCCCGTTCCGCCGATCGCCGAGCCATTGGCGTTGATGGTTGTCAGCGGGGTGGTATTGCCAGCAACGTCGGCGTTGATGTAAAGACCGCCACCGTTGATTTGGATATTGTTGGCAGTGACATTCAAGCCGCTGTTCTCATCGGCAACCGTGCCAATGAATGCGACGCCACCGTTTGCCCCTTTGGTAATGGTGTCAAAACCGAGCACGTTGCCGCGGATGACGTTAGAAGACCCACCCGGAGTGCTGAGCCCGCCGTTGAATGTGATGGAATCAGCAAGGCCGCCACCGCCGATCACGTTTCCAAGCAGCGCGGAATTTTGATTGAGAACGAGTGAGTCCACACCAACACTCCCACGGTAGGCATTGCCTGCAAGGGCGGTCGTCTGAATGGTTCCGTAGTTGACGAGCGTCGTGGAATCGTTGGCCACCACACCGCTAAGCGCGCCGCTCAGGCTGCCGTTGTTATTTAGCGTATAGTTTGGGGCGTTGATGACTACCGCATTTTGGATAATCGAATCTCCCGTAAGGCTGACTCCGTTTTGGATGATGATTTCCGGAGTGGTATCGGTGCCGCCATTTGCGACCACGGTATTGGGGCCGTTATCAGCAACAATGACAGTCAGGTTGCCGTCAAGCCCGGGGCTGATAATGGCCGCCATGGATAGCGAGCTGATTGCAGAAAGCACAATAAGCTGTGGAAACGCCAATGCGCGTAATGGATTGTATTTTGGTTTCATGATTTGTGTTGGATTGATCGTCTGATCGCAGCGATTTTCTCTTTTAACAACTCAAGTGCTATGGGGTATAATGCCCATTCAATGCATCGCGGGTTCACATGATCCTGATATCCGTAGTCCAAACCATGAGCCTATCAGTAAGGAGGGGGAGGTAGAACCGGTCAGTATTTCCGCCCGATGAAAGTCCGGATGATGTGCTGTTCATGAATCCGTGGAGGGTTGACCGGATGGAGGATTTAAAATCGCCATTCTTGACGGGAGGGGAGGAATGGCCTTATGAGATTCTCTGTGACAAGAACCATCACACTGCTCATTGCCGTAGCCATGCCCGCCGCCGCGTGGGGTCAGACTTGGGAGCGAGAGGACGTCGGGTTTGACAACATCCAGAGCCGTGCCCGCGACCTGGCGAACAAGCCTTACGTAGCGCCCGATCCGAACCGCTTGCCGGCCTGGATGAATGATCTGACCTACGATCAATACCGCGACATCCGCTTCAACCCGAATCAGGCGCTTTGGGCGACGGAAAACCTTCCGTTCCGGGCGATGTTTTTCCATCCCGGATATCTATTCCGCGAGCCGGTGACGCTCAACGAATTCACCAGCAGCCACCAACAGCAAATCCGCTTGGCAGAGGCGTTTTTCAACTACGGCCCGCTGATCCAGAAACACGGCGAGCTGCCGCCGGATGGCGGATTTGCCGGTTTCCGCCTGCATGCGCCGCTCAACAACCCGGATTATTTCGATGAGCTCGTCGTCTTCCAAGGGGCCAGCTATTGGCGGGCGCTCGGGGAAAACCAGCACTACGGCATTTCCTCGCGCGGCATCGCGGTGGACACCGGCGTGGACGGGGCAGTCGAAGAGTTTCCCGCCTTCCGGGAATTCTGGCTGCGCAAACCCGATCCGGATGACACTCACGCGCGTTTCTACGCGCTTTTAGACGGGCCGTCTTTTGCCGGTGCCTATGCCTTCAAGATTCATCCGGGAGCTGAAACGATCATGGATGTGAAGGCCGTCATTTTCACCCGCCAGGCGGTGCGGCGTCTGGGCATCGCGCCGATGTCGAGCATGTTCTGGTTCGGAGAAAACTCGCGCCGCCGTTTCGATGACTTCCGTCCCGAGGTGCATGATTCGGATGGCCTGGCGATCCGCATGGGCAATGGCGAGCGCTTGTGGCGGCCGGTTTGCAACGATTCCGGCAAGCTTGAGTTCAGCTTTTTCGACATGGAAAAATGCGATGGTTTCGGTCTTTTGCAGCGCGACCGCCGTTTCAGCGCGTATGAGGACGGCGAGGCCGCTTATCACATGCGGCCCTCGCTGTGGATCGAGCCCTCCTCGGATTGGGGTCCCGGCCGCGTGATGCTGATGGAAATCCCGACCGCCAACGAGCTTGCCGACAACATCGTGGCCATGTGGGAACCTGCGGGAAAACCGAAACCCGGCGACCGCATCGAGTTTTCCTACCGCCAGCACTGGACCAGGGACGATGATCCTTCACAAACCGGCGGATTCGTCGTGGCCACCCGCGCCGGCGTGCATGATTGGCAGCCCGAGCAACGCACCATCGTGGTGGAATTCGCCGGGCCAAATCTGGAAAAGGGCGGCGAGACTCCAATCACGCCGCAAGTAGAAGCAGTCGGGGACGGTGCTGAAAAAATCAAGATCCAGGGAGTGACCGTGCAGACGTTGCCTGAAAACCGCTGGCGAGTCTCCTTCCAGATCGCACCTGCGGCGGAAGGTGCGAAACTTGCGGAAACCGGTCCTGTCGAGCTCCGCTGCTGCCTCAAGCGTGGCGAGGATTTTCTCACCGAAACATGGGTCCACCGCGTCATTCCGTAGATAGCTTGCGCCCACTCACTGAGGAAGAGCTCAGCGAGTGGGAGGAAGCTTACGCCGCTGTGGAAGCCTATCTTCAGGCGCTGCGCTTGCGCAACCGCCTGCTCGTGGCGGAACTCGTGCGCGGCATCCTCTGGCGCGCCTCCGCGCGCCGTGCTGAAGAACCCGAGAAGCCCGCGCGCCTGCTGGCGATGGAGGAGGCGCTGATGGAAGTCGCCGAGTGGACACAGGACGTGCTCGACGTGCCTTTGGAAAACCGCCGTCTCGCCGCGCGCGGACGCCTTGCGCTGTTGCTGGCCGGCATGCCGGACAAGTGGCAGGGCGTGTTTCTAACCCCTGCCCCATGGCCGCCGGCTTTTGTCGAGGCAATGAAAAAATCCTACCTCGAGGCCGGCCCGCGTTTCGCCGCCCTGACGATGGTGCCCAAGCCGCTCGAGCTAAACGCGATCGGCAGTGGTGCCGCGCAATGGTGGGAAACGATGGACCGCAAGCCCATCATGCGTTTCATGGTCGGCATCATCCTGTTGGCCAGCGCCGTTCTAACCGCATGGTTCATCTTCCTCGGCTGATGGAAACTCCCGATCTCTCACCTCCGGATTCCGGCAAGCGGTTTTTCAGCCACTGGCGCACGATTTTCAGGCGTGTGCTTTTTTTCGGCAGCGTGGGGATCGTGAATCTCGCGGCCATCCTGTGGCTTGCCGATCTGTTCTGGCGCATGGGTTTCCAAAAGGCGCACTTCCCCTTGCTGGTGGTTTTTATCGTGCTCAACGGCCTGCTGGTGCTGGGTTCCTTCCACGCGATCTTTGGCGCATGGGACATGCTCACCGGCCGCAGGCGCTCCGTCCGGATCACCAAGCTTGCTGATGGAAAAACCGGCCCGCTGACAAAACGCCACGCCGTGGTGATGCCCGTTTACAACGAGGACAGCGTGAAAGTCTGCGCCCGCATCGAGGCCATCTACCGCTCGATCGAGGCTACCGGCCAGCTCGATTCGTTCGATTTCTTCATCCTCAGCGATACCCGCGATCTCGATCTCTGGGTTCAGGAAGAAGTTTCCTGGACCAATCTCTGCCGCCGCCTCGGTGGCTTCGGCCGAATCTACTACAGGCGTCGTAAATCAAACGAGAACCGCAAGGCCGGCAACATCGGCGACTTCGTCCGCACCTGGGGCGGCGGCTACGAGTCCATGCTGGTGCTGGATGCGGACAGCCTGATGGATGGTGCGGATATTGTGAAAATGGCCCGCGTGATGGAAGACTATCCACAGCTTGGCATCTTGCAAACGCCGCCCAAGCTGATCCGCGGGTCCTCGGTTTTCACCCGTCTCCAGCAGTTTGCGATGCGGGTTTACGGTCCGCTTTTCATTCGTGGGCTCAATTACTGGCAACTTGGAGGCGGCAGCTACTGGGGCCACAACGCGCTCATCCGTCTCAAGCCGTTCTCGGAATTCTGCGAACTCCCCGCCCTGCCCGGCCGCGAGCCATTCGGCGGGCGCATCCTGAGTCACGATTTCGTAGAAGCCGCGCTGATGGTGGCCGAGGGCTGGGAAGTCTGGCTCGCCTGGGACATCGAGGGCACCTACGAGGAAGCCCCGCCCACTTTGGTGGACCACCTCATCCGCGACCGGCGCTGGATGCAGGGAAACCTCCAACATTTATGGCTTATCTTCGCGCGCAAGCTGCCGTTTCCCACCCGTGCGCACCTCTTCATGGGCATCATGGCCTACCTCGGCAGCCCGCTGTGGTTCCTGTTTCTTCTGTTAGGAACCTGGATCGCCTGGGACCGCTATTCCAGCAGCCTCAGCCAGCTGCCATTCGAGAGTTATGTGCACCGCTGGTTTGGCTTCGACGGAGTGGAGCAAAGCCTGGTCCTCACCGCCTTCATTTTCCTGTTGTTGTTTCTGCCAAAAATCCTGGCTGTCAGCCGCGCAATCCTCGTGCCATCCGTCCGGCGTTCATTCGGCGGGATGCTGAGCATCCTTACAGGGGCCTTTCTTGAAACCCTCGTTTCCATGCTGCTCGCGCCTGCCATCATGGCCGCGCATACCGTCATGGTGCTGAGCATCTTCCTCGGCCGAGCCGTCGGCTGGAACACCCAGAACCGCGAAACAGATGGCACCTCGTGGTCGGATGCCATCCGTTTCCACGCCTTCCCCACCCTGCTGGGCGTGGCATGGACCGCCATCGCGGTGAACATCAGTCCAGTCTTCGCCGCGTGGATGTCGCCCATCCTGTTGGGCCTGCTGCTCTCCGCGCCAGTTTCCGTTTGGACCAGCCGTTCGCGCCATGGCAAGGCGCTTGCCCGCCACAAGATACTCTCGACTCCCGAGGAGCTCAACCCACCGGAGGTGATCCGCCTTGTCGATGAGGCGAGCGCAGCGGTGGATCCGGCGCTGGACGCTTCCGCCGCAAACCGCCGCGGAGTTGTTGCCGCTGTCGTCGATCCCTACGTCAATGGGGTGCATGTCTCGTTGCTGGACCACGCGGAGCTGTCGCCCACCGAGGAGGCCCTGGCTGAACGATGTCTTGCATTCGGACCGTCCGGTTTGTCTAAAAACGAGCTCACCGAGATACTCTACCTTGCTCCAGCCATGCTGATGATGCACCGTGCGGTGTGGCTGCGCTCCGTGGAGAACATCCACTCCGTCTGGACTCAGGCGGTGGAAAGCTACCGCCGGCGTCTTGAACAGACTCCGCCCTCGGAACCCAATTGAACCGAACCTCCCGATGCTCCAGATCAATCCCAACCTCGCCGATCTCGTCTCAGACGCCGCATCTAGCTTGCTGGCACGACTTCAATCCACCGCCACCATCACCGCCGCCGCCCCCGGACGCGTCAACTTGATCGGCGAGCATATCGACTACTGCGACGGCTTTGTCATGCCCTTCGCGATCGACCGCTACATCGTCATCGCCGGATGCGCCAATGGCACCTCGAATGCCCGCATCGCCACCGCCCTCGGCGAGGAAATCGCCACTTTCGATGTTTCCCGCCAGCAGCAGGAAGGCGAACCCAAGTGGTCCAACTACATCCGGGGCGTGGTCCGCGGTTTCCAGGATCGCGGCCACCACATTCCCGGCTTTGATGCCTGCATCCTCTCCTCCGTCCCGGGCGGTGCCGGCCTTTCCTCCTCCGCCGCACTCGAATGCGCCACCGCCACTTTCCTCGAAGGCCTGCTCGATACCCGCCTCGACACCAAGGAAAAAGCCCTGCTTTGCCAAAAGGCCGAACACGATTTCGCCCACGTCCCCTGCGGTATCATGGACCAGTTCGCTTCCGCATTTGGAAAACCAAACCGGTTGGTTTTAATTGATTGTCAATCCGGCGAACCGGAGCTGGTGCCCTTTGAAAACCCGGATCTGACGGTGCTCATCGCCAATACGATGGTACACCACGAGTTGTCTGATGGAGGCTACGCGGCGCGGCGCAAGCACACCGAGGAGGGCCTCGCCCTGCTCGGCAAGTCCTCCTGGCGGGATGTCACTGCCGCCGACGTGCAAGCGAACTGGAGCAAGCTCGGCGAGCCGGTGAACCGCCGAGCGCGCCATGTGGTGGGTGAGATCGCCCGCACCATTGATGCCGCAGCCGCGCTGGCCCGCAATGATTTCGAGGCACTTGGACCGCTGATGGCCGCCAGCCACGATTCGCTGCGTGACGACTTCGAGGTGTCCTGCTCCGAACTCGATACGATGGTCGAGCTCGCCCGCAAAATCGGCCGAGCGGGCGGAGTGATTGGTGCGCGCATGACCGGCGGCGGCTTCGGCGGCTCCACCGTCACTCTCTGCGAATCCCGCAAGGCGTCGGAAATCGCCACCACCCTCGCTGCGGAATACAAAAAAGCCACTGGCATCACGCCGCAGATTTTCGCCTCGCGTCCGTCGCGAGGCGCGCATCTGGTGGGCTGAAATTCACGGGACAGCAGAGCATGCGGTCTATTTTCCTTTGTGAGGTGAAGCGTATCGGACGAATAGGTCGGCGGCGAAAACGGGCGCGTGGAGCCGTAAGCCTAAAAAGGAAAATGACAAAGTTGCTACCGGCTATTTTTACCACAATCGGAGCAAAGCGGAGATGGACGAACTTAAAATCCATATCCTGAGTCAAATTGCGCTGATTTTGACTGATTTCACTGAAAGAATTGAGGGGATTTCACTAATTTTTTGAGTGAACAGGTCATTCCTTCCAATCTCTTCAAAATCAGTCCAATCAGTGAAATCAGTGGTTTCCATCTTACTTTCTAGGTCAAACGCATCATCACGAGCTTTTCTTGGGTCCGTAACGCCGCTTCTCTCCACACATGACTGACGCCACCGCCATCCACGGCCACGACATCATCGACTTGGTTGCCACCTATCCGGACGGCATCCGACTGAGCCAACTCATGGAAATCGTGGCCGAGCGATTCGGAAAATCCGCCACCTTCCACACCTGCTCGGCGGCAGGCATGGACCTGGATGAACTGCTCCACTTTCTGGAAGCCCGGGACAAGGTGCGGATTATGAGCGGGGTGTTGTATCCGGGTGGTTCACCGGCGTGTGAGCATTGAGGGGTCTGAATGACGGTGAGCGCTTGCCTTGTATGTCTACGGGCTGCTAGGTTTTCACCGTAATGGATGAACGGGTGAATGAACTCCTTCCCCTCGCGACCAAAATCGCTCGCGAGTTCTCCAACATCCCCGGACTGCCACATGCGGAAATCGAACTCGCCGCACAAGAGGCTCTTGCTCATGCGGCCCGGCTTTTCGATCCGGCAAAGGGCGACTTCACCGCCTACGCCGCCCACGCCATGCGCAATGCTTTGCGGGATCTCTACGAACGCCAGGTCCGCCACCACCAGCATCACGTTTACGATCTCGATCTCCCGGCCACTCAGGTCACTACCCCGGAAGCCCGCATCCAACAGGTTCCCGCTCTGGATTACCCGTTGGCCGATCAGGCTGCCGCCGCTCTCGAATCCGGCAAGCACCTCGAAATGGCGATGAGCACCTTATCACCCCGCCTCCGCCAGGTCGCGGAAGGCATTCGTGACGGCAAATCATATAGCGAAATCGGAGCTTCCCTCGGCATCTCCAAGCAGGCCGCCCACAAACTCGCCGGTGCTGCCATCTCCACCCTCCGCGAAAAGCTGGCCACCATGGGTCTTCATGGCATCGACACGATAGGCCTCCTGAAAAGTGGAGAAAACATCCCGCCCGCCGCCCAGCCATCAGCTCAGGTTGACGATTTTTCACCTCATCCGCAATCCCTTACTAGAAAGATCCATGCCTGCCTCCGTCCAGCTCCTCGCCCAGAACCCCGATGGAACCACCCGCGCCTTCGATCTCACGGAGCACGACACCTTCCTGCTTGGCCGGATGAAGGACTGTCACCTCTGCCTGCCGGATGATTCGCAGGTCTCACGCCACCATTTCATCCTCGAAGCCTGCCCGCCCCAAGCCGCCCTGCGCGATCTCGGAAGCATGAACGGAACTCATGTGAACGGAAAAAAGGTCGGCGGGCGCGAGAAAGGCGAAACACCCGAACAGGGAGCCAAGCGCGCCTACCCGAGCATCGACCTGAAACACGGCGATCGCATCCAGGTCGGCCAAACCCGGATCGAGGTTCAGATCGTGCAGGATCAGGCGGGCGGCCGCCAGGTGAGCGCTGCTCTCCCGGAAGGCGATCTCTCCGGCCTCTCGCCCGAGGCGATGCAACGCCTCATTTTCGGCCAACCGGGCGAGGCGGCGTTCCAGCTCAACGACTACGCCATCGAGCGCGAACTCGGTCGCGGCGGCTGTGGTGCGGTCTATCTGGCCCGCACCGCCGTCGGTGGCACCCCAGTCGCCGTGAAAATCATGCTCTCCCGCGCCCAGGCCGATGCCAAATCCGTCGAGCAGTTCAAGCGAGAGATGGCCGTCATCGCCAAGCTCTGCCACCCGAACATCGTCCGCTTCCTCGATAGCGGATCGGACGAGGGCACCTTCTTCTTCGTCATGGACTACTGCGACGGCGGCTCGCTGGCCGATGTCGCCAAACGCCACGGCGGCACCCTGCCATGGGAAACCCTGCGCCCGTGGGCGCTTCAAGCGCTCGAAGGCCTCGCCGCTGCCCACAAGGATGGTTTCGTCCATCGCGACATCAAACCGCAGAACATCCTCATTCACCAGAACATCGCCAAGATCTCCGACTTCGGCCTCGCCAAGAATTTCCAGAAAGCCGGCCTCAGCGGCATGAGCATGACCGGAAACTACGCCGGCACCCCGGTCTTCATGCCGCCGGAACAAATCACCAACTTCAAATACGTCAAACCTGTCTCCGACGTCTGGAGCTTCGCCGCCTCCCTCTACCAACTCCTCACCGGAAAATTCCCCTACCGCTTCGATCCCAAACGCGATCCCATCGACATCATCCTCAACGAAAACCCCGTCCCCATCCGCGACCGAATGCCGGGACTGGAGAAAAACCTCGCCGCCGTCATCGACAAAGCCCTCATCCGCAATCCCAAAGACCGCTTCCCCGATGCCGGGAAGCTACTCGCCGCCATCCGCTGAAGGCCTCAGCGCGCACGTGACATCGAGCCAGTTTCTGCTGGCGGAATCCGATAAAAACGCCATATTTCCCCTATGAAAGCCGTCAAACCAATGCCGAAGACATGCCAGACAAAACCCGCGCCCCAAGCTCCGCTCTTCGGCCATCTCAAGCCTCTGCCGCAGAGCTTATCGCTGGAGGAAGCCAGATCGCAATTCCAGCAAAACAACCGCTTGGCGAGCTCACGCAAGCCCCGGTAGCGGAATACGCGCTTAGCGCCAGCCCCGCCCAAATCGACTCCGAAGAATCTTGTCTTCTGGAATGGGCGGCAAAAAACCACCGCGTCTTTCCATCGGAAGAAATCGCCAGCTTTGAGCAGCAAGCTGGCCCTCAAGGCGGAGGCTCCGAACACGACGCTTGGGTCGTGATGGGAAAGGGCGGAAAAGTCGTCATCCGCCGCACCATCAACGACTCCTACGGTTTCCGCTTTTCCTCTCCCTTCCAATACCTCCGCCGCATGGCGGAATTCTCCGCTCAAGTTCCATCCGCCGCCGTGAGGTTTCTGGGTGTTTCAAGAAACACCCGCGGCAACGGTGTCATCTGGACCGTCCAGCCCTACATCGAAGGCACGCATCCCACCCAGGCCGAACTTGTAGCCGATCTCGCCTCACAAGGCTGGCGTCCCGCGGGTTCCCTCCACAACCATCTCGTTTTCGAGCACGCCCCGTCAGCTATCCGCATGCACGATGTCCATGCCGGAAACTTCATCCGCCAGAAAAACGGCGCCCTGATTCCCATCGACGTCTTCTTCGAAGGCCTGCCCACTGCCCCAAGTTGACGATTTTCCGCCTCACCCGTAATCCACCAAAAGACACATCATCTTCCGACTTTCAGACCTTCGACTCTTCCATCTCCCATGCCCGCCCGCCGCAAACCATCCTCTGACGCCCAGCCCGCCGCAAAGAAGTCGGCCCTCGCCAAGGCATCCACAGCCATCGGAGCAAGTCCGGCGCTGGTGACCGACCTGCGCCAGCTCATCCTCAGTGCGCGCGAACAGGTCGCCCGCGCCGTGGATTCCGCGCTCGTGCTGCTCTATTGGTCCATCGGCCACCGCATCCGTACGGACATCCTGAAGGAGAAGAGGGCGGAATATGGGGAAAAGATTCTGCACGCATTGAGTGCTAAATTGACGGCGGAGTTCGGTCGCGGCTACGGCCAGCGGAATCTGGCCCGGATGGTGCAATTCGCCGAGGTTTTCCCCGATCCAAAGATTTTGACATCACTGATGACAAAATTGGGTTGGACGCATTTCCTGCACATCATCCGTCTAGACGATCCCCTCAAGCGCGACTTCTACGCCGAGATGTGCCGGATCGAAAAGTGGAACACGCGCACGCTGCACCAGAAAATCCAGTCCATGCTCTACGAGCGGACCGTGCTCTCGAAGAAGCCGGACAAGCTCATCGCCACCGAACTGAAAAAATTGCGGGAGGAAGACAAGCTGACACCGGATCTGGTGTTCCGTGACCCGTATGTGCTGGATTTCCTCGGACTCAAGGACACCTACGCGGAAAAGGATCTGGAAGCGGCGATCCTGCGCGAGATCGAAGCGTTCATCCTCGAACTCGGAGTCGGCTTCGCTTTTGTGAACCGCCAGAAGCGCATGCAGATCGACGGCCGGGATTACTACCTCGACCTGCTGTTCTACCATCGGAAGCTCAAGCGCCTGGTGGCGATCGATTTGAAGATCGGCGACGTCGAGGCGGC
>CANLKN010000081.1 GCA_947491475.1 Akkermansiaceae bacterium | reverse complement strand
ATCTCATGGAGCGAGCATGCGGAGGAAGGCATCCGCTATTTCTCGGGTCATGCGACATATCATAATCAGTTCACCGTTCCGCCGGCGCTACTTGGAGCGAACCGGCGGCTCGTGCTCGATTTGGGCGGAGTCGAGGTGATTGCCTCCGTCAAGGTCAACGGCAAGGACTGCGGTATCCTGTGGCACGCACCGTATGAAGTCGATGTCACCGGCGTTTTGAAAGCGGGTGCGAACGATCTGGAAATCCGCGTGGTCAACCTCTGGCCCAACCGGATCATCGGCGACCTGCGCAATCCGAATGCCAAGCCGTTCACCTTCTCTCAGACGCAACTCTACACCGCCACCGACGCCCTGTTGCCCTCCGGTCTTCTGGGGCCGGTCCAACTCCGCGCGGTGCTGGATGTGGCTCTCACACCGACACCCTAACAGCCATATCCGCGGAGAAGACGGTCCGGAGTTCGCGCTTCAGCGTGATTCTACAGTTCTTTCACTACACCCTGCGGGATCAAGCTGAAGCTTGAACTCCGGACGATTCTTTCTATTGGGAAACCTGGCACGGAAACGAGGACGATTGGCACGAATCGTATTACGATGGTTCTCGAATCCTTCCGCGCGGTTGGAAAGACTGGCCGGGTAAAGGACATTGAAAAAAATCTCGAAGCCGTGAAATGGACGCGCGAATGGTCGCCCGAGGCGGCGGTGAAAAACGTTAATGAATCGAATTTATGGCAACTAAACATTTTTATCTAGAAACCCTTGAATGGACGCTGTGCGGCTGGCATCCGAATTTCTGGAAGGCGCAGGTCGCCATGGAAACCGGCATGCCGCTGCCGCCTGAAACCAAACGGCTGCCCTGCCATGTGCCGTGCTCGGTGCAGCGGGTGTTGCGCGATGCCGACATCCTGCCGGATTGGAATGTGGCGCTCAACTCCCGCGATTGCGAATGGGTGGAGAACCGCCACTGGTCGTTCGAAACGGTCCTTCCGGCTGAATGGTCCGCGGAACCCGGAGCAAAGGAGTTATGCTTCGACGGATTGGATGGCACCGGTGTCATCCTGCTCAACCGTCAGGAAATCGGTTCGTTTGCCAACGCGTTCCGCCCACATCGATTTGATGTGACACGTCTGCTTGTCAAAGGCGAAAACCAGCTCGCCATCGTCTTCACGGAGCAGCCGCGCTACCTCGGTCAGGTGCATTACACCTCGCAGATCCGCGACTGGAAGCCGCGCTTCAATTATGTCTGGGACTGGACGCCGCGCCTTGTGCAGATCGGCATCTGGGATGCGGTGCGACTGGAAGTCGAGGAGGCGGTCTGTTTGCAATCGCTGCGCTTCAAGGCCGACTATGATTGCGTTTCGAAAACCGGCAGCGTGAGCGTGTTCGCCCGGCACAGCGGTCACTCGTTGCGTGTGTCCGTGCTCGATGGAAAAGAGGTGATTGTCAGCGGGGTAGGGGAACGACTCGCCGGTTTCCTCATCGCTCCATGGCAGCCAAATCTCTCCGGCGCGCAAAAGCTCTACACCGTGCGCGTCGAGGTGCTCGACGAAAACGGCCAGGTCGCGGATGCACGCGAGGAACGCACCGGCTTCAAGCAGATCGAATGGAAACCATGCCCCGGCGCTCCTGCGGGTGCTTATCCATGGGTCTGCCGCGTCAATGGCGTGGACACGTTTTTGCAAGGGGTGAACTGGACGCCGATCAGGCCGAATTTCGCCGATGTCACCGAGGCTGATTACCGCTTGCGCCTGGATGCCTATCGCGAGATGGGCGTGAATGTACTGCGCGTCTGGGGCGGCGCGTGTCTGGAGCGCGAGGTGTTCTATCAACTGTGCGACGAGATGGGTTTTCTGGTTTGGCAGGAATTTCCCTTCAGTTCCTCCGGCTTGGAAAACTGGGCGCCGGAAGATCCGGAGATCATCACCGAGGCGGTTCGGATTGCGGGAACTTATATCTCCCGTCGGCAACACCATGCCTGCCTATTGCTCTGGTGCGGCGGCAACGAACTCCAGGGCGGCATGGATGGAAGCAAGTCGGGCGTCGGCATTCCGATTCCTCCCGATCATCCGATGTCGGTCGCACTGCGCGCGGTGGTCGAAGCCATGGACCCCGGCCGCCGCTTTCTTGAAGCCTCATCGAGCGGCCCGCGTTTCGGGGCCGACCCTGCGGAGATCGGCAAAGGCCTGCACCACGATGTGCATGGCCCGTGGAACGAACCGACGCCGGGATGGTGGATGGACTACTGGCCGAAGGACGACGCCCTGTTCCGTTCCGAAGCCGGCATGACCGGGGCATCGCCCGTGGATGTGATGAAATACTATGCCGGGCCGTTGAACCCGCTGCCGGGAGATGCTGGAAATCCACTCTGGTGCCACGTCGCACATTGGTGGATCCAGTGGAAAGATTACCTCGCGGCAGGCGGCACGGAGGACGACTTGGAGGCATTCGTCGCCTGGAGCCAGAAGCTCCAGGCCGACTACATCGGCTTCGCGGCAAAGCAGACCAAGCAGCGCTTTCCCGGTTGCGGCGGATTCATCGTCTGGATGGGGCATGACAGCTTTCCCTGCCCATCCAACACCGCCGTGCTGGATTTTCATGGTCGCATGAAACCCGCCGCGCTGGCCTTGAGGGAGGTGTTTCGAAACTTCAATTCAGCGGAGCTCTGACGGACGTTTTCCGAAGTGCTTGGAAAACGCGGCGGTCATGCGCCCGGGGGACGCGAAGCCCGCCTCGCGGGCGATGTCGCTGACTTTCAGATCCGTGCCGGTGAGCATCTGCTGGGAGCAGGCCACCCGCAGGCGTTCGATTTCCTCGGTGATCGAGCGCCCGACGTTCTCCTGAAAAATCCGGTATAGGCTGCGGCGCGAGACGCCTGCGGCGCGGGCGATGTCCCCGGCGACAAGATTCTCGCGGAAATGTGAGTTGATATAACGCAGCGCGGCGGCCACCGACGGGTTTTCCATCATCAGGATGTCGGTGCTGCGGCGCACCACAAGTCCCTTGGGCGGCACGCGGATGGGTGCGGCGGGCGGTTTTTCCCCGCGCATGAGCCGGTCGAGCAGGGCCGCGCCCTGATAGCCCTGGCCCCGGTGGTTGCTGTCCACGCTGGTCAGCGGCACTTCCCCGAGCTCGGCTGCGATGGGGTCGTTGTCCACGCCGACGATCGCCACATCTTCCGGCACCCGCAAGCCGGCGCGGCGGCAGGCCATGCAGAGTTCATTGGCGGTTTGGTCGAACTGGCTCATCAAGCCGAGCGGACGCGGCAGTTTCATGAGTTCGCGCCCCATCCAGTCCAGCCGGTTTTTCCGGGTGAGGGGATCGCGATAGGCCTCGACCGCGCTGAACAGGATGAACTCACGGCCGGCGGCTTGGACGGCCTTGTGGAAACCGTCCCGACGCTCGCGTTCCACCACCGCATCGGAAGTTTGATAATACGCCAGATGGCGGAAGCCGCGGCTGATGAGATGCTCGGCGGCGAGGCGGCCGATGATCTCATTGTTCGGGAGCACGCGGGGGAGTTTGAATTCCGGCAGATCGGCGTTCAGATCCACCACCGGCACCTTGGCCTTGGCGACGATTTCCCGGGTGATGAAATGATCGGGATAGGACAGCAGGGTGATGATGCCGTCGAAGCGCAGCGTCTCCGGCATCAGGTGCATCGTGTGGGCGAGGCTGTCGTGGAGGATCCAGTTGTGCTCGTGCGCGTATTGGGCGACGCCGACATTGATCTCATGCACATACCATTCCAACGCCAGCAGCACCTGCGGGCGTTCTCCGGGTTTCAATTTGCGTGGTTTCATCGTCTGGGGTCTTTGGCCGTGGCGGGGAGAAACCCGGCAATCCGCGAAATGAGGACATGGCCAATCAAGCCCACGCTCTGGACGGTCGCAAGCACGGCGTTTCCCATGGCATAAAACCGCATACGATTGGCATCGATACCTGCATGGATCGCCTGTTTTTATCTGACATGCAGCAAGCCCTCCCTAATTGGCGCTTGTTGGCCCCTAACACGCAGTGATCCATCCACCATCAGCCCGCCCAGCTTCCAGAAGATTGCGGCAGGGGTCGTTTCAAAAATGATACATTATTGGCGCCGAGAATTTGCGGGCTTGATGGCTTAATGTTCTCAACTTATTGAAAACCAATGCCGCCGGGGGGACTCGAACCCCCACGAAGGTTGCCCTTCAACGGATTTTAAGTCCGTGGCGTCTACCATTCCGCCACGACGGCCTGCTTATGCACTTTGGGATGGTGCGAGACGAATTAGGCGGAATCCGGTGCTGACGTCCAGCGTGCGATGATCCAAGAACAATTTTTTAATGCTTTTTCCCAGTATTGATAATTTATTAAAATTTATTTAAAAGATTTACAAAAAGTTCTTGCTGTCCGGGGTATTCGGGATTAAGAAACGTCCGATTTTATGAAATCGCACCATCAATTACGACCAACTGACTCCGCCACCGCGTGTTCGCAAGCGGTGGCTCCCCGAGTTGCTTAAAGGTCTTAGCATGATTTTCTACAAGGGTCCTCGCCAGTTGCTAACGTCACGGATCAGTGGCAAATGCGCGTTCATGATGGCTGCGATGTGTGCGCCGTCTCTGTTGTTTTGTTCGCTGTTAACGATTCCCGCGCTGTTATTTCAATCACCGGATCAGCATGCGTATTTTTATTTTTCAAAAATACTCAATGAGGATCCGAGCCGTTGGTTGGTGTTACTGCTGGCAGGGCTTTGCGCGATGATTTCCCTGGCCATTCCGGCCACCATGTCTGCTCAGCGTGCCCCCGAGGATATCTGAGGGAGCCAGTCCAACGCCCATCACAAAACGGTAGTGATCATGCGGGCGAGACGGGCAAGCGCCTCGTTCATTGCTGCAATCCGCTGGGTCTGCGGGCCGGTAGCGGGTATTGGTGCCTGGCTTTCAATCACGGTGCGAAATGATCGTGGGTTGGTGACGGTGCCGGAAACCGGTTGGAGTTTCCAAGTGCATTCGAGAATCACATGACCATTGGCATCCGGTTCGAAACGCGAGATGCGGATTTCAAGCAACGAGTCATAATCCATCGTGACGAAACTCTCGATCGGCTGGATATTCACCGAGTTGGTGAGGCGGGCGAGATTGATGGCGGTGACGCGGGATATTCCCTTGTCCAGCGGCTCGCCCCACAATTGAAAGTCATTCATCTGCATTTCCCCGCCAGGGCTGCGGCTGACGAGCTGTTGGCGGTCGAGATAGCCGGGCAGTTTGGGACGGGCGACGGCGATGGAGGGGCTGCCGCCGGTGACGCTTCGCGCGGCGACCAAGGGATCAAGCAGATAGTTGACTGATACGTCCTTGACGGGCTGGAGCACGCCGCATGCAGTGAGGAGTGGGATGAGCAGAAGAGAGGAGTATTTCATGATCATTCTGGGTTGGCCTTGCCTGAGATGAGGGCTTTGGGATCCCTTTTCAAATCGTTGGAAAGTTCCTCCAGCGCCTGTGAAGCCCGCTCGGTTTCCTGCAGCACGCTTTGCAGGCGCAACAGCACCGGCGAACGGGGATTGGCGAGTTGGGAAATCTCCTTGGCCGCCTCGTCGATGCGGGCCAGTCCGCTATCGGCCTTGGCCATCACGGATTCGAGATCCTTGAGCAGCGGGTCGATGCCTTGGTTGGCTTTGCGCGTAAGCTCGTCGATTTGAACGAGCGCGTCGTCGAGGCTTTGCAAGGCTTTGGAAAACTTGTCGTCGCTGGTGATCTTGCGGATGTCTCCGGTGATGCCTGTGAGGTTGTCGTTGATTTCCTTGGTATCGAACTCGGCGATCCTCGCGTTCGCGGTCACCAACACGTCGCGCAGTTCCTTGATGACGCTGTCGAGGTCCAAAGCATTGAATTTTTCGATGCCGTCGGAAATGCCGGTGATCAACTCGTCCATCTCAGTGCCGATGGTGGGGACCACCGGTTGCGGTGGCTGGATCTTGCTGCGGTAGGTGAAACCCTGTGTGGTCGGGACGATGTCGAACTCAACATACAGCTGTCCGGTAACCAGGCTTTGTTGTTTCATACCACCGCGCAGGCCTTCGGCAACGGCTTTTCGCACACCCTCATGGGTGGAGAGGTCGATGCCGCCACCTTCGTCGGTTCCGATCAGGCTAAGGTCTTTATCGGTGAGTTCGACGACGACCGGGATGATTTTTCGATTGGCCTCGCGGTCCACCAGCACGTTGATGGATTTGACGCGGCCAATGCGCACACCGCCGAAGCGCACGTCGGAGCCGACTTGCAGGCCGTTGACGCTTTTATCGAAATAAAGCAATATTTCATGGGTGCTGGTGAAAAGTTTCCCAGCGCCGAACAGCACGAGGGCGGCACCGATGAGGAGGAGGCCGATGAGGGTGAAGATACCAATCAGGGTGGGGCTGGCTTTTTGGCTCATGAGTGGATGGGGGATGGGGACGTGCTTTCCTCGCCGCGACTGAGGAAAAGGCGCACGGCCGGATTTTCCGAGTGGTCGCGAAGTATGCTGGGATTGCCAGTGGCACCTTGGGTGCGTGTGGCAGTATCGAGGAAGATCGAGTGGTTCGCTATCGCAAAAATGCTGGCGAGTTCGTGGGTGACCACCACGATGGTGGAGCCGAGGCTGTCGCGCAGGCGCAGGATCAGGTCGTCAAGGCGGCGCGAGCTCAGCGGATCGAGTCCGGCGCCGGGTTCGTCGAGAAACAGGATGTCGGGGTCCAGCGCCATGGCGCGGGCGATGCCGGCGCGCTTGTTCATGCCGCCGCTGATCTGCGCCGGGTAGTAGTCCTCGTAGCCGGAGAGACCGACCAGCGCGAGTTTGTAGGAGACGAGGTCGCGGATTTCTTGCGGCTTCATCTCGGTGTGCTCTTCAATGGGCATGGCGATGTTTTCCGCCAGCGTGAGCGACGACCACAGCGCGCCGGATTGATACATCACGCCGAAGCGCCGGATGAAGGAAATCCGCTGCGCGGGGCTGGCGGCTGTGAAATCCCCGCCATCGTAAAGAATGTGGCCCTTGGCGGGTTCCTGCAGGCCGATGAGATGGCGCAGCAGCGTGCTCTTGCCGCAGCCGCTGCCGCCCATGATGACGAAGATGTCCTTCTCGGCGACATCGAAGTTCAGGTCCCGCATCACCACGAGATGGCCGTAGGCCATTGTCAGATCGCGCACCGCGATCTTGGCTTGGGACTGGGGCGTATCGTTTTTTTTCTGCATCTCCCTAGATATCAAGGATGGTGAAAATGGCGGCGAAGGCCGAATCGAGGATGATGATCGCGGTGATGGATGCTACCACCGCACGGGTGGTGGCGTTGCCGACAGCGGCAGAGGAGTTTCCCGCATTCATGCCATACATACAGCCGCTCATGGCGATGATGATGCCGAAAAACACGCTCTTGAAGACGCCGAGAAACGCGTTATCCAAGCTCACCACGGTGAGGATTTCGTTCCAATAAAGCACGGGCGGGATGCCGACGGAGGAACCCACTAGCATGCCTCCGAGGATACCAATGATATTCGCATACATGGTAAGCAGCGGCAACATGAGCACCAGTGCGAGCATGCGCGGCAGGACCAGGAAGTCGAAGGGATCGAAACCAAAAGTGCGCAGCGCGTCGATTTCCTGGTTGGCCTTCATGCTGCCGATGTGCGCGGCAAACGCGGCCCCGGTGCGGCCGCTCATGATGATGGCCGTCATCACCACGCCCATTTCGCGGACCATCGCGATGCCCACCAAGTCCGCCACATAAAGGCTGGCACCGAAATTGGCGAGTTGCTCGTTGCCCACGAAGGCCAGAATCAGACCAATGAGAAAACTGATCAGTGTGACGATGGGTAGCGCTTCCGCACCGCATTGCTGGACGATCAGCCAGAACTCGCTGCGGCGGAAATGGGCGCGGCCGGTGAAAAAGCGCCCTAACGAGAGTATCGACTGGCCAGTGAATTCCGCGACGGACAAGGCACTGGCCCAGGTGTTGATGGCAAGCGCGCCCAGTTTACTGATGTCCGAGGTATCGGCCGGTTTGCCGCGCGCTTCGATTTCCTCGGGCACCGCGAGAGCCAGTTCCATCAGGCCGTGCAAGTTAGGTGGCAGACCTTGCAGTAAATATTCGCCGCCATTTTCATTGCGGATTCGCGCGAGCAGGAAGGCCGGCAGGGTGGAATCAAAATCGCCGAGACCCGTGGTGAGGTAGGCATCGGGTGCGCGGCCCGGCACTTCGCCGATCACTTCAGGCTCCGGCCCACCGCGGAGCCAATCACCCGACAATTCCAGCAGCACCCTGCCACCATCCAGCGACCATTGAGCGCGGGGATTGACTTCGGGGGATGCGAACATGGTCGCACTATGGCCTTGGGCAACTGCACAAACAAGGCGACATCCATAAACAAGCGTCACAGAGGCAAAGTGCTTGGGCGGATATTTACCAAACCTCAGTTTTTGCGGGAAACCTGGATTTTGAGAAGACTGCCTCCCGGCTCCAGCCAGTCAAGATGGGTGGTGGTGATCCACTTTTGCGCACCTTCCGGCAGGCAGGCCATCAGGGCATTGCGGCGGCCGGGGTCGAGCTCGCCAAAGATATCATCTAACAGATAAATCGGAGTTCTGCCGCCACGAGCTTCCAAGAGCGTGCCTTGCGCGAGCTTCAAGGCGAGCGCGATGGTGCGCTGCTGGCCCTCGCTGGCGAAATCCGCTGCAGGCATGCCATGAAGACGCAGCAACAAATCATCGCGGTGCGGCCCGACGACCGCCTGGCGCAGCCGGCTTTCGCGCTCGCGGGCCTGCAGCATCGACTCGCGCAAGTCCGGGCCGCTGGCGGGGAGGTATTGCAGGGCGAGCGGCTCGATTCGGCCGCTCATGGTGTTTTGCGCGACGGCTGCGAGCGGTGAAAGTTCCTCCACGAGGCGGGCGCGGGTTTTCATGAGCACGGTGCCATGCTCGGCAAGGATTTCCTCGTAAGAAAGTATCTCCGCGTCGCGCGGCCGGCCTTCCTTGAGCAAAAGGTTCTTCGCCTGAAGCGCACGGCGGTAGCGCGACCACGCACGGCGATAAGCGGGATCAATCTGCGCACCGATGAAATCCAGATAGCGCCTGCGTCCTTCGCCGGGACCACGGATCAGCTCGAGGTCCTCGTTTCCCATCCACACGACCAGCCCGCCGTCCTCCAGATAGGCACCGCGCGACGCGCGGGCTTCGTCGTCCGCTTTCAGAAACAATCCCTCACGCGAGTGGCGCACCTGGCGCTCGCATCCCCACGGATCGCCGGCAATGCCGAAACCCGTGCTGCCAATCCGGGCGAGCAGGCCCATCCGGTGGGTGCGCGGTGAGTGCAGGCGGATCAGCATGCAAAGCGCTTCCAGCACCGAGGTTTTGCCCTGCGCGTTGTCGCCGGTCAGGATCGCACCCGCCGGCGGCACTTCCAGGTCGAGCGACCCGAAGCAGCGGAAATCCATCAGTCGCAATGAGCGCAGCACGGCGGACCACTACGGCGAAAACCATTCCCTGTGAAGCGCTCATCATCCGCGCGGCAGAACCTCACCCGCAAAACCAACAGATTCCGCGTGCGGCCGCACGCGGAATCTGTCATGGTTTGCTTCGTTGATCATGAAAGCGAAAACCGAATTGATTCTCTATCACATGTTCTGGGTGGCGGATCACGCCATGCGCCCATCCCTGCGCCGGATTGGCGAATCCTTTGAGGAATGGGCCTATCACGGCGGATTTCTCCGGCAGGTCCAGGAACTTGAAAGGCAGGGATTTATTGAAGCTGAAGAAGCCCTGAAAGGCACCAAACGGGTGCTACGCCTGACAGAAAAAGGCATGCTCCGCGCGATGGGTGGCCGCGATCCGGTGGAGCGCTGGAACCGCCCTTGGGACGGTGCTTGGCGGATGGTGGTCTTCGACCTGCCGGAAACCCAGCGCAAGCTGCGTTCCAGACTGCGCCGTGAACTGCTTGCGGGGGATTTCGGTTGTCTGCAAGGCAGCGTCTGGATCACGCCGGATGCGCTCGATGCCGTCCTGCCATCGCTTGGCAAACACGAAATCAAGGGCGGCACGATGATGTTTTTCTCCGGCCGCCCCTGCGGTGGAGAGAGCGACGCGGATCTGGTCAAAGCGGCATGGGACATCGATGCCATGGACGCGGCCTATCAGGAACATCGGGACCATCTCAAATCATTGCCTCGCTCAGGCAGCGACGTGCGCGAGCCATTGATGGCCTGGGGCAATCTTGAGCGCAGGCTCTGGGAAAAGTGCATGAAGCTCGATCCCCTGCTTCCCCGCCCGCTCTGGCCGGACCAATACTCCGGCGAATGCGCATGGCACGAACGCATGAAATCCCTCAAGGCCGCCGGCAGGATTGCTTTGGGCAAATGACGGATCCTGCGTGCGGCCGCACGCGGGATTTGTGACTTTGGAGGATCAGCGGCTGCGGCGGGATTGTTTCCAAAGGCGGATGGTTTCGAGGAATGGCTCGGCGTAGCGCTGGATTTTGGCGGTGCCGATGCCGGGGATGTGCAGGGCTTCCTCGGTGTTGGCCGGTTGGTAGCGGGCGAGGGCTTCGAGGGTTTTGTTAGAGAAGATCACATAGGGCGGGACATCATCGCGCTTGGCCATTTTCATACGGATGTCGCGCAGCATCGAGTAGAGCTGCGCATCGTGGCCGTGATCCTTGAGGGCTACCTCCTTACGCCCGGCGGCGGGATCCGGCCAGACGAGTTGGAACGGGGATTCGCCTCGCATCACCTTGTCGCCCAGCGGCGTGAGCGTCATGAGCGGATATTCGCCGGTGGTGACGGTGTGCACGAGTCCGGCGTCTGATAGCGAGCGCATCAGGCCATTCAAATATCCCGCGCCCTTGTCGCTGAGGACGCCGTAGGTGCTGAGCTTGTCGAGGCCGGCGGAAACGATTTCCTGGGACTTGCTGCCGGCGAGCATCTGGACGATCCGGCCGCGGCCGAAGCGCGGCTCCCAGCCGCCATCGCGGCTGCGGCGCGACATCCGGGCGACGCCGCTGAGCGCTTTTTTGATGATGATTTCCTCCTCCGCAGTAGGCGGGCGCATGTCACCGGCACCTTCCTCGCGGCAGACATCGCAATTTCCGCAAACCCCGGCGTCCTGTTCGCCGAAGTAATTGAGAATCCACTTCTGGCGGCAGACGCGCGAGTAGCACATCTCGACCATCGCCTTGAGCTTCTCGCGGTCGCGCCGGTCCTTTTCCTCGATGGCCGCCTCGTCGAGTTGGAGCTGGCGGGCAAGCACATCGGGCTTGAGGATCCGGGTGCCCTTCATGCGCTTGCCGGGAATGTCGAAGCGCTCGACGTATCCGGCGCGCAGTAAAACCGTGAGTGCGCTGCCGACCGACATCGAGTTTTTCACGTCCGAGCCCTCGGCCATTTCCTCCAAAGTACGATGCACCTCGTATTCACGGTCCGCCTCGGAAAGCAGATACTCATAGATCGAACGGATCACTGCGGCGGTCGGGTTCGCGCCCTCGATGAAGAATTCCTGGGTGCGGGTGTCCGCGTAGTTGAAGAGCAACTCGCAGACGGCGGCCTCGCCATCGCGTCCGGCGCGGCCGGCTTCCTGATAGTAGGCCTCCACGCTGCCGGGCACCTCGTAGTGAATGACGAAGCGCACGTCCGAGCGGTCGATGCCCATGCCGAAGGCGTTGGTGGCCACGGCGACATCCGCCTTGCGCTGAATGAAAACTTCCTGGGCGCGGACGCGGTCCTGATCGCTCATGCCACCGTGGTAGGCCACGCATTTAAGGCCCCAGCTGGCGATGGTTTCGGAAACGGCCTCCACTTTCTTGCGGGTGGCGCAATAGATGATGCCGGTCTTGTGCGCGGCGATCACGGCCTTCATCCGCTCGTCCTTATGCATGGCTTTTTCCACCGCGGAGATCGCGAGCGCGAGATTCGGACGGGAGAATCCGCTGACTTGTTCGAAGGGTTCGCGCAAGCCGAGCACCGTGGTGATGTCCTCGCGCACGATCGGCGTGGCGGTGGCTGTTAGGGCGACGCACTGCGGGTGGCCAATCTTTTTCAGCGCCTTGCCGAGGCGCAGGTAGTCCGGGCGGAAATCATGGCCCCACTGGCTGAGGCAGTGCGCCTCGTCCACGGCGAAGAGCGAGATTTCAATGCCATCAAGCGCCTTGAGGAAGCTCTCAGCGCGGAAGCGTTCGGGCGCGACATAGACCAGTTTGTATTTCCCGCCGCGCATGCCATCAAGCCGTTCCTTTTGCTCCGGCCATGAGAGGGTGGAGTTGATGACGGTGGCGTCGATGCCGCGGGCGACAAGCGCATCGACCTGATCCTTCATCAACGCGATCAACGGCGAGATCACCAGCGTGACACCGCCGAAACACAGCGCGGGTATTTGAAAACAAAGCGACTTGCCACCGCCGGTGGGCATCACCACCAGACCATCGCGACCGGAGATGATCTCCGAAATCACTTCCTCCTGGCCATCGAGAAATCCGGTGAAGCCAAAATATTGCTTGAGCGCCTGGTGGGGCGTCATCAACAGGGGTTTGGTGGCTGGCTGTGATGTGGACATCGCGTGCGCGAAATGGCAATTACCTCAAGGGTAATACGGGCGGAGCATCCAATAGCAGACGGGGCCGGTGACGGCCACGTAGAGCCACATGGGAAACACCCACCTGGCGAGGCGGCGGTGGGCACTGAATTGATTGGTCCATCCGGCGATGAAGGTGAACAGGATGAATGGCAGGCTGACGGCCGCGAGCACGATGTGCGAAACAAGCAACAACAGATAAACCGTGCGCATGCCGCCGACTTGAGCGCGTTCCGATGCATCGATGATGCCATCTAAATTCACATCGCCGAATTTCACCTCGTTGTGGGTGAAATGATAGGCCACGTAGCTGAGCAGAAATAACACTGAAAGTCCCATCGCCACCGTGATCATGCGGCGGTGCAGCGCGATGTGACCTTTCATTACGGCGATGAAGGCGATGACGAGCACGATCGCCGCCACGGCATTCACCGCGGCGTGGAATGGCGGGAGGAAGGCGAGGCTCATTCCTTCTGGCAGTGGAATCTTCACCTGCCGCATCAGGCCCACCAGTGCGAGTATCGCGGCTGTTAGAATCCATGCGGCGATGCTGAGTTTTTTCGCAAGTTCCTCCCGCGGCGGGCGGGACAGCCATTGGACGCGTTGGTCGTTCATCAGATGCCGGGTGTTTCGTTTTTCTCCAACTCATTGCGGATGCGCTGGAATAGCTCGTTCTTGAGTTTCTGATAGAGTTCGGGATCGCGTTTGCGGGCTTCCTCGGAGCGGGCATCGGCCAGCGGCCACTTGCCGATCACGCGGAACTCACGGTCCACCAGCAGAAATCCGAGGTCGTGGGCGTAGCGGCCGTTGGCTTCAATATCGGCGGGGTCGGTGCGCTCGCGGACGCCGAAGAACTTGAGCTGCTCTTCGAGATATGCGTGCGTTTCCTTGGCGTCGCCGGCATTGAGGAACCACCAGTTATGAGTATCCGCGCCGAGAGCCTTGGCGTAATCGCCGAGTTTTTCCTGCTTGTCATTTTCCGGATCCACCGAGATGCAGACGATTTGGAAATCCGGGTGGCTACGAAACTCATCGTAGATCTTGCGCAGTTCCTCGCCGTTGCGCACCGCGCAGTGGGGGCAGATGGCGAAGAACTCGGCGGCGATCCAGACCTTGCCCCGGAGGTCCGAGAGTTTCACCTGTTTGCCCTCCTGGTTGATGGCATTAAGGTCCTTGCCGATTTCAAACCATGAGGACGAGTTTTCGCGCCCGGCATCCACGACCACACCCAGGTCCGGCTTTGGCAGGCGAGAGCGGATGAAGAACGCGGTGGCAAGGATGGCGGCCGAGATAATGGCCACGCTGGTATAAAACAAGGCGATGGTGGTGCTGCGTTTCATCGGGATTCAGTGGGTTCGGCGAGCAGGGCGCCGATGGTTTTGGCAAGCAGGATTTCCAGTTCCTCCTCGTTGCTGCGCTCGGTGCCGGTCTGGAGTCCGTCGCGGTCCCATTGGGCGGCCTGATCGAAATCGAATGCCACCACGCCCGGTCTGGTGGGTTTGCCGTTGCGGGTTTTGGTGACCACCGCGCGGCGAATGTGGCCGTTGCGATCGATCAGCACGATTGAGGGATCATAGTTCCATTTTCCGCCACTCTCATTCGGATAAACTGTGGCCTTGAGTTCGTTTTTGATGAACTTGTGCAAGGTGGAGGGCTCGTTGCTGCCGAGCCACCATTGCGGCAACCCGATGCCTTGGGCGGCGGCGGATCCAGCCAACGTGGCGGCCAGGCTTTCCGCAGGCAGGGGATCAATCACGAACGAAACCAAGTGGAAATCCGGCTGCTCGCGGAAATTTTCCGCCAGACGCCTCATCACTGCCATGCTGCGTTGTGCGGCTTGTGGGTCTCTCAAGCTAAAGGCGTTCAAGACGAAGACCTTGCCGCGCAAATCAAACAAATCGGCGAGTTTGCCGTCCTGGCGCATCAGCCGCAGGTCCCTCTCCTTTTTGATGCGGTGGACGATGGCGGGGCGGTCGTCGAGCGACTTCCGGGTGGCCCAGGTATCGTAGGCGCGCAGGATCAACCAGCCTCCCAGCAACATGATCGCCACGAGGGTCCACGCGGTGCGCCGGAGTTTTTTCGGATCGCGCACGGCGGGTTCGAGGTCGGCGGGCAGGCTCATGGCTGGCGGAAGGTAGCCGGGAGCGGGTGCTTGGCAAGTCGCGGAATGAAATCTGCCGGGCAAGGCTATTTCCGGGATTGTCAGCACCCGCATCCGGCCTCTAGGATTCCCGCCAATCCGAATCCATGTGGAAATTCATCATCGATCACTGGCGGGATGGCATTGAGATCCTTCTCCTTGCCACCTGCATCTATCAGATTTACCGGGCCTTCAGGGCCACACGCGGTGCCCAGATCCTCGTCGGTCTGGGCACCATTCTGATCGTCCTCACATTGGTTTCCGCGATCTTCAGGTTTGAGGTCATCCAGTGGATCATCACCCGCGCGGCGGCCGGCCTGGCGATCGCGCTGATCGTGATTTTCCAACCCGAGCTGCGCACCGGGCTCGCCCGCCTCGGCAGCAACCGGCTGTTTTCCCTCTACGGCCGCCGCCGGCTCGACTTCCTCGAGCGTTTTGCCGATGCCGTATTAAACCTTTCCAAAAAGCGCGTCGGAGCGCTCTTCGCCATCCAGCGGGACGTGAGCCTCAAGGAACAGCTCGACACCGGTGTGGTGCTCGACGCGCGCTTTTCGCCGGAGCTGGCGCTGGCGGTCTTTCATCCGAAAGCGCCGCTGCACGACGGCGGCATGATTATTGCCGATGACCGGGTGGCCGGCGCGGCCTGCGTGTTTCCCGTCACCGAGCGTGAAATGCAGGACCGCTCCACCGGCCTGCGCCACCGTGCGGCCATCGGGCTCACCGAGCGCACCGATGCCGTGGCGGTCGTTGTCAGCGAGGAAACCGGCGGCATCTCGATCTGTGAGAACGGCGTGCTGCAGCGCAATCTAACCGAACAACAGTTCCGTGAAAAAATCTCCGACATCTTCTTTTCCGGCAAACACTCCCATGAAACTAAACCTCCCTCACAACTGGATCGCAAAGATTCTGTCGCTGCTGCTGGCGATCGCGATTTGGTTTCTCATTAAGGAGAATCTCAAGTCGAACGGCGGCTTCATCGAGAAGCCGCCGCGCGCCGTGCCGGTGAGGGAGAAATGAGGCGTTGCGGAAAATGCACATGGCACAATCGCTGTTTTTCCCATCTGACCGAAAAGGCAATCTGTATTGAAGAGACGAAATTTCCGGCTTCAAAAACCAAATTCCTTAATTCATGCCCATGCCGTGACGACTGTCATCATTCAAAATTACCACTTTTATGAAAACGACTCTTCTTGCCATTGCATTATTCGCCGTTGTCACGGATTTCACGCAGGCCACCCCGCCGGTGCTTTCGCTCACCCAGGCAGCGCTTCAAAAGATCGATCCCGAAATCAAACCGGACCACTACGACATCGCCCGCGCCGACCTGGATGCCGATGGCAAGGAGGACGTGCTTGCGTTGATGAATGGCAAGAGCGGCTACTGCGGTTCCGACGGGTGCACGCTTTTCATCATGAAGGGCAAGGAAGACGGCTTTGCCAGCATCGGTTCGGTGAAAGTGGTGAGCCGCCCGATTTACCTGCGCAAGAACAGCAGCAACGGACATCGCGATCTGCTCGTCACCGTGCGCGGTGGAGGCGCCACTCCCGGCTTGGCCGCGCTGGCATTTGATGGCAGCAGCTATCCCGTTTCTCCCGGCGAGCCCAATGCCCAGAAGCAGCCCGACGACACCGTGCTTTTTGCCGATGACACGGCGGTGTTTGTGGCGACACAGGAACTCCAAGGCATCACCTTCAAGGTAACCAGTAGCGGACGCACTGTCACCATCACGCCTTCGGGCCTTGAGATCGAAAACACGCCAGCCTCCGTCGAAGTGAAAGGCATCGTCGTCCGTGCCGAAACCGGAGACATCAACGCCGATGGCTCGCCCGAGATCTACGTTTATGCCGCCGAGCCCACCGGCGACATGCGCGGCAGCCTTATCGCCTACGGCACCAACCGGAAGAAGTCCATGACTCCGATTTATCTGCCACCTCTGGAGGACGACGCGAAGAATGCAAAAGGCTACCGCGGGCATGACGAATTTGCCGTCGTCGAGGGCATCATCGCCCGCCGTTTCCCGATCTTCCCCGAGGACGCTTCCGAAACCGAGCCCACCGGCAGGATGCGCCAGCTTCAATACAAGCTCGTCGCCGGCGAGGCCGGATGGATTCTCAAACTCGACAAGGCAATCGAGTTCTAACGGACTTCCGATCCATTCATGGCGCATCATCCACAGCTTTTATGAATGCATTCGCGCGGTGCGGCCTGTTGACAATCTTCGCGCTTATGGCCGGTGCCTGTGCACCGCCTGCGATGCGCTCCGGTGAGTGATCATCGCCTCTATCCGATTTGCAGGGCGCTCTCACGGCGGGAAACCGCGAAGCTGCTTTTGCGGACCGCATCCAGACAAAAACAATCGACAGGGTCACTGTTTCGGCGTGCATCCTGCCCGATGAGGAGGCGCTCCGACGTTATGGCGCCAACCTCGCCAAAAAGGGCGTGCAGGCCGTCTGGTTGCGCTTCACCAACAAGACACCCGATGAGAACTGGCTGTTGGCCTCGCACATGGACCCGGATTATTACACTGCGGATGAGGCGGCTCATCTCTTCCGCCACTTTTGGTCTGGTACTGGACACGAAATGCTGCAGCAACGTTTTCGTGACCTTGCCATGCGCGCTCGCCACGAATCTGGCAAAACATACGAAGGACATGTTTTGATACCGCGTAGCGAGGGAGGTCGGTTCATCGAAGTGACCACCAACGGCAATGGTCAGGTCCGGCGTTTCGGATTCCCCTTACGCACACCGGACGGCCACTTCGATTTCGAGACAATGGGCTCGTCCATGAGCAAGGCGGATCAAGCGCCGCCCAACCTGAGCCGTGATCAACTGCGTGCGCGCCTTGAGCAACTCCCGCCCGTGGCGACCAATGCGGAAGGCACCGCCTCGGGCGACCCATTGAACATCGTTCTCGTCGGGGAATCCTCACAGATGATGGCGGCGCTTTCGGAATGCGGTTGGTCATTCACCCATCGCATCGACTGGTCCACGATCCGCCGCGAGATCGGTGCAGCCCTGCGCGGAGAGCCTTATCTCACGGCACCGGTTAGCGCGCTCTATGTATTCGGCAGACCCCAGGATCTCTCGTTCCAACGCTCGCGCATGAATCTTTCACAACGCAACCACATGCGCCTCTGGCGCGCTCCCTACACCGTGGAAGGAAAAACGGTTTGGGTCGGCCAGGTAAGCAGGGACATCGGCATCAAACTGACCCGCAACTCTCCGACTCTCACGACGCACGTCATTGATCCCATGGTGGACGAGGCGCGCCAGTTTGTCCTCGAAAGCCTGCTTTTCCGCTTCCGCATCGAAAGCTTCGGCTTTGTCCGTGCCTCGGAGCCGGTGCCGCGTGAGCGACCGCGCCACAACCTAACCGGCGATCCTTACATCACCGATGGCATGCGCCTGGTTGTTTTCATCGCCGCGGAGCCGGTCCGTGCCGAAGACGTCCGCAACCTCGGCTGGGGAAAAACCGGCAAAGGGCCCATTGAGTTCGGGCAAAGCGGCGAGGCACGTTCTGTTAGACGTTGAGGAAGCTACACCTGGTGATGCGCGCCGCCGAGAATGCTGCGGGCATCGAAGCCGTGGTTGGCAAGGATACGCGCGGCGAAGTAGCTGGTCTTGCCCATCTGGCAGAT
>CANLKN010000080.1 GCA_947491475.1 Akkermansiaceae bacterium | reverse complement strand
ATCCGGAACGCCTCGCATTCCCGCTCGCCGAAGACCAAGCGCCGGTCCACCACCCGCGAAATGCAGTGGTAAATCGCGGGTTTCACCGCCGAGTCCTGCCACCGCGCCAGCCATCGTGCCCGTCTCATGCGGGACAACCTGCCTGCTGCTGCTCTACGGTGCAAGAGAATTTCTGTTTATTTATCTGACACCTTACAAGATGACAATGACGGGCTTGCCGTCGCGGAGTTCGTATCCCGCCTTGATGCTGGAACCGATGACCTGCTCGGGCGGGATGCCATAGACCTTTTCCGTCCCTGGGCGCATGAACTCGATACCGTCGCCGGAGACGATGAAGGTCTTGAAGCCGTTGGCGCGGAGGTAAGCTAACAGCTCGAGCATCGGCTGATAGGCCATTGCCGTGAAGGGTTTGCCGGTCTTCGGATGCTTGGCGGTGGCGAGCCAGTCGGTGACAGATTTTTCGAACTCCTCGGTGGTCATGCCCGCGTGGGTGGCCATCACCATTTCGAGCAGGGCGTGTTCTCCACCGGCGAGCGCCGACTTGAGGTCGCCCTTGAGCACGGAGTCGAAGGGTTCCTTGTCCTTCCACTCGGGGTGTTGCGGGGCCATCTGCTTGATCCGGTCGAAGATATAGAAGGCCTGGAAATACATCGGTTGCTCGGACCACAGCGTGCCGTCATTGTCGAACACGGCGATGCGTTCGGGGATGGGGACGAAGCGGGGTGTGCCTTCCTTGGTGGTTTTATCGACAAACGCGATGATCGCCTGCTTGGGGGCGGTGTCGTTCCACGAAGGCAGCGGATCGGCGGCGCGCGACTTCATCACAAGAAGGGTGAAGGCGATGACAGTCGGCAGGAATTTCATGATGATGGATGGCTTTGACAATCACACGGGGCACCTCCCTGTTGGAAGATGCCCCGTGAGGGAAGACGGCTTATTCGCCGGCGGTGGTCATGTTCTTGATCTGTTTTTCAAGCGAATCGAGGCTCCAGTCGCCCGGCTTCTGGCTGGGTGGGAATTCCTTGAGGGTCATGAGGAACCTGCTGGCGACGGCTTGCAGCGGCACGAGCACGAAGGCGCGGTCGATCATCCAGTCGTGATAGGTGTTCGAGTTGTGCTGTGACTTCTCGAAGGGATCGCGGCGCAGGTTGAAGAGCAGCGGCAGGCGCAGGTGGACGAAAGGCTCGCGCCAGACTTGCAGTTGCTCCGCCCGGTTTTCGAGGTAGGTGGCCTTCCAGTCGCCGACGCGGATGGCGACGACTTCTGCGGCGTCGTTCAGATAGATGAACTCGTTGCGCGGGGATTCCGTCACCTTGCCGCTGAGGTAGTCGAGCATGTTGTAGCCATCGATGTGGTTCTTGTAGGTGCGGCCGTTGAGTTCCACGCCGCCCTTGAGCAGTTTTTCCTTGATGTCCGGCGCACCGGCGGCGGCGGCGAAGGTGGGCAGCCAGTCTTCGTGGGAGACGATGCCGTTCAGAGTGGTTCCGGCGGGGAATTGGCCGGGCCATTTGATGAAGCAGGGCACGCGGAAAGCGCCTTCCCAGTTTGAGTTTTTCTCGCCGCGGAAGGGCGTGGTGCCGGCATCGGGCCAGGTGTTGTAGTGCGGGCCGTTGTCGGTGGAGTATTGAACGATGGTGTTGTCGGTTAGACCGAGTTCATCGATGAGCTTGAGCAATTCGCCGACGTGCATGTCGTGCTCGACCATGCCGTCACCGTATTCGTCCTGGCCGGAGAGGCCGATGTGCTCCTCCTTCACATGGGTGCGGAAGTGCATGCGGGTGCCGTTCCACCAGCAGAAGAACGGTTTGCCCTCCTTGTGCATGCGGGTGATGAAATCCTTGGCAGCGGCGAGGGATTCCTCGTCGATGGTTTCCATGCGCTTCTTGGTGAGCGGGCCGAGGTTTTCGATTTTCTGGCCGCCCTTGCCGTCAGCCCACGTGTGGAGCACGCCGCGCGGACCAAAGGTTTCGAGGAAGGTCTTTCCGTTGGCGAGTTTCATGTCGCGCGGATAGTCCCGCTGTTCGGGTTCCTCCTCGGCGTTGAGGTGATAGAGGCTGCCCAAGAACTCATCGAAGCCGTGCATGGTGGGCAGGTGCTCGTCGCGGTCACCTTGGTGGTTCTTGCCGAATTGTCCGGTGGCATAGCCCAGGCTCTTCATGACGGTGGCCATGGTGACATCGGTTTTCTGCCAGCCTTCCGCCGCACCGGGCATGCCGACCTTGGTCATGCCGCTGCGGACCGGGGCGGAGCCGCTGATGAAGGCGGCGCGGCCTGCGGTGCAGCTCTGCTGGGCATAATAGTCGGTGAAGGCCACGCCTTCCCGCGCAACGCGGTCGATGTTCGGCGTCTTGTAGCCCATCATGCCGCGGTTGTTGTGGCTGATGTTCCAGGTTCCGATGTCATCGCCCCAGATGACGAGGACGTTGGGTTTCTTGGTTTGGGCGTGCGCCGCAGTGAGCGCGATCGCGCCGCACAAGACGGCACTTAGTATTTGTGTTGTTTTCATGTTGTTATGAATTATTAACAGGTTCAGGCGTTTTCCTTTCCGCCGGAGATGAATGGATAGACGATGCCTGCAAGGGCGGCTCCGACGATGGGTGCCAGCCAGAACAGCCAGAGTTGCGAGATGAAAACGCCGCCGGCGAAAAGCGCGGGAGCGGTGCTGCGGGCGGGGTTCACCGAGAGATTGGTGACCGGGATGCCGATGAGGTGGATGAGCGTGAGGCCGAGGCCGATGGCGATGGGGGCGAATCCTTTGGGCGCGCGCTTGTCGGTGGCACCGAGGATGATGAGCAGGAAGAAGAAGGTGAGCACGATTTCCGCGACGAGGGCGGAGACCATCGAGTATTTGCCGGGCGAGAGATCGCCGAAGCCGTTGGAGGCAAAGCCCGCCGATGCGTCAAAGCCGGCTTTGCCGCTGGCGATCAGATAGAGGACTCCCGCGCCGGCGATGCCGCCGAGCACTTGGGCGATGATGTAGGGGAGCGCCTGTGAAGCCGGGTGGCGGCCGGCGACCACGAGGCCGACGGTGACTGCCGGATTGAGGTGGCAGCCGGAGATGTGGCCGATGGCGTAGGCCATGGTCATCACGGTGAGGCCGAAGGCCAGCGAGACGCCGACAAAGCCGATGCCGAGTTGAACCGGATCATCGCCGGAGGTGAGGAACATCGCCGCGAGGACCGCGCTGCCGCAGCCGCCGAAGACGAGCCAGAAGGTGCCGAAGAACTCGGCGAGTGTTTTGTGTTTCAGTGTCATGGTGTGGTTTGGTGGGTTGGTTGGTCAGGTGAGGGGAGATGTTTGCGGACCGCGGAAATCAGCTCTGCGGCCGGAAAGGGTTTGGTGAGATAAGCCGCGGCACCTGCCTTGCGCGCCTTTTCGCGGCTGAGCGCTTGGTCCTGGCCGGTGATGAACACCACGGGCAGGCGGATGCCACGCTGCTGCAGATGCTCGTGGAGCTCCAAACCGGAAAGCCCGGGAAGCTGGACATCGAGAATCAGGAACGTCGCACTGTCCGCCGAATCGGATGCGAGGAAGTCCTCGGCCGATGAAAAACACCGGCTTGGCAGGGCCGCGGCACCACAAAGCCGCCCGACCGCCTGCCGCATGGCAGGGTCGTCATCGACGATGGCGATGTGTGAGCGGTGCGCGACCATGCCGCAGAAGATGGCGGCAGGGATCGACAGGCGGAATTGTCACTTGGGGCGGAATGATTGCCCTTTGGTGAGGTGTTCAGATGATTCTCGCAGCGAAGTTGACCAGCTCTGGCAAGGAGGAGGCCCCCATCTTTTTCATCACCTGTGCGCGGTGTGCTTTGACCGTGCGTTCGGAGCAGCCGAGTTCGGCGGCGATCATTTTGTTCGGATCTCCGGCGATCACGAGGTGTAAAACCTTCTTTTCCACGGGAGTGAGATCGGCCTCCCTACGCAACAGTTCGCGCCTAAGCGTGCCGGCCTGCCATAGGACTTTATCGGCTTCCAGCGCGGCGTCCACGGTCTTCAACAGATCGTCGCGCCGGACCGGTTTCGTCAGGAAATCGAAGGCACCGTTCTTGACCGCCTGCACGCTCATCGGGATGTCACCATGGCCTGTTAGAAAAACCACCGGCAGCGTTTCCCCCTGGCGGACGAGGGCTTGATGCAGCTCCAGACCGTTCGGTCCGCCCGGCATCCGCACATCCAGCAAGAGGCATCCGCGCAGCGGGCCGTTGCGGGCCATCAGGAACTCCGCTGCGGACGCGTAAACTCGCACCTCGTGGCCGGCGGCCCGCAACAAGCGGGAAAGCGCGGTGCGCAGTGCCTCATCGTCATCCACCAGATGAATGGCGGGTGTTTCGCCAGCCGGCGGCGGTTGCGGGGCACAAGTCATGGGCATGGGGGAAGGATCAAATGGAAACAGGCACCTCCACCGGGAACGTTCTCCGCGAGAAGTTTGCCGCCATGAGACTCAGCAATCGAGCGCGAGAGCGCAAGCCCGAGGCCCATGCCCTCGCTTTTGGTGGAGAAGAAATTCTCGAAAATCCGTTCCATCAGGTCCGGCGGGATTCCCGGTCCGGAATCGGTCACCGAGATGTCCACCCTGCCGTCATCCGTGAGGGCTACTGCCATGAGAATGTGCCGCTTGTCTTGTTCCACCTCCTTGAGGGTGTCCATCGCGTTCAGCAGCAGGTTCAGCATGACTTGCTCGATCCGCACTTTCTCACCACAGATCTGCGGCAGCTTGTCCGCGATGTCGCACCTGAGTGAAATCGAGCGTCGCTTGCAATCGTGGCGGACCATGGCGGCCACGCCATTTGCCAATTCACCCGGGTGGAGTGGCACCATCAGGGCTTCCCCGCTGGCCACCATCGAGCGCACCTGGCGGATCACCTCGCTGGCGCGCATGTCGTCGCGGCGGATGTCTGATAGTATCTCGCGCACCTCATCGAGCGGCGGATCCGGCAGTTCCATCATCATCACCGCGGCATCGGCATTGCTGAGGATGGCGCCCAGCGGCTGGTTCACCTCGTGGGCAATGGACGCGGCGAGTTCGCCCAGCATGCCGAGGCGCGAGGCCTGCTGGAGTTTCTGCCGGGCCTCCTCCGCCTCCTGCATGTCAGTGATGTCCTTGGCCATGGAGATATAACATGGCTCGCCGTGAAGGTTCATGAGTTCGGTGGACACACTGAGCAGGCGGCATGAGCCGTTGGGCATGCGCAGGCGCTGCTCGAAATCCCGCAGCGCCTTGCCGGACGCGAGGTATTCGAGATATCTCTGGTCGCCGGAGCCTTCGAAACCGAAGCCCAACTCCAAATGCGTGCGGCCCAGTGCCGCATCACGGGAAACCCCGGTCGTGCGCTCCCAGGCCGGGTTGACATCGATGATGCGTCCGTCGTTCTGACGGATGATGCTGATCGAGACAGGACTTCCCGTGAAAACCTTTGAAAAACGCGATTCCGAAAGCTGCTTCTCGTTTTCCGCACTGCGTTGGCGGGCTCGCGCGGCCAGCAGGCCGATGATCAACACGGATTGCAACAGCAGCGCGGCCACACCAGCCAGGACGCCCGTCCGGTGGGCTTCCCACAGCGTGGGTTCGCGAAAGCGGACTTCGCTGGCAGGTGGCAGTTTGCGCTGGTTCCATCCATGGCGCTTCATCGCCCGGTCATCGATGATCCATCGCGCCTGGCCTGGCGGCAGGATGCCGATGGCCTCCGCGTCCTCGCCTTCCACCACCCTGCGGGCGATGGCACCGATGGCATGGCCTTCCTCCTCGAAGGGAATCATCGCACCGCCCATCACTCCGGTGCCGAGATAGGTTTCGTAAAGACAGAGCACGGGCACGGAAGACTTTTCCGCAAGCCAGCCCGCCACGCTGCGCGGCAGCAGGGTGCGCCCATCCGGTGTCTGGAAGTAGGAAAGATAAATCACCACCGCATCACGCGGCAGCTTGGAAACGCGCTCCAGCAGGTCATCCAGCGGCTCGCCTTGCGATGTTTCGATTTCATAGTGCTTCCTGAAAGGTCCGGCCTGCGCCAGCGCATCCTCATGCCGCACCCGGTCGAAAGTCGCCGCGCCGGAAACCAGCAGGATCCTGCGCGCCTCGGGGCGGATTTCCTGCAGCTGCTCCATCAGCGGGGTGATCGACCAATCCATCGGCCGCCCTGCCATGCCGCGGCGGTCTGTGAGAGAGGCGACGTGCCGTCCGTCGATCGCGCCAAACACAATCGGCGTTCCGGGAAAAAGCGTGTCGCGCCGCTGCAGCAGGAAATCCAGCGCCTGCGGGCCGAGGGCGATCCATGCCACCGGCGGAGTGTCGCGGTGGCGCTCGCGCAGGAAATTCTCCATGGTGGCCGATTGACCGGGCCCGGGAAAGCGGACGGCATCGAGAAACTCCGCAAACAAATCCACGGAGGAGGTTTTTCCCCCGTTCTCGAATGCGCGGCGCAGGCCTTTTTCCAACTCCTGATTCGCGGGCAGCAGGCGGTCATTGGAAAACAGCACCAGCACCCGTGGCTGCTCCCCGGCATGCCCATACCCAGAGAGAACCAACCCCACGAGCAGCACTCGGAAAAAAACAGATGGCCACATGCATGCTTTCATCCCGCTCCATGAACCCCGCATGGCTGGCGATGCTGCCAAGGCACATTGCATCTGGCAACCGATTTCCCGATTTCCCGGGCGGTTCCGCCTTGCGCCGATTGCTTTGAAAATTGCCAAGGGAATTGCTTTTCCGGAGGTGGCCCCGGAAAATCCTCGTATTGGAATCCTTGCCGCAGCGCCTCCGGCAGAGCGGTCTCGCGAATGAACGAGATCCCGTCGGCATGGCGGATCCTTACCCCGTTTTGCACGACTACCGCGATTTTCGTAACACTTTCAGAATTGTCACAAAAGTCTTTCCTGAGACCGTCGAAATATGAGGTGGTCCCGCAAAACGCAGCCGGCGGCGTGTGCGTGAATCTGGTGGCTGCCAATACTTCTACCGGCGACACCGTCATCAACGTTGGATCCAGGCTTACCCTCGGCAACAACCTAGCCCTCCGGAACAACGTGCTCGACATGGGCTCCACCGGAGGAAGCTCCATTGCTAGTAAATTGCTTGTCCGGTGAAGGCCGTTGAAAGAGCCTGTGGCCGGACCGGAGCGGGGGAAAAAGGGGGCAAAGCCCCTACGCGGTAGGGAAAGTCAGATAAACCACGGAGCCGCGTTGTCGTAACCGGGAATGAATACCGGTGTGTCGCTGTTTGATGAAAATACAGAGGTGGTCGTCAGGTCAGCGAGGTTTCTGTGTGAGAATTTTTGAGGATTTAGAGATTTTCGGGTTGACGCAATAAAGGGTGGTGGGTTTTTCTCTGAGCGCCCTGTTGCGAATGAGTCTCAATAATGATAAGAGCATGAAATCAGATCGATATCTACAAATTGCCGCGCTCACAGCCGCCGCTGGATTTGTAGTTTCGCCGGGCGTTCAAGCGCAAGACCTGCTCAGGACCCTGCAACCCTTGACGGTGGTGGGCAGTCAGGATGCGGTGAGGGAGTTGCCGGGCTCCGGAGCGTTCGTGGAGGCGGTGCAGTTCCGCGAGCGGGGTCACACGAACATTGCGCGGATCGCGGCGAAGGTGCCCTCGGTTTTTGTGCGGGATGAGGACGGATTTGGAAATTTTGCGAACATTTCTTTGCGTGGGGTGGACGGCACGCGCAGCAACAAGGTGACGCTGATGGAAGACGGGATTTTGACCGCGCCATCGCCCTATTCGGCGCCAGCGGCCTACTATTCTCCGAGACCCGCGCGCATGTCGGCGATTGAGTTTCTCAAAGGCTCCAGCCAGGTGCGCTACGGTCCGCAAACCACGGGCGGAGTGATCAATTTCCTTTCGACGCCGGTGCCTGTGGAAGGCGAGAGCCGGTTCTATTCGCGCACGACCTATGGCAGCGAGAACACCTTTTTCAATCACACCTGGTATGGCGACAGCGAGACGACCGATGCGGGGACATTTGGTTACTTGCTGGAAATGCACAGCATGTTCAGTGACGGATTTCGCGAAATTGACGGCACGTCCCGCGATTCCGGCTTCGATCTGGTGGAGCCGATGTTGAAATTGTTCTGGCAGCCGGACACGGCGCTGGACCAGCGGTTCGAGATGAAGGTGGGCTACACGGATTTCGACGCAAACGAGTCGTATGCCGGCATCACCAAAGAGGACCTGCGCCGCGATCCGAACCGGCGTTATGGCGGATCTCAGTTCGACCATCACGACGCCGAGCACTGGCGCACTTACCTGAAATGGGTGGGCACGCCGTCCGACATCCTGCGCATCGAGTCTGCGGTGTATTTCAACCAGTTTCAGCGCAACTGGGACAAGCTCGACGGCCTGCGCGGAAACGGCCTGCGCACCAATGTGGGCCAGGCGCTGATGCATGCACCCTCTCTCGCGGTGCTGCAAGGGTTCGGAACTGGTGAGATTTTCACTCGCGATGCTTTCAGGGATCACGAGGCGTATGGTTGGCAGAACCAGGTGAATATCGGCTTCGATACCGGAGATGTTTCGCATGATCTCGCGATCGGATTGCGCCTGCACTACGACCGCGCGGGCGGCACCAATCAACAGATCTTCTATCAGTCGATTGGCAACGGCACTTTCGGTCCGGCGAATCCGGCGGCGGTTGCGCCCGCAGGTCTGAGCGAGGTGTTCGCCACCGCGCTGTTCGTTGAGGACGAAATCAAGATCGGAGCCCTGACACTCCGCCCTGGTATCCGCTATGAGCACCTTGAAGGGGATTACACCGATCCGGCCGGAAAACATGATTCGACCCAAGAGTATCTGCTGATGGGTGGAGTCGGCGCAACTTATGAACTGGATGAAACGAACACCTTGTTCGGCGGTGTCTATCGCGGAGCTTCGCCTGCCAATCCGCAGGGCTATCTGGCCGGCACCGAGAGCGAGGAGAGTCTCGGTTTCGAACTCGGCTACCGCCACCGCAAGGACGCGCTGCGCACGGAACTGGTCGGATTTTTCACTGATTTCGACAACCTGATCGCCCCGCTGGTGGGCGAGGGCGGGGGAGGACTTATGCCCAGCGCAAACGGCGGCTCGGCCGAAAGCTGGGGTCTTGAGGCTGTGGTCGAGTATGATCTCGGCGAGGCTTCGGACTGGACTTACGGTTTGCCCGTTTACCTGAGTGCTACCTACACCAATGCCGAGTTTGCGGGCATCAGCGGCAGTCGTCTTGGCAATGGCGCGGGCATTTTCGCCGGAGCGACCAATGGCAACGAGGTTCCCTACATTCCCGAGTGGAAATTCGCGGCCGGCGTCTCCCTGACGGCTGAAAAGTGGGCGGTCAATCTCGATACCTCGTTTCTCTCCTCCACGTGGGGGACCGGATACAACGGCGATCCGCGGATCAACGACAATGGCACCCTCGCCGATCCCTCCGCTGTTGACGGCAGGATTGACTCGCTGTTCCTCGTTGATCTCAGCGGGCATTATCAGATCAACGATCACGTGAAACTCGTGGGAGGCATCCAGAACCTGTTCGACACGCAGAAAATCGTGAGTAGCGCCCCGCTAGGCCCAAGAGCCAACGCCCCGCGCATGATTTTTGCCGGTGTTGAAGTCGAATTCTAACTCCAAACTTCCGCAGTTGCGGACTTCACAGCCATGATTTCCAGTGCTTCATTCTCTTCCGCGCCCGCCATGCAATCCCTCCTCCACTCGCTGAACATCGGCACGCTCGCCACATGGCTTAGCGTCGCCGGCCTTGGCACCGTGGCGGTGGTCACTCCGCAGTGGCAGCATGCCATGCCCGAACTGGCGGTGATCGAGGAAACCCGGCTGTTTGATCAGGATTTCAGCATCGGTGATGCCGTTCCTGCCGATGCCGGCGGCGATTTTTCCGACTCTGAGGCTGCCGACCTCACCGCCGTGGGTCCGGTGGAAACGCTGCCAGCGCCGCCGGAATTGCAGCCTTTGACGGATCTTGCCCCGCTGCCCGAAATCCCCGCCCTGCCGGTGGCCAGTGCCAAGCCAGCAGAAACCCGAACCCAAAGCGCGGCCCCCGCCCGCCAGGTGGCGGTGCGTGCAAGCTCCAATGCTGCTAGTGCAGACGGCTCAAGGAGTGCCGGCTCATCCGGGCAGGTTGGCAATGGCTCGTCGTCCGGCACCGGGGCCTCTGAATCCTCCCGTCTCGCGGCCGGGCGGATGCCCGCTCCTAACTATCCGGCGGAATGCCGTCGCAAGGGTCAGAGCGGCACGGTGCTCGTCGAGTTCACCGTGGACACCAATGGCCGCGTGATTTCCGCTTATGCGAAATCCGAGTCGCCATGGCCCTTGCTCAACAACGAGGCGGTGCGCACCGTGCGGCGCTGGAAGTTCCCGCCCGGCGGCATCTTGAAACTCCAGCGCCCGATCGTTTTCCAACTCCGTTAGAACGCCCGCAACGTGCTCGCAAATATTGTCGTCGAAACCTTCATCGAGGGCGGCTGGGTCATGTGGCCCATTGTCGCCACTTTCTTCCTCGCCCTCTGCGTGATTCTGGACCGCGTGGTCTGGTGGCTTCGGTTCAAGGCCAAGGTCCGGCCATCGATCCAAGTTCAAGCCCGCGAGGCGCTCGGAACCGGTGATTTTTCCAAGGCCTGGCAACTCACGCAAAACACCTCCGATCCGTATTTGAAAAACCTCGCCGAGGGCATGAGTCATGCAAGAACCTCGATGCTCGCCGCCATGCAACTCGACGCCACGCATCTCATCGAGAAATCCGAGGCGCGCATGTGGGTGATCAGCACGCTCATCACCCTGGCGCCGTTGCTGGGCCTGTTCGGCACCGTGGTCGGCATCATGGGTTCGTTCTCGTTTGTCGGCGACGAGCAACTCGCCGCCACCAAGGTTTCCGGCGGCATCGCCGAGGCGCTCATCGCCACCGCCGCAGGCATCGGCATCGCCATCATCTGCCTGCTTCCCTACAACTTCTTCCGCAAACGCGTCTCGCTCTTGCGCGGATCGTTAGAGCGCTGGATCAACCACAGCGAACTGCTCGTCAATTCCGCCCGACAGCACGGCCACGATCTTGAGGCATTCGCCTCCAAGAGACCAGAAACCAGAAACCAGAAACCAGATTGATATGTCGCATCCTATTGTTCCGTCTCTGTCTCGTTCCATGAGAGCCAGCTCAGCAGACTATCTCTTCTCTGGACTCTGGTTTCTGGACTCTGGCATCTCATAAACCCATGCCCGTTCAACTCCACAGCCATTTCAGCGGCGACGAAAGCGACGAAGCCCGCATTGAGGTGGTGCCGCTGATTGATATCATGTTTTTCCTACTGGCCGCCTTCATGCTGGTGAGCCTGAGCATGACGCATCTGCAGCGCGTGCCGATCAACCTGCCTGAGGCGTCCACCGGCATTGCGGATTCCAAGACGCCGCCGTTCCAGATCGCCATCGATGCCAACGGCGTGACCACTTGGGATGAAAAAATCGTCACCCTTTCGGAAATCACCGGCCGTCTCAAGGCTGCGGCCAATCCCGCCGAATCCCGTGTTCTGATCTCCGCCGACGAAGAGTCCCGCCACAAGCAGGTGCTCGGCGTGCTCAATGCCGTGCGCGATGCGGGAGTGGAAAAAGTCAGTTTCGAAACCAGCAACTGAATGAACTCCCGCGTGTTGCCACTGCTCAACGTCGTTGGTTGCCTCGCCCTCACCGGTTTGGTGGTCGCGCAATGGCGCAGGGAGCACGTGCTCGACAAGACAGCCGCCGGCCTGCGGCAGGAGCTCTCCGCGTCCCGCGCTCAAACCGCGGAGGAAGCCAAGCGCCGCACCTCACTTGAGCGTGATATTGAGGTGCTCAAGGAATCGATGGAAGCCACCCAGCGCTCCGCCGAGTCCGCCGTGCGGGATCTCGCAGCCAGGGAACAAGTGATCAGCAGGCTTGAAGCCGAGTTGGCAGTGGCCCGCGAACAAGTTACCGCTTGGGAGGAAGCACTCAAACAGCGCGACGAACGGATCGCCACGCTCGATGCCGAGCTTGCCAAAACCCGCGCGCGCCTCGACGAGGCCATTGCCCGCATCAAAGAGGCGGGTGCGAGGTGACACGGCTGGAAGCCGCTCGTGCGATTCATGCTACTTTCGAAGCGCCACTCCGCTAGCGTCGATGCCAATGAGACACGCGAAGTATCTATATTGGCTTGCCCTTTTGCATCCCGGTCTCAGGGTGAGTTGGCAACTGACGCTACAGTTCAACCGAGTTTGACGGCCCTGCCGATGCGGACCGACTTTTCCTCGGCTTCGCAGATGCGCACCGCGTTGAGCGCGTCAATGGGCGTGACCACGCTGGGGGGCGTGCCGGCGAGGATGGACTCGACCATGTGGCGTAGTTCGCCGGTGTAGCCATCGCCGCCTTTTGAAAGGACGGTTTTTGGTTTTTTTCCTTCTTCAAAAATCCTCAGAGCCTCAGCGCCGAGTGATGAATTGCAGTCCACCGTGGCTTTCTCGAAGTTGATGGTATAACTCATGTTGAAGCCGTGGCCGCCATTCATCAGCCATGAGCCTTCCGCGTGAACGACCGCGCCGCAATCCACCTCGTATTGGGTGACGACGTGATCGACCGCTCCGCTGATGCGCTGCATGCCGGTGGAGAAAACGCTTTTCGGCTGGCCGAAGAGGAACTGCACGAAGTCGGAATCGTGGATGTGCAGGTCGAGCAGCGCACCGCCGGATTGTGCTCCATCGAGATAGGTGCCGCTGCTCCAGCCGGGGCTTTCGGAGACGCGCCGGAAGCGCGCGGCAAGCACCTTGCCGTAGCGTTGATCGGCTATGGCCTCCTTGAGCCATGCCCATTCCGGCCAGAAGCGCATGCACATCGCCGGCAGCAGGAAGCCTTTGGCCTTGCCTGCAGCGGCGACGATTTTGCGGGCATCGGCTGCGCTGCGGGCGAGTGGTTTTTCACAGACGACGTGCTTGCCGGATTTCAACGCGGCCACCGCCATCGGCACATGCAGTGCGGTGGGCACACAGAGATCGACGAGATCGACTTCGGGATCGGCCAACAGGTCGTCGAGTTTGGTGTAAACATTGAGCTTGCGTCCGAGGTCGAGCGCATCAGCGCCGTGGATGTTGCCGTTCACTCCGGGGAGGATGCCGTTGACCGGCGTTCGCACGGCATCGCACACCGCGACGATGCGGGCCTGCTTGATTTTCTGATAGGCCTTGAGATGGGTGACGCCCATGAAGCCGAGCCCGACGACCGCGACGTTGACCTTGGTTTTTGATGCTGTGGCTTTTGCCATGATGAGGATGGGTGTTAAAGAAGCGTCTCGACCATTTGCCTCGCTGTTAGAATGTCGGCTGTCCGCTGGTTTCCTGCCTCGCGCTCGATGCAGAAATTGCCGTGATAGCCGAGGTTTTCGAGTGCGGTGAAGAATACCTTCCAATCGACATCGCCAGTGCCTGCGGCAACTTCCTCACCCCATGTGCCGGGATTTCTGGTGGCCACGGCGTCCTTGATGTGGATTTGTTTGATCCAAGGGCCGAGGATGCGCAGGGCCTCGATGGGATTGCCCTTGCCGTAGAGAATCATGTTTGCGGGATCGAAGTTCACGCCTGTATTCGGGCAGCCGAGGTCTTCGAGAAAATCGCGCAGCGCCTCGGCGGTTTCCTGGCCGGTTTCGAAAACGAGGTCGATGTTTTTGGTGGCGAAGAGTTCGGCGATTCGCGCGATGCGTTCACGCAGTTTCTGGTATTCGGGATCGTTTCTGTCGTGCGGCAGGAAGCCGGCGTGGAAGCTCGCCAGACTGAGGCCGAGCTGCGCGGCGAGATCCGCGGTTTGGCGGATGTTTTGCCAATTTTGCTGCCACGTTTCATCCGGCACCACGCCGCCGGTGAAGCGGATGGATTCGAGTGTGGTGTAATCCTCGCCAATGGTTCCAAACATGCCCGAGACGATGCTCACGCCGTGCTCCTTGCATAAGGCTGGGAAGTTTCCCCAGACGTGCGGCGACTCGCGCAGTGGATCGAGTGCGAGCTGGATGAGCGGCAGGCCGATGGTCTTGAGATGGTCGATGAGTTCCTGCGGATTGGCGGGTTGCAAGGACCAGCTGCAGACGGCGAGGCGGTCGTGAATAGAGCAAGACATGGGGACAAATGGTGACGCCGCGAGCCTGCCTGCGGCAGTGTGGCGCGTGCAAGTCCCGAGTGGTTTTGCTGGTTCACCGTTCGATGCGGAAACCCTTGCAGCCATCCATCAGCGGGATTGTTTCGACTCGCTGTTGTTTGATGTGGCGGACTAACGCCGACTCCACACTGATTTCCCGGATGAAGGCAGCCACTTCGGCGGCCTCGCCCATCACTTGGAGTTCCACGCTGCCATCGGGCAGGTTTTTCACCCAGCCGCAGACCTCGAAGCCGCGGGCCAGATCCTTGACGGTGTAGCGGAAGCCGACGCCTTGGACGCGGCCTTCGAAGATGACACATTTGGCAATCATGGCATTTTTGCAAATCAATCGAACGTTTCGATCAACCCGGTGCTGTGGGTGTTGAGGAAGCGCACGCGGTCTGGTGCCAGCCTTGAAATGCGCAGATGGCGGTTTTCCGGAGTGGTGGCCACGGTGCCTGCGGTAGCGCTCTGCTCAAGGCCGGCTTTGGCTGCCACGTAGTCGAGTGCGGCGGCTTGGAATTGGTCGGCGGCTTCCGTGGAATCGAATTGCACATCCCAGATCACTGCGGTGGAGGCCTCGCCGTCGGGAACCAGCAGGTAGCGGTCGTTTTTCCAGCAGGAGGAAATTTCCAATGCAGCACCGGCATCGCCCAGCGGTTCCAGCCATAGGCGCAGGCCGAGCTGTCCTGCGGATTCTGTGAGATAGGGTTCTTCCGGGGTGGGCGGCATTTCCAGCAGCGCGGGTGTCGCTGGCCCAAATGCAGGGAAAAGGATGGCGCGGGTGGTCTGCGGCGGGTTGCGGAAGGCTTTGTGAAAAACCTCGTTGCCCTGCACGTGCAGAGTGTCTGCAAGGCCCTTGCTCTCCACCACCGGGAAGGTGGTGAGCCCTTGGATGAAAGATGGCAGGCTGTTGAAAATCTGCTCCGCCTCCTTGTTCGTGTTCATCGGGATGAAACCGATGCTGCGCGCGCTCAGAGAGAAAAACCGCGCTTCGGATCCGGATGCGGCACCTTGGTGGAGTGCCTCGCGGGCACGCGCCGCATCATCGCCCGGATAGGCGGGCGGCGGGGGAAAATGCTGGTGCAGCAGGATGCGTGCGAGCAACCGCACCAACGCGGCCTGATCCGGGATGCTCTCAGGATCATGGCGGTCGGTCACCCAAGCCTCGCCGGTGACGTCGTCAAACCACCCGCGGGCACCCACGGCGCGCACCACGGTGAGCTGGGCGAGCAGGTCGTCGGATGGCCCGAGCCAGCCGATCAGGCGATAGGCGTCGAGGCGGTCGTCGATCCCCGCCGGGCCAAAACGGCTCTCGATGGATGCCGCCACGCGGTCGCGCAATTCCTCCCCGGCGATGCGGTGGACCACCGGGCTGGAGAGGAAATTCAGGCCGAATTCCTTTTCGGCGCGGTCGATGGCCTCGCGCGGCACCGGCAGTTCACCACCGCCTTGGGCGAGGGAGCGCAGCGATGCGTTCTCGCGCTTGAGCATTTCGTTTTCCTCTGTGGCCATGCGCAGCTGGGTTTCGAGGTCGGCGAGGCCTGTGGAACTTCCCACGGAGCGCCAGTGGAGTCCCTGAAGGATGCCGCCGAGGCCCACGGCACCGCCGAGCAGCATGGGAAGCAATGTTTTCGGAGACGGCACGGCAGATGAAAATGACCGTGGTTTCAGCGACCCACCGGGCGGGCATTGGGATTGGCCGGGCCGGCTTCCTCCTGGAATGGGTTGGTCTCGAGGGCCGAGGATTTCACGCCGAAGACTTCCTCAAATTTCTTACCCGGCAGGAGATTATAAACGATGGGGGCGCTGCGGTTGCCCTGGGCGTCATACACATAACAAATCCTCTGGACTGGCATTTCCTTGCCGGTGTTCGGGTCCTTGCGGGCGACGCGTGCGTCAAACATGCGCTCCTCGACGAGCTGGCCGTCGGATTTGCGGTAGCCATAGCTTACTTTGAAAAGCAGTTGGTTGCGCCCGTCGTGAATCCTGCAACCGATCGGATTGGCGTTCGCGTCCATGCGATAAACGGTAAGCATCACCAGCACGCCGTTGGCGGAAAATTTCCGTTTGGTGAGCGTGCGGTTGTCAGGCGTGCGGGTGAACAAGGTGCGCGAGCCGTCCTCGTGGCGCATCACCCGGACGTTCGGGCCGTCCACTGATTCGAAGTCCTTGTGCGGCTCTTGCGCGACGACGCAGGGCGGAAGCAGTAACCCCGCAGCTACGACCACCATTTTCCAAGTTGCCAGTGCGTTCATGGCGGGCAAACTAAGTGCACCCGGCGGACGCTGCAAGCCGCCAATTTTTCGATGATTTGGCAAACCCGACGCAGCCCGCTCGACCTCACCCGCCGCGCCCGGGTGATGGGGATTCTCAATGTGACGCCGGATTCATTTTCGGACGGAGGCCGTCATGTCGATCAGCACAAAGCGCTGGCCCACTCACGCCGGATGATTGCCGCCGGGGCGGATATCATCGATATCGGCGGCGAATCCACCCGCCCGGGTGCGCTGCCGGTCACCACAGAGGATGAAATCGCCCGCACGCTGCCGGTGCTTGCCATGCTGCGTGCGGAGTGGGACGGACTGATTTCCATCGACACCATGAAGTCCCAGGTCGCGGCCGCCGCGCTCTCCGCAGGGGCGGACATTGTCAACGACGTGAGCGGCCTGCGTGCGGACCCGAAAATGGCAAGCGTCTGCGCCGCGAGCGGTTGTGGCGTGGTGGTCATGCATATGAAAGGCGAACCACGGACGATGCAAAAGGCCCCGCAATATGAAGATGTGGTGGCCGAGGTGCGGGAGTTTTTTCATGAACGCCTGGAAACTCTCACCCGTGCAGGCATCGATCGCGCGGCGTTTTGTTTCGATCCCGGGATCGGCTTCGGCAAGAACCTGGAGCACAATCTCACCTTGTTGAAATCCATCGACTCTCTATGTCCGCAAGAGCATCCATTGTTGCTTGGAGTTTCCCGGAAATCCTTCATCGGCCACCTGCTTGAAAATGATACGATCTCACTGCGCGACTGGCCGACCGTAGCGATCACCGCTCAAGCGAGGGGAAAAGGCGTGATGCTTCACCGCGTGCACGAAGTCCGGCCCAATCTGGATGCCCTGCGCATGACCGAGGCGATTCTCGGCGTCTGAGCAGTCACGATGATGCGCGGTGAGCGCTACGTGTGCTTCTCGGATGCGAGCTTTGAGCGCGCTTTGGCAAAGCCGGGCTTGATCGTGTCGAAGATGATCCTGATGCGCTGATCGAAGGGGGCAAAGGCGCTCTTCATCGCATTGAGCGAAAGCTTTTCCAACTCGGCGAGGCTGAGGCCGAACAACTCGGTGGCCAGGGTGGTTTCCCTGGTCATCGAGGTGTCGCTCATCAGGCGGTCGTCGGTGTTGAGGCAGACGCGGAAGCCGCGGCGGAAGAACATGCCGAACGGGTGCTCTTCGAGGCTCGGGCAGGCACCGGTGTGCAGGTTGCTGAGCAGGCACATTTCCAGCGGCACGCGGCGGTCGAGGATGTATTGGGCGAGGCGGCCGAGTTTCATCGTGCCATCGGGAAAGACCTCGATGTCATCCCGCAAGCGTGTGGCGTGGCCCAGGCGGTGCGCGCCGCAGTATTGCAGCGCCTGCCAGATGGATTCCGGTCCGTAAGCCTCGCCGGCGTGGATGGTGATATAGAAATTCGCGCGTTCGATCGCTTGGAAGGCATCGACGTGTTTTTTCGGTGGAAATCCGTGTTCGCCGCCGGCGAGGTCGAAGCCGACGACGCCCATATCGCGGCAGCGGATGGCGAGTTCGGCGGCTTCCTCGGATTGTTTCAGGTGGCGCATGGCGCAAATGATGAGGCCCCATTGGACGCCGTAGGTTTGTTCGCCGCGTTTGAGGCCGCGGATCACGGCGGCGACCACTTCGTCCTGGGTGAGACCGCCCTCGGTATGGAACACCGGGGCGAAGCGCACTTCGGCATAGACCACGCCGTCACCGTGCATGTCTTCGATGAACTCGAAGGCAACGCGTTCGAGCGCCTCGGGAGTTTGCATCACTGCGGTGGTGTGTTCGAAGCCTTCGAGGTATTCAGGCAGGTTGCCGCGCTGTGCGCCGCGGTGAAACCATGCCGCGAGGTCGGTGGGATCGGTGGTGGGCAGGCCGCGGTAAGCGGTTTCCGAAGCCAACTCGATCACGGTGGATGGGCGCAGTCCGCCATCCAGATGCTCGTGCAGCAGGACTTTGGGAAGTTCGCGGAT
>CANLKN010000079.1 GCA_947491475.1 Akkermansiaceae bacterium | reverse complement strand
CGGCACCACGATCGACAGATTGTCTCTCGGCCGCCCTCGTTTGTGGCGGCCCGCGAAGCTATGGCCCCGACACCTCTCCCGTCAACACACTTTTTGTGTTTTTTGGAAAATTTTTCCCAAACCATTGCCGGAGTCTTAAATTCAAGGGGTTTTCTGATTTTTAAGTGAAGTTGAAAACGAGTTTTCTGGTTATTGGATTCGTTGGTCAGGCATATTTCAGCCAACACACTCACTCGGGCTCTTGCCTGTGAAGCGCCTGAAAACGGTGGCGAAGTATTGCGAGCTGGAAAACCCGAGATCAAAGGCGATGCGGGTGATCGGATCGCGGCCTGCGGTGAGCTTGCGCCGTGCTTCGTCAATCCGCGTCCGCAGGACGAATTCGCCGGGAGGAACGCCGGTTTCCTGCTTGAAACGGGCCTTGAATCTCGCTTCGGACAAGCCGGCCCGTCTTGCGAGTTCAGGAATCCCCATAGCCTCGCCCGGGTTGCGGCGGATGTGTTCCAGCACCGGTGCGAGCGAGCGAGCGGGTTTCGCGGAATCCGGCATGCGCTCGCAAGCGATCATCTCCAGCAGAAACGCGACGGCTTGGTTCCTCAGCGCGCAGGATCGGATCGCCCCGCCGGATTCGTGGAAAAGCCGCGTAAAGGCATCGAGGTGCTCCTTCATTTTGGGAGAGCCGCGGAAGTGGCGTCTTCCCAAGCCGCGCAAGGCCCGCGCCAGAGCCGCACCCTCCTGATCCGGCAGACCGATGAACGGGCGGCCATTTTCCGGCATGGCCAGCACCATCCAGTAAAGAATTCCCTTTTCCTCGGGAAGCCCGCCCGTGCTGTGGGTTTCATCCGGAAAGGTGACAAACACATCGCCGCCGCGCAGGGAGTGGAATTCTCCGCCGACGCGGTAGGTCTGCCGCCCTTTGACCAGAAAGCAGATCTCGATGGCGCTGCGGTGCCTGTGTTCGCGCAGTCCGGACCTTGCGGAAGTGTAATTGTAGCGGCCCAGTTGGAGCTGGCCGCGCAGACCTCCACAAGCGGGGCGCATCACGATTCGGGCGCGGGTGAAGAGTTGGCGGGTCGTCGGCATGTTCAATTTTGTATTGCGATATCGGATCGAAAGCAAATCCCGGATGATTCTGCGATGATTTTCACATGGAAATTCCCGAGCAACTGGGCCCCGAGCCGGACACGCTGGCCGAATTCACCGCCAAGGAACGCAAGAAGCCGGTGATCGACTGGTATCGCACGCCAATCCCCGCGGCGGAATTCAAGGCGCTGCATAAGAAAAGCGACATCAAGGGAGCGATCCAGACGCTGGGATATCTGGGGATCCTTGCCGCAACCGGATTCACCGCCTTCCATTCGTTCCGACACTGGCCATGGCAGGCGACCGTGGCCTTGGTTTTCGCGCACGGGATGATGACGGCGTTTTTGATCAACGGCGTTCATGAGCTCGGCCACGGCACGGTTTTCCAGACCAAGCGGCTGAACCGGTTTTTCTGCCATATCCTCGCGTTTCTCGGATGGATCAACCATGAGACCTTCCACGCCAGCCACACGCGCCACCATCGTTACACGCTGCATCCTCCCGATGATCTGGAAGTAGTCCTGCCACTTCGTCTGATGATTCGCCACTTCGTGCTGACGGGCGTGATTGATCCGGTGGCCGCGTGGAAAGCGCTGATGACGACCCTGCGCATCGCACGCGGAAAATTCGAAGGCGAGTGGGAGCTCACGCTTTATCCCGCGGATGATCCGGCAAAGCGCGAGGTTCCAGTGCGCTGGGCGCGCATGATTCTATTGGGGCACGGGCTGATCGCCGTGGTCTCACTGGCCAGCGGCCAGTGGATCATCCCGGTGTTGGTCACGCTCGCGCCGTTTTATGGAGGCTGGCTTTTCTTTCTCTGCAACAACACCCAGCATATCGGCCTGCAGGACTATGTGCCGGACTTCCGCCTGTGCTGCCGCACCTTCACCCTCAATCCCCTGGTGCGCTTCCTTTACTGGCAGATGAACTATCACACCGAGCATCACATGTATGCGGCCGTGCCATGCTACAATCTCGGCCGCCTGCACGCGCTGATCCGCCATGATCTGCCGCCCTGCCCGGATGGCCTCATCGCCGTTTGGAAGGAAATCGCCGCCATTCAGGCGATTCAGGAACAGGACCCTTCCTATCAACATCAACCGCAGTTGCCGAACCCCGCGCGCTGAGTTTTTCACTCCCATCCATGCCATGAATTCCAAACAACGTGTCGATGCCGTCATCAAGCGCCGCCTCCCCGACCGGGTGCCCGTTTGCCTCCATAACTTCCTGTCCGCCGCCCGTGAAGCCGGAGTCACCATGCAACAATACCGCACGGATCCGGAGGCCATCGCCCGCACGCACCTGCAGGCCGTGGAGAAATACGGTTACGACTGCATCCTCATCGATCTCGACACCACGATGATCGCCGAGGCCATGGGTGCGCGCTCCGATGCCGCGGCGGATGAGCCCGGACACATCGCGGCACCGGCGATCCACAGCTTGGAGGAACTTGGCCAATTAAAACCCGTGGACCCCGCGCGGGACGGAAGGATTCCGGTTTTGCTGGAAGCGGTGCGCATTCTTGCCAAGGCCGTCGGGTCGGAGATTTCCATTCGTGGAAACTGCGACCAAGGCCCGTTCTCCCTGGCCTGCCTGCTGCGCGGCAACGAGGACTTTCTCATGGATCTGGCCGAGGAGCCTGACAACCCGGACATCACCCGCTTGTTAGAAATTTGTTATCAAAGCCACCTGGCGGTCCACCGCGCGGTCGCCGGAGCCGGGGCGCATTTCACCTCGCTGGGCGACAGCTTCAGCGGGCCGGATGTCATTTCGCCCGCGATGTTCGAGCAATTTTCCCGCCCCTTCGAGGAGCGCCTCGTGCGTGATCTCGCCGCTGATGACATCTTCACGGTCATCCATATTTGCGGCAATACCACGCGCATTCTGGAATCCCTCGGCGCTTATGATTTCTGCGGCTTCGAGCTCGACTACAAGACCGACGCCGCGCTCGCCAAAAACACCGTTGGAAAAAATCACGTGCTATTCGGAAACATCGACCCCAGCGGCGTCGTTGCCCGCGGCACGGCGGAACAGGTGCGGGAAGCCGCGAGCCGCCTCATCGGGATTTGGAAACCCGGCGGCGGATTCATCCTCAATGCCGGATGCGCCATCCCGGCCGGCACTCCGCCCGAAAATATCCATGCGCTGGTCCGCGCGGCGCGGGAATTCGGCGTTTACGAGTGACGCATGCTCGGGATTCCCGCGGAAATTGCATCGCCAAGTGCGGCGGATTTCCCGAGCGTCCGGGCGTGCAATCGACGCCGGCCACGATCATCCGCCTCACCCGGCTGACGGATACCAGCCTGATCGTCCATTGGTTCACCGAGGAGCACGGCTTGGTCAAGACGGTGGCCAAGGGCGCACGGCGGCCGAAAAGTCCTTTTGCAGGGCAGCTCGATTTGTTTTTCGGCGGCGAGATCACTTTTCAACAGTCAAAACGCGGCGAACTACACGCGCTGCTGGAAGTTTCCATCCACGATTGGCGCGAGGGGCTGCGGAGAAACTACCTCTCCACCTTGTTCGCAGCGTATTGCTGCCAGCTTCTGGAATGCGCGGTGGAACCGGAGCATCCTGAGCCTGGACTCCATGATCTGCTGGTCCGGGCGCTGAACCACGCAGAGCGCAACGAGCCCAGCGTACGGGCACTGCGCCATTATGAGCGCGAGTTAGCGCGTCTTCTCGGAGTCTCGCAGGACCAACGCCAGGCGCACCTCTCCTTGCGGGATGCCATGGGTGCTCTGCCGTCGTCACGGGATGAATTGCTCGAAAGACTTCTCCCAAGCGGAGATTTAGGCTCGTCAGCTGACGGAAATCGCCGATAGTCACCACAGATCAATCCTCATTAAAACCATGGACTCTCCGACCGCTACGCTCATCGGCATTTTACAAGACCGTGTGGAAACCCTTCGCGCCACAGGTGATATGGACGAAGCACTGCATGCCGCGACGGCCTCCGTGGAGAAAGCCCAACAGGCACTGGGTACGGAACTCGACAGCATCGACCTCTTTGCCTCCACGCTTGAACTGCGCGGCGACATCCACCGGGAAATCGGCAACCACCAACTCGCCTGCGACGACTACCGTCAGGCCCTCGACCAGTTGGAAGACCGGCCGGACCGATACGCCCAGATCGGCCGACTTTATGCCGCGCTGGGGGCCGCCTATGATACGATGGGCCGCGAGGACAAGGCGAGCGAGAAATGGCAGCAGGCCATTTCGTTTTTCGAGCGCCACGAGCCGCCATTGATGATCGACGTTGCGGCGATCACCAACAATCTCGCCTTCCTCTACAAGGCCGCCGGAAATCTCGACATGGCGGAAACCCAGTTTCTGCGGGCACTGGAAATCCTCCATTCACAACTCGGTCAGGACCACGAGCAAACGGCCACGGTTTCGAGCAATCTCGGTGCGCTTTACCAAGCTGCCGGATTCCACGAGCAATCGCGACAGATGCATGAAATCGCGCTCGACACCCGCCGCAAGCTGCTGGGCGAGGAGCATCCGGACACCGCGCAATCCCACAACAATCTGGCGCTAGCCTTGCTCAACACCGGGGATCGCGCGTGGGCGCGCCGCCACTTCGAGCGGGCGCTGGCCGACTTCGAAGCGCTCGGCCCCGAATACCATGAGGATCTGCAGGCGGTGGCGGCCAACTATTGTGATTTCCTGCGCGAGGATGGAGAAACGCAACTCGCTGAAGTCATCGCCCGGCGGGTGAAAGAAGTGACCACCGCGGCGGCTTGTTAGAGCGGCTGGGGAATTGACTCCACCTGCGCCACGGCCATGGCGGCGATGCCTTCCCTGCGGCCGATGAAGCCCATCGTTTCGTTGGTGGTTGCCTTGATTCCGACGCGTTCCGGCGGGATGCCGAGGGCGCTGCCAATGTTGGCGCGCATGGCTTCGCGGTGCGGCAGGACTTTGGGGGCTTCGGCGATGAGAGTGGAATCGACGTTGATGATGCGCATGCCGTTCTCATCAGCGAGGGCACGGCATTTTTCTAGGATTTTCAGAGAACTGATGTCCTTGCAGGCGGGATCGCCAGGCGGGAAGTAGTGCCCGATGTCCGGCAAGCCCATCGCACCTAACAGGGCGTCCGCAATCGCGTGGCAGAGCACGTCGGCATCCGAGTGGCCTTCGAGTCCGTGACTGTGCGGGATGGTCACACCGCCGAGGACGAGCGGGCGGTTTTCCGAGAAACGATGAACGTCGTAGCCGATGCCGGTCATGCTGTGGATTTCAAATTTGAGATTTGAGATCAGAGTATCTCTTCAAGCGGAATTCGTCCGTTGCTGGCGACGATGGACCAGGAGTCGGGATGTCCTTCTACTGGGGTGAGTTCGGTTTTTCCGCCGGCAGCTTCGAGCAGGAGTTGGCCGGCGGCGATGTCCCACAGCGAGATGCGGGATTCGATGTAGGCGTCGAGGCGACCGCAGGCGATGTAGGCCATGCCGAGAGCGGCGGAGCCCATCATGCGCATTTTGCGGGCCTTGAGCGAGGCGCGGTGGAAGCGCGCGATGCCGGTGCGCAGCGCCTCCTCGTCCTTGCCGCAACCGACGAAGAGAATGGATTGCTCGAGGGTGTCCCGCTTGCTGGCTTGGACGGGCTTGCCGTTGAGCATGGCCGGGCCGCCTTTTTGCACAGTCCAGGTTTCCCCCACCATGGGATCATGGATGACGCCGACGGTGATCTCGCCGTCCACGCGCAGGGCGATGGAGACGCAGAAGTGGGGGATGCCGTAGAAGTAGTTCACGGTGCCATCGATGGGATCGACGATCCATTGGCGGTTCGAGTTCTGATTTCCCGCAAGGCCTTCCTCGCCGTAAAGCGCGTCGCCCTGGCGCACGCCTAACAGAATCCCGGTGATGAGTTGCTGGGACTCCTTGTCGAGCGCGAGCTTGATGTCGTGATGGCTGGCTTCATCGACGATTGCATCGGAACCAAAATGTTGGCGGAGAAGCTTGCCCGCTTCTAGCGCGGCGTGGGTGGCGAGTTCGAGGTCGGTCATGTTGAAGATAGTGGATAGTGGATAGTGGATAGTGGATAGTGGATAGTGGATAGTGGATAGTGGATAGTGGATAGTGGATAGTGGATTGAAGAGGATGAAGAGGATTGAAGAGGCCATCTATATCTTCCATCCACGATCCACAATCTACAATCTTTGTGATAAGTGGAGTTCGAGGATGGCTTGGACGAGTTGGTGAGCGAGATCGTGCTTGGATGCGAGAGGCAGGGCTTCGTTGTGGTTCGGGTAAACCAGCAGGACTTCATTGTGGTTGGAGTCGAAACCGATGCCGGGTTTTGAAACGTCGTTGGCGACGACGAGGTCGCAGCCTTTGCGAGTGAGTTTCCCGCGGGCATTGGCTTCGAGGTTTTCGGTTTCGGCGGCGAAGCCGACGAGAGTGCCGGTGAAACCGAACACCGTGCGCGCGGAGCCGAGAATGTCGGAGGTTTTGACCAGTTCCAGCGTAAGTGTGTCAGCGGATTTCTTGAGCTTCTGCGGGGCGATGGCTGCCGGGGTGTAATCGGCCACGGCGGCGGCAAAGATGGCGATGTCCATGCTCCCGATGTGATGGGACACAGCCGCGTGCATCTCGGCGGCGGTTTCCACCGGCAGGAAATCGATGCCGTCCGGCACGTCGAGGGCGGTGGGACCGGAGAGCAACAGAACCATGTGGCCAGCATGCGCAAAGGCAGCAGCGAGTTCATAGCCCATTTTCCCTGACGAGCGGTTCGAAATGAAGCGGACGGGATCGAGCGGTTCGCGAGTGGGACCGGCGGTGACGAGGATGTTCACGGTGTGTGGAGCGGACGGGCCGGGGCCTCCATCACTTGTCATTTTTATCGGCAGGTTTGGCCTTTTCTTCGACAGCAGGTTTCCCAGACTTGATGGTTTCGAGTTCCTTGCGGGCATCGGCGAGTTGTTTGTCGTCGAGCCTGGCAGCGATATCGGATGCCAACTTGGCGGCATCCTTCTCGCCACGCTCGGCGGCGAGGGTGGCAAGCGCCCAAGCCTTTGCGAGATCCGGCTTGATGCCGCTATCCTCGCTTAGAAGGCGGGCCAGGGCGAAGGTGGCTGCGGCGTGGCCTTGGTTCGCGGCGAGGGCATAGAGTTGGCCGGCATTTTCGAGATTGCGCGGCACTCCGGCGGCACCGCGTTCGTAGAGCGTGGCGAGGTTGCTCTGGGCTTGGGCATTGCCATTCTGGGCGGCACGGGTGAGCCAAGCGACGCCGGCGACGGCATCAGCGGCACTCAGCTTGCCTGATAGATAAAAAAGACCGAGCTCGTTCTGGGCTTCAACAAGATTGCCGCTGGCGGAGGCCACCAGATGACCGTATCCGGCGAGCAGGTTGGGAGTCTCGCCGGACAGGTGGTGAACAGCGAGACGGAAATGGGCGATCGGGTTTCCGGCTTGGGCAGCTTGATTGAGGATGGAGATTCCGCGATCGGTGTCTTTTTCCACTCCACGGCCTTCGAGGTAGAAATTAGCGGCGCGCAGCATGCAGTCGATCTGGCCGACGTCCTTGCCACGTTCATATTCGGCGAGCGCTGCCTTGGGGTCTTTTTTGACGTTTTCCTCAAAATCCCCAAGGGCGAGATAGGCGGAATATTCCTTCTCTGCGATGGCCTTCTTGAGCCACTCGCGGCCTTTTTTCTCATCGCGGACTTTTTCGTCACCATTGAGCAAGCGGGAGCCGAGGGTGGCCATGGCACCCGCGTTGCCGAGGCCGGCGGCCTTGGCATAGTGGGAGATCGATTCCTTGTGATCGATCAACTCGGGGAAACCGAAACGGCCTTCATAAAATCCGGCGAGCAACAGGATCGACGGGATATCACCAGCGTCGCCGGCGAGTTTCCACCAGAACACGGCCTTGTCGGGGTCCGCAGCGGGTGTCAGGCCACCGCGCAAGTAAGCCTCACCAAGGATGCGGCTGGCTACCGCGGGGTCGTCTTTGGCCGCGTTTTCGAGGGCTTGGCGTGCTTGATCGCGTTCTTCCTCGTTTTCGGAGGCTAGGAGAATGAAAGAAAGCCGATAGGTAGCGTCCTTGTGTTTGGCATCGGCAGCCTTGCGGTAAAATTCGAGGGCCTTGTCGCGGGACGTTTCGGCTCCCTGGCCGGTTTCATGGGCAAAACCCAAGAGATAAAGAGCATCCGCATTGCCTTTCTCGGCGAGAGGCATGGCCAGCTCCACTGCCTTGGCGTGGCGGCCGTCTTGAAATGCCATTAAGGCGGCTTTTGCCGGTCCTTCAGCCTCGGCGGGCGGTGCAGCTGCGGTCTCTGAAGGAAGAGAAACAGCCGCCGGAAGTGAAATGGTTAGCGCTGCCGTGAGCAAAATCCAAGCAAGATAACGTGGGGACATGCGCGCAAGTAGTGGGAATTTTCCCAAAAACGCAAGTTCACATTTGCCACTTGTTTCCCTGCTGTCCCGCTACCACGCTCGCGCCATGGAGAGTCATGAGTGGTTCGAAAACACCGATGACGGCAAAATTTATTACCGTGCGAATTTCATCGGCGGCAGGTGGACGATCATGACCACCACCCAAAAGCGCGACCCTATATGGACCGACCTGCAGGCCATACCCGACGAAGTATGGCGCGAACTACGTGACATCGTTTGGAAAAAATACCAACGCAAGCGCTGCCCGTGGGAACGCGTCGCCGATCTCGACCGCATTCTTGGAGATCCGCCGCCCGCACGCTGATCCGCACTTGTTTTTGGTGATTTCACCACGCATTGATGCGGCATGCATCCGTTTCTCTCCTCCGATTTCCACGTCCGCTGGTCCACCTTGGTTCCTGAAGCCGTCGAGCCCGACGTCCGCCACGCGCTTGATCTCGCAAAATCCGCCATCGAGGCAATTTGCACCCAGGATCCGGCGGCGGCGACTTATGAGTCCACGTTCATCGCACTGGAAAACGCCACCGAGGCGCTTGGCCACGGCTGGGGTCGCTTGAATCATCTCGATTCCGTCTCCGACAATCCCGCCCAGCGCGAGGCGCTCAACCAGATGCTGCCGGAGGTCTCGGATTTTTACTCCTCCATCCCACTCAACGAGCGCCTGTGGAACATTCTCAAAGCCGTGGGCGAAGGACCGGATGTGGTAAAACTCGATCCCGTTGGCAAACGCCTTGTCGAGGAAACTCTCGCGGATTTCCGCCAGAGCGGAGCCGACCTGCCCGAGAAGCAAAAGCAACGCGTCGCCGCGATCGAAGCCGAGCTTTCCAAACTCACCAAACAATATGCCGAGCGAGTGCTGGATTCCACCAATGCCTGGGAACTCGTGATCACAGATGAGTCAAAACTCGCCGGACTGCCGGAGTCCGCCATGGCCGCCGCCGCCGCAAACGCACGCACCAAGGGACTGGAAGCTCCGGCATGGCGCTTCACCTTGCAGTTTCCCTCGATGTTTCCGCTCATGCAGCACTTGCATGACGACGCAATCCGCCGCCAGGTGTGGGAGGCTTCCTCCCAAGTTGGAGCTTGCGGCGAATATGATAATACAACCCTCGTCTGGCGCATCCTCGAACTCCGTCACGAGAAGTCCGCCATCCTCGGCCACGAGCACTTCGCGGATCTCACCTTGCTGCGCCGCATGGCTAAAACCGGCGCCGGCGCGCTTGATTTCATTAAAAACCTCCACTCCCGCATCCTACCGGCATTTCATGCCGACTTCCGCCAGCTCACCCACTACAAGGCGGCCAAAACCGGCCAACCCGCAGATCTGTTAGAACCATGGGAAACCGCCTACTGGGCCGAACTCCAGCGCAAGGAAAACTACGACCTCGATGACGAGGCGCTGCGCCCGTATTTCCCGGTCGATGGCGTGATGGCCGGCATGTTTGAAATCGCCTCACGGCTCTTCGGCATCACGATCCAACAGAAAGAAACGATCTTCATCGATCCGCAATTTCCCATCTCCAATCCCCTATCTCTAATCGAAGTCTGGCATCCCGAGGTTTCGTTTTATGAAATCCATGACTCGCAGAGTGGATCGCATCTCGGTTCATTCTATGCCGACTGGCATCCGCGCGAATCGAAACGCGGCGGCGCGTGGATGAACTCGCTGCACACCGGCGGACCCTGCGAGCCGCACCTCGGACTCATCATCGGCAACATGAGCCCACCGGTGGATGGCAAACCCGCACTGCTCACCCACCGCGAAGTCGAGACGATCTTCCATGAATTCGGCCACCTGCTGCACGGCATGCTCAGCGAGGTGCCTGTGAAATCGCTATCAGGAACCAACGTGCCGTGGGACTTCGTCGAGCTACCATCCCAGATCATGGAAAACTTCTGCTGGGACCGGCAATCGCTCGATCTCTTCGCCCGCCATCATGAGACCGGCGAACCAATCCCGGATGACTTGTTTGCCAAAATGATCGCCGCGAGAAACTATCTCAGCGCCTCCGGTTTCATGCGCCAGTTATCATTTGCCAAACTCGACCTAGAACTCCACATCCATTTCGAAAAATGGCATGGCAATGACCTCGATGCCGTGGACAAGGAAATCCTCGCCGATTACCGCGCGCCGCTCAAAACCCCCACTCCGACAATGCTGCGGCGCTTCGGCCATTTGTTTTCCAGCCCCACAGGATACGCCGCCGGCTACTATTCCTACAAGTGGGCCGAGGTGCTGGATGCCGACGCCTTCACCCGCTTCCAGGACGAAGGCGTGCTCAACCCGGAAACCGGCCGCTCCTTCCGCGAGCACATCCTCAGCAAGGGCAACTCCGCACCCGTGGACGAGCTCTACCGCCGCTTCATGGGCCGCGATCCCGAGCTCGAACCCCTGCTCGTCCGCGCCGGCCTCGCCGCTGCGCCTCTCGCTTAGGCATCATCTTGTTGGACCTCTGTTTTTCTGGGGTCCTTGCGTTTGATCCAGAATAAAAATGCACCCCCTGGGATTGACCAGCTCAGTATCCAAGGCGCATAGATACTTGTCGTAATTGCCCCGAAACCTAACAACTGAAAGTTGGAAATCTTAAATCCGATCTGACTTGTTGTCCAATTCAAGGAAAACTGCACGAATCCAAAGAGGCACCAAGTTAACATCTGAAGAGGCCGAGGCGTCCCCAACCCGCGTATGGAACGCCCTGATTGTCGACATGACATCACCGGCCCGTCCCGATCTGGAAGTTATCCGACCATGCCCGGTCTGCGTCTGGTGAGCGCAGGCCATAACCCACGGCACTGGCGTCCCAAGAGAAACCGGGGGCCAGCGTGCCGACGTCGATGGTGCCGAGAGAAACCTCATCGATGAAGATTTGGATCGTATTTTTGTCCACGTCCACCTTCGCCGCGAAATTGTGCCAACGGCCCTGCTCCGCGGCGGCCAGCGATGATGTCAGGCCGGTGTCAATTTCCACTTTTGTATCACTGCGGAAGAACCCGACACTATACGGCTTGGCACCCACCGTGCGCAAGAATACCGAAAGGGTGTTGCCGGCAAAAATGCCCGCGCCACCATTTGCAGCGCCCGGCCCTAACAAGAGAGTGACCCGGTCGGTGGGCACCACTGCATCGAATTGGACGACAAACTGACGGCGCGTGCCGTAGCGGATGCCCCAAGCCACGTCGCTCTGTCCGTTTTCGGTGACCCCGGATGCCGAACCGGCCTTGGTCTCGCCCGGATAAGCGGGCTTGGAACTGTTCTTGGCCGAAGTGAGCGCCCACAGGGCATCGCCGGGCATTTCCCATGTCAGCGAGCGATTGCTTTCCACCTCCAGGGTGTTTTTCGCAGTCCACGGCGCGGTGTAGGCTGCGGCGCGATAATCGCCGCCCAATCCAGTGGTAAAGGTGTCGCTGGCATCCAAGGTTCCGATGAGTGAGGACTGTCCAACGGCAACCCCGTTTCCACCCGAGCCGGCTGCGACCATGGCCGTGGCCGCCGAGGCAAAAAGTTCATTCAGGGTGTTATGTGCGGTTTTCGTGGTTTCCGTGTTTGCGGTTGATGTGAAGGCATACTCTCCGCCGGAAACTTCAAAGACCGCCAGACCGGGGAGCACGCGGCTGGCTTTGGCCCGGTGCCCGCCCTCGGTGATTTCGAGCGGAGCAGACGATGGGATATGAATGCGGGCCTTGGTTCCCGTGGGCACACGCACTTTCAGGAAAAGCTGGTCAGCCTCGCGCCGCCATTCCATCCGGATATCTCCACGCACGGAATGATAACTCGCTTTCACCCAGGACAGGCCTTGGGGAAATATGGGCCGCACGTCAAACTCCTCAAAACCCGGATGTTTGGCGTCCGTTTGAATGCCCGCGAGATGCCGGTAAAGATAGCCGCCCACTGCGCCGTAAGCGGGATGATTGAGCGAGGAATCACCCTGCCAACGTTCCCAGATGGTCGTGCCACCATCCTTGAGCATGTGCCCCCAACTTGGATAATCAGTTCGCGTGAGCAGCTTCCAGGAAGCCTCAACTCCGGCATCGCCGAGATCTGGCAGCAAATTCATCATAACACCCGTGCCGACAATGCCGGTGGTGAGCGCCCAATTCCGTCGCTCCAAATCCGCCAGCAGATTTCCAGCCACCAGCGGCACGTTTCCCTTGGGCACCATTCCAAAAGCCAGCGGCAGCGCATTGACACTTTGGCGGTAACTCACTTCCCGGGCGACGTGATATTGATTGTTGGCAGCGTTGAAAAACTCCGCATGAAAAGCTGCGGCGATCTCATCCGCCCATTGGCGCAATTCGCCCACTTCGTCTTTTCCAAGCACTTCGGCGATGCGGGCGACGGTATCCACGATCCGGAAATAGGCGGCGGTGCCGTAAACCGACGGGTCTTCCGGCGGCCGGGTCTCCGCGCAGTCGGGCGGAATCCAATCGCTATGGGCATCGCCAACAATGTGCGCTTTGCCGGCCACTTGATTGAACTGCCTCGTCGCTTGGGCAAACCGTTTCAGCGGTTCGTAGTATTTCTCCAGCAACCGTTGATTGCCGTATTGCAGATACATCTTCCAAACCATGCCCGGAAACGCCGAGGCCCAAATCGGAGACGAGCCTTGCCCGAAGGCGGAGAATGGATTACCCGCCGTCTTGACCACGGGCGCGATGTTGCCCAACTGCCCGTTGGGATGCTGCCCGTCCGCCATGTCCTGAATCCATTTGGTATAAAACGCGGCCATGTCAAAATCCCAGAGCGCGGCATCGGAGGCGGCGAAACCATCTTGCAGCCAGCCCATTTTCTCACGGGTGGGGCAATCCTCGGGATAGCCATGACTGTTGTTCAGCTGCGTCATCCGGATCGCCGCGTGAATCCGGTTCACCAACTCGTCGGAACACTCGAACTCCCCGGCGGATTGCAGATCCGTGTGAACATGTATTCCATGCAGGCTTTCCAAGGTGAGCGATCCGGCGGCGGCTCCCGTCACCTGCACATAGCGAAATCCCTTGTAGGATAAACGCGGCTCAAAAACCTGCTCGCCACCTTTGAGAATGAAGCCGTCTTCCTGAAACATTGCGATGTTCTGACAGAAAAAATCCTCACGGTCATTGCGCTCGGAGTAGCGAACCAAGACCCGTGTTCCCGCGGGTCCGCTCAATTTGATGCGCGCCCAGCCGACCATGTTTTCTCCCATGTCATAAACGAACACCCCGGGCTTGGGCTCGGACAGCTTGACGGGAGTGACGACACGCACGGCGCGCATGGGTGGCAGCATTTGCGCCCGCAATTCACCCGCCGGCGCGGGCGCGGGGTTCACCGCACTCCATTGCGAGTCTTGAAATCCAGGTTGATCCCAGCCCGGCTGCTCCAGTTGCGCGTCGTATATCTCACCGCGCCGCACGTCGTCATAGATGACCGGGCCGCCAGCCGCTTTCCACGAAAGATCGCTAACCACGTTGTCCGTGGTGCCATCCGCATACTCCAAGCTAAGCCGCACGATCATCTTCGGCTGGCCGATCCAGAGCGCCTGATCGAAGTTCCACGCATCATTGCTCAACAGCCCGAAAAATCCGCGCCCGAGCATGACTCCGAGCGCGTTCTTCCCGGATTGCAGATCTTTCGTGACGTCGTGCGCCACATAAAAAAACCGTGTCTGATAATCTGTCATTGCCGGATCAAGCACATGATCGGAAACCCGCCGGCCATTGACCGAAAGCTCATAATAACCCAGCCCGCAGATATATGCCGTCGCGCGTTTCAGCGGCTTGTTCACGGCAAACTCCTTGCGCAATAGCGGCGCGGGATCGTATGGTTTCTCGTGCAGTGACAGGAGTTCCCATAGCGACATCTGGGATTGTGTCTTGAAAGGGAAACCATCACCCGGGCGAGCGGGTTGAGTGAATTCCTTCTGCTTGCGGGCATCCCATTCCGCCTTCCATTCCGCCTGAGGCTTCCATGCGATCCACTGCGCTCCGGCCCAGTCGGGAGGCGCAAACAAGCCGGTGTCAAACCAAGCGGTGGCAGCTTCATGATTCCCTTCGCGGCCCAGTTCATCCCATACCCGAACCGTCCAGTGATAGCGCTGGTTGGAAACCAGCGGCGCGCCGCCGTATTCGATCTGAACCGTCTGCTTTGACTCAACTCTGCCACTGTCCCAGACATCACCTTCGAGCATGGCGAGTTTCTCCGGCGAACTGGCGACAATGATCTGATAGGCCGACTGTCCCGCCCCGCGCACGGCGGATTCCAGTTCCCATGAGAATCGCGGTCGCGGCACATCCATGCCGAGTGGATTCGTGAGATATTCGCAGCGGAGGCTTCCGGGCTTGGCGATCACCGCTCCCGCCCGCGGAATTCCGGCGGTCGCGGCACCACCTGCCGACGAGAAGGAATACGCGCCGGAAGCCGCCTCGAAAACGGCATAACCTTCGCTTAGTTCCACGAACTTGAGTCCCGCGGATTCTGACGCGGGCCGCCCGCCTTCAGTGACATCCTTCAACTCACCGGCCGGCACCCAGACTTGTGCCGTGGTGTTGGGCGGAATTTCGACCGCCATCGTGAACTTGCCATCCTTGCGTTCCCACTTGCTCGCAAAAGTGCCGCGCACCGAGCGGAAACTGCCACGCGCCCATGTGAGATCGCCCACTGGACATGGCTTGATGATCGCGTGCTCAAACCCAGGCCGGTTCTCGTCCGCCCGGATGCCCGCCAGATGTTTGATGAAGAACGTATCCGGCGAGCCCAGCGCGGGCTGGTTCAGCGAGGTATCCCGCACCCACTGCTCCCACACGGTGGTGGCTCCGCGGCTCTCAATCATATAACCCAAACTCGGGAAAGTTTTCTTCTGCAAAATCCCAAGCGCGGTTTCCGCCTCACCCATCAATGGCAGCATTTCGAAGAGCGCCGGCGTGCCAAGCAAGCCGGTGTTGAGATGCCCGTTCTTATCCACGCGGATGTCATTCACCAAATTGCGCAGCACCGCCTCGCAGCGGTCTTCCGGCACAAGCCCGAAGCTCAGCGCCACGGCATTCGGGCTTTGCCGGTAATCGGTCGGCACTTCGCCATGATAGATGTTGTTGGTGGAGTCGAAAAACTCGCGGTTGAAGGCAGTGCGGATCCGCTCGGCAGCGGCATCGAATGCCTCGGCATCCGCCGCCTCGCCCAGCAAGCGCGCCATCTTCGCCAAGATCCGGTGCGCCTGATAGAAATACGCGGTGCCATGGACCATGTTTCCCTCGGGCGGACGTCCGTTGACGGCCCCCGCCGGGACGTTCCAATCCCCATGCGTCTCGCCGATGATGTCGGGTTTACCGGGAACCTCATTCACGGCTTTCACGGCCTGGAGAAACCGTTTCATGGCGGGATAATGGTCAGCGAAAATCCGGCGGTTGCCCGTCTGCACATAGACATCCCACGGAATGCTCCAAAACGCGGAGGACCACACCGGCGACACGGCAAACCCATACGACACGGTGGGATTGCCCGGCCGCGGCGCCGTGGGCGCCATCGCACCCAAATGGCCATTTGATTGCTGCGTGTCCTCCACGTCGCGAATGTATTTTTCGTAGAACGCCGTCATGTCAAAATTGCCGAGCGCCGCCGGTGCCGTCACCATCACATCGCCCATCCACCCGTATTTTTCGCGGCAGGCATTGTCGGTTTGAATGCTGTGATAGTTGTTGAGAAAGGTGCGACGGATGTTTTCGTGGATGCGGTTGAGCAATGGATCGCTGCACTCGAATTCCCCGATGCTCTCTACATCGGTATGCACCACGACAGCCTCGACATCATCGATGGTCATCTTGAGCGGACCGGGATCGCCTGAAACGCGCACCGTCTGGAAACTCTTGTAGGAAAACCGCATCGTGGCGGTTTCCTCTCCTTCGCCCTTGAGGATATGGCCGAATTGCTGGATGCCCGCCGCTCCATGGTTGGGCGGCTCGTCCATGTAGGTTTTCGGATCGGGGTCTTCCGCCATCACGATGTGGACCTTGGTTCCCGCCGGCCCGCGCAGTTTCACACGCGGCCAACCGGCGATGATCTCCGCAAACTGATAGACATAAACGCCGGGACTGAGCTCGAACATCTTGACCGGCTTGATCGTGCGCACTTCGCGGATGGGCGGCATCAACTGTGCCTGAAGCATGCCTTTGGGCGCGGGTGACGGCTGGGCGTTTTCCCAGGACTTGTCGTCATAGCCGGGCGTGTTCCAGCCGGGTTTCTCCTGGCGTGAGTCGTAAATCTCTCCGTGGCGCGGGCAATCGTAGATCACCGGACCGCCCGTCACTTTCCAGCCGGGATCACTGACAACGTCCTGTGTCGTGCCATCTTCGAACTCGATGCTCAACCGTAGCCGCAGCTTTGGCTGGCCGCGCCACCAGGAAAGCTCCAGAGCATTGATGTCATTGGAAGTCGGGTTATACCAACCGCGCCCGAGCATCACCCCCACGGCATTCGGTCCCGAACGAAGCAGATCCGTCACGTCATAGGCCACATAGAGCGCGCGCTTGCTGAAATCCGTCCAACCGGGATCGAGAACGTGATCGCCCACGCGGCGGCCGTTCAGGAACAGCTCGTAGTAGCCCAGGCCGCAAATGTAAGCGCGGGCACTGCGGATTTTCTTCTCCACGCCGAACTCCTTGCGCAGCAGCGGTGCCGGATCGTAGGGTGGGTTGTTGAAGGCAAACATGTCCCAGATCGGTGTGCGGTTGCCCGGCCAGAACGCATAGGCCTGGCCAAGATTGTTGCCCTGCGGATGCACGTTTTCCTTCTGCTTGCGGGCCGCCCATTCCGCTTGATAACGCTCCTCGGTGCGCCAGGCGATCCAGGCCGCACCTTTCCAATCGTCTGCGGAAAACAGTCCGGTCGTGAACCGCGCGGGGTCGCTCCAAGGTGAAACGTTCCCATCCCGTCCCCAGATTTGCACTTTCCAATGATAGGTGGAATCCGGCTTCAGCACCTTGGCTTCCAACGCGACATCGGTGGTCGCCGCGCTCTCCACCCGGCCGGAGTCCCACACGTCGCCTGAATCCGCCGCCAGCTTTTCCTGCGACGATGCGACCAACACGCGATACGCGGATTGCCCCGCTCCCGGCCGCGCATCGGATATCATCCACGACAAACGCGGACTCGCCAGGTCCACTCCGAGTGGATTCACCAAATGTTCGCAGCGCAGATTCGTTAGTTTGGAGTTTGCGGGCGGATCCGCCGCCAGCGCACTTGATGAAATGCCTGCGCCCAGAGCGACTAAAAGAAGGAGCTTATGCATGCCAGGAACGGGATATCTCAATCGGGAATTCATGCTCTGGAAGGCATGATTGCCGGAGCAGACGACAAACAATTTTTTCATAACAAGTGGTTTGCATGGGATTTTTCATCGAGAGATATCTTCATTCATATCCGATGGCTTTGAGCAGTTGCTGGAAGTCGGCGGGCAGATCTGCCGGCGGCTTGTCGAGGCCGCGGGCGGCGTAGTTGAGCAGGTTGCGCAGGAGGAGCTCCGCGACCGGATCGGTGCCGAGGTATTCGCGGATGTGCAGGGTGTTTATCACAAAGGAGCCGGCTCCAAAGTGATAGGCCGCCATCTGGATGTTTGAGGCGTAGCCATAGCTTAGCTGGATGTTTCCGACAATCAGGTCGCCGGGCACATCCGTGCCTGCGAAGCCCCAACCACCTTGAGGAATAATGTTCCGGTAAATGTTGTAATCAAGGACGCCGCCAGCCGGAAGGCCGTCAAAGACTGGATGCAGCGGTGCAAACGCATCGCCACGATAGTAGCCTGCCACGAAATCCAGATTGATCAGGGATCCTTTGGCAGCGAGCGGAAGCAACGCCAGGGGGTTGTCGCCATGGGCGAACACCGATGACGAAAGGAATACCACCGCGGATCCTGCAGCCATCCGTGAGACCAACTCGCGAAAAGCGGGCAGATCTCCGCCACTATTACCCACCAAAATCAATTCCCGCCGACCCGGGGATTCTCCGGAATAGGGCCGCCAGGGAATTTTTTGGCTGGTGAGCCATTTGCCAAGCGCATCATCCTTCCCCCAAAGCACGACTTCCTGATTGATTGCCGGCATCGC
>CANLKN010000078.1 GCA_947491475.1 Akkermansiaceae bacterium | reverse complement strand
GTCATGGGACAGCATCGCCGTGTAAACACCGGGATATATCAACTGCTCGCAAAAAAGTCGCAATCGCCATTCTCCCGAAACGACCTCAGGGCCTTGCAAAATCAAGGCTCAGGGCGCGCCGCGCCCAGTCTGTGGGACGGCAGTGAATTTCTTTATGAACGTGCCGGTCACCCCGGATGGCGGCCTCAGCTTCGCAGACGGCATCTCCGCGCCGGGAAGATATGTCGAAATGCGCGCTGAAACGGATGTCGTCTGCCTCATCTCCAACTGTCCTCAACTCAACAACCCCTGCAACGGCTGGAACCCGACGCCGGTGGAAGTGTTGATTTTCGATCAGAACTGTAGCGGCGGTCTATGACCGTCGCTAACTACCCCGAGGCAGAATAGCCAACGAAAAGCCTGTGAAAAAGACCTTTCGCATCTCATTGGCTACGACGCTCATAGAACGCCGCTACAATCATTTCATTCGCTCATTTCGCTGGACTCACACTTTGCATCCGCTCGACGGTCATAGACCGCCGCTACATTCCCCATGAACATCCTGATCGTCAACCGCGGCGAAATCGCCGCACGCGCCATCCGCACTTTCAAGAAGCTCGGTTACCGCAGCATCGCGGTTTATTCCGATCCGGATTACTCCGCCCCGCACGTCGAACTGGCAGACGAGGCGCATCGTCTCGGCCCCGGCCCGGTTTCGGAGAGTTATCTGCTTCAGGAAAAACTGTTGGAGACCGCCCTCGCCTCCGGTGCCCATGCGGTGTTTCCCGGCTATGGCCTGCTCAGCGAAAACACCGACTTCGCCCGTCTTTGTGAAGATGCCGGAGTGAAATGGCTCGGCCCCACTCCGGAACAAATCATCGCCTTCGGCCTCAAGCACGAAGCCCGCCGCCTCGCGGGCCAAGCGGGGGTGCCGCTCGTCCCCGGAACGGACTTGTTAGAGAATCCGGAAGCCGCCGTTGAAGCCGCCCGCGCCATCGGCTACCCGGTCATGCTCAAGAGCACTGCGGGCGGTGGCGGGATCGGCATGAAGGTTTGTCGTGATGAAGACGAAATCCGCCGCGAGTTCGAAGCCGTGGTGCGTGTCAGCCAGCGCAGCTTCGGCACCGGCGGCGTGTTTCTCGAGCGCTTCATCGAGCGCGGCCGCCACGTCGAAGTGCAGATTTTCGGCGACGGCAAGGGCCGGGTGCTTGCCTTGGGAGAGCGCGATTGCTCGGTGCAGCGCCGCAACCAGAAGGTCTTCGAGGAAACACCCGCGCCATGCCTAACTGAAGAAACCCGCGCCGCGCTCCATGCCGCCGCCGTCCAACTCGGTGAGAGCGTGCAATACCGTTCCGCCGGCACCGTCGAGTTCATCTACGATGCGGATCGTAGCGACTTCTTCTTTCTGGAAGTGAACACCCGCCTGCAAGTCGAGCACGGCGTCACCGAACTGGTTACCGGCATCGACCTCGTCGAGTGGATGGCCCGCCTCGCGCTGGAACCCACATGGGAAATGCCGGCCAGTGCGCCCGCATTCTCCGGCCATGCCATCCAGGCCCGCGTTTATGCCGAGGACCCCAACCACGACTTCCGCCCCAGCAGCGGGCTCCTCACCGAAGCCACGTTTCCCGAATGGACGCGCTGCGATGGCTGGGTTGCCGCCGGCACCGAGGTGAGCCCTTATTATGATCCGCTGCTCGCCAAAATCATGGTCCACGCAGGTGACCGTAATGAGGCTGTTAGAAATCTTGCCAAGGCGCTCGATGAAACCCGTCTTTCCGGCTTTGAAACCAACCTCCGTTACCTGCGCGGCATCTGCTGCTGGCAGCCCTTCATCGATGGCGGAGTCGCCATGCGCGACATGGCCGGATACGCATACCAACCCCACACCATCGACGTGCTCTCCGGCGGCACCATGACGACCGTGCAGGATTTCCCAGGCCGCATCGGCTATTGGGAAGTGGGTGTGCCGCCGACCGGCCCCTTTGATTCACTCTCGTTCCGCATCGCCAACACGATCGTCGGCAATCCCGAAGGCACACCCGGGCTTGAAATCACCGTCGCCGGTCCCACGCTGCGCTTCAACACCGCGGCCACCATCGCCATCACCGGTGCGCCCGTTCTCAGCCTGCTGAATGGAAACCCCATCGCCAGCCACCAAGCACATACCGTCCAACCCGGCGACGTCTTGAAAATCGGGCGCTGCGAAACCACCGGTGCCCGCGCTTACTTCGCCGTCGCCGGCGGCATCGAATCGCCCGATTACCTCGGCAGCGCCTCCACCTTCACCCTCGGCAAATTCGGAGGCCCCTTCGGCCGCGCCCTCATTCCCGGCGATGTGCTAGGAATCCAAGAAATCAAAAATCAAAAATCCTCAATCAACTATCATCAATCCATTTCTTTCTCCAACGATTGGCAAATCGGCGTTCTCTACGGCCCACACGCCGCGCCCGATTTCTTCCTCGAAGAAGACATTGCCACCTTCTTCGCCACCGCGTGGGAAGTACATTACAACTCCGCCCGAACCGGTGTCCGCCTGATCGGCCCTAAGCCGAAATGGGCACGTAGCGACGGCGGCGAAGCCGGCCTCCATCCGTCCAACCTTCACGACAACGCTTATGCCATCGGTGCGGTCGATTTCACCGGCGACATGCCCGTCATCCTCGGTCCGGACGGCCCCAGCCTCGGCGGATTCGTCTGCCCCTGCGTCGTCGTTGATGCCGAACTCTGGAAACTCGGCCAACTCCGCCCCGGCGACAAAATCACCTTCATCCCCGTCGATGAAGCATGGGCAAAAAATCAATCCGCCGCTCTAACCGATTTCATCCACGGAAAAATTTCCCTCCTCCCCGATCCCCAATCGACAATCATCAATCATCAATCGGCAATCCTGGCCTCCTTCGGCAATGGCGACGACACCGTCGTGCTCCGCCGCGCCGGCGACCGATATTTCCTCATCGAATTCGGCCCCCATCACCTCGATCTCAAGCTCCGCTTCAAGGCGCACGTGGTCCACGAATGGGTCAAACACAACAGCCTTCCTGGCATCATCGACCTCACCCCCGGCATCCGTTCGCTGCAAGTCCACTTCGATCCCGCTGTCATCGATCGCGACGCGCTTTGGCAACACATTCGTAGCGGCATCGAATCGCTGCCGCCGCTTGAGGAAATCGAGGTGCCCACGCGCACCGTGCACCTGCCGCTTAGTTGGGACGACCCCAGCACGCGCGAGGCCATCCAGAGATACATGCAAAGCGTGCGCCCCGACGCGCCCTGGTGCCCGAGCAACCTCGAATTCATCCGCCGCATCAACGGCCTCGAATCGATCGACGAGGTCTATCAGAAATTCTTCGAGGCCTCCTATCTCGTCATGGGTCTGGGCGATGTCTATCTCGGCGCGCCCGTCGCCACGCCGCTGGATCCGCGCCACCGCATGGTCACCACCAAATACAACCCGGCACGCACCTGGACGCCGGAAAACGCGGTGGGCATCGGCGGAGCCTATCTCTGCATCTATGGCATGGAAGGACCCGGCGGATATCAATTCACTGGCCGCACCATCCCCGTGTGGAACCGTTGGCGCAGCACTGCGGATTTCACAAAACCATGGTTGCTGCGCTTCTTCGATCAACTCCGTTTTTACCCAGTCTCCGCCGAGGAACTGCTCCGCCTCCGCGAGGACGTCCCGCTCGGTCGGCACCAACTCGACATTACCGAATCGGTTTTCCGTTTCGCCGATTACGAGGCCTTCCTCGAAACCCACGCCGGAGAGATCGCCGACTTCCGCCGAAGCCAGCAAGCCGCCTTCCAGGAAGAGCGCGCCCGCTGGGAAATGGCCGGCATTTCAATGGACCTCGACGCCGAAGTCGCACCCGCCGAGCAGGAACTCCAAATCCCTGACGGCCATATCACCATCGACAGCCCGGTGAGCGGTAGCGTCTGGAAAATCCATGCCGAAATCGGCATGCGCTTCGCCGGCCTCCAGCACCTGATGATTCTCGAAGCCATGAAAATGGAAATCCCGCTCGAACCCGACGGCCACATCGAAGTGGTCGAAATCCTCGTCGCAGAAGGCACCAGTGTCAAAGCCGGCCAAGCGCTCATCATTGCCAGGGAAATCCATCAGCCAAAGCCTTTGGCGCATCAACCATTTTCCAAGAATCCATACCTTGCCAACCTGTCGCTTTTCCCTTAACCTGCCACCATGAAATCAAAACCAAAACCTGGTAGTCCTTTCGAAAACAATCCCTTGTTTCTTGAGGTCTTGGCAGAAGGATTGGCGATCCAAGATCGATTCTCCGCCGAACCTGTTTACGCCAAAACCGGCAAAGGTTACCTCAAAAGCGTCGGAGTGAGTGAGATTGAGCGCGCCAAAGCACAGCAGAAAAAAGACAACAAACAATCATCGCGATGACAGGCAAGACGCAATGGTTGCTGGTATTTCCATGGGAATTCGTCGTCGCTCAAAACGAGATTCTTTGCCGAGCGAAAAACGCCCACCATGGTCCCACATCCGACGGTCACGCAGAGGCAATGTCGTTTTGGGAGCAGCAAAGACAACGTGAGATGGACCTGTTCGAGGCAATCGAAACATGCCGGAAATGTCATAGAATCGCGCCATTCACGAACTTCAATGGCAATACCTTCTCCGCCATCGCAAGAGTTCTGGTGAAAAGACTCAACCTCGATTTCACACAGGAATCCATCACCCGCAGCCTCGTCGGCCACATCGTCGCGGGCGTGGCCAGCGAGGAAGAAGTCCAAGCGTTTCGAAAGTTCTGCGATAACCTTGAATGACACTCCTTCGCTCGACATGACACTTGCCAATCTTCAACAACACTTCTCCAACGGCGGTTCGCCAAGCGATGTCATTCGCGATATCTATCAGAAAATCAGCGAATGGAACGATCCTGCGCTTTTCATCCACCTGCCTTCGGAAGAAGAGTTGTTAGAAATCGCCGCGCAAGTCGAAGCGATGCCGCGCGATTTGCCGTTGTGGGGCATTCCCTTCGTCATCAAGGACAACATCGACGTCGCGGGTTGGCCGACCACCGCCGCTTGTCCGGATTTTTCCTACATCCCGGATGCCGATGCGGAAGTCGTGCGCCTGCTGCGTGCGGCGGGAGCCATTCCGATTGGAAAGGCGAACCTCGATCAATTCGCCACCGGACTGGTTGGCACGCGTTCGCCCTATGGTGTGGCGCGCAATGCCATTGCGCCAGGCTGGCTTCCCGGTGGTTCCAGCTCCGGCAGCGCCTCGGCACTCGCCGCCGGGCTTTGTTCTTTTTCGCTAGGCACCGACACCGCCGGCTCGGGCCGCGTGCCGGCCGCGTTTCAGGAACTCATCGGCTGCAAGCCCACACGCGGACTGCTCAGCATCCTTGGTGTGGTGCCCGCGTGCCGCTCGCTCGATTGCGTTTCAATCTTCGCCCACAACCCGGCCGATGCCGCAGCCGTCCTGCAAGTCGCCTGCAAGGCCGATGCAGCCGACCCGTTTTCGCGCGAAATTTCCCAATCGCCCGCATTCCCGGAAACCTTCCGCTTCGGGGTGCCCAGCGCACTGGATTTCTCCGGCGATCCCGACACTCCCGAGCTTTTTGACGAGGCTGTTAGAAACCTCGAAGCGCGTGGTGGCACCGCGGTTCCCATCGATCTCACGCCCTTCACGGAAGCCGCGCGGCTGCTTTATGAAGGGCCATGGGTGGCCGAGCGCTGGGCGGCTGTCGGGGATTTTGTTCAAGCGCACCCCGAATCGGTTTTTCCCGTCACCCGCCAGATCCTCGAAGCCTCTCAAAAGTGGGATGCCGCCACGACTTTCAAAGCCCAATACCGCTTGCGCGAACTCGCACGGCAATGCGAACCGGTCTGGCAAAGCATCGACGTCCTTCTGCTGCCGACCACACCACGGCTCTACACGGTGGAGGAAAACCTCGCCGATCCCATCGCGACCAACAGCGTGCTCGGGCGCTACACCAATTTCATGAACTTGTTAGACCTCGCCGCCGTCGCGCTGCCCGCCGGGCGCGCCCGCAGTGGCAAGGTCCCGTGGGGTGTCACACTCGCCGCACCCGCCGGTTCTGATATTGCCTTGTTAGATCTAAGCTCCCGCCTGCTCGATCAGCCACGCCTCAAGATTTCCACACCGCCCGCCACCATCCCGATTGTTGTTTGCGGCGCGCACATGGAAGGTCTCGCCCTGCACTGGCAGCTCACCGACCGCGGGGCCACGCTGCGCCAGCGCGGTACCACCGCCCCCTGCTACCGGCTTTTCGCCATGCCCGCCAGCGGCAGCATCCCGCCACGACCGGCGCTCGTCCACGACGCTGAAAAGGGCACCGCCATCGAGGTCGAGGTCTGGGATCTAACAGCTGCCGCCTTTGGCGACTTCGTCGCCCAAATCCCCGCGCCGCTCGGCATTGGAAAAGTCACACTCGCCGACGGCCAAACCCTGCCCGGCTTCATTGCCGAGCCGCGCGCCACCGATCAAGCTGAGGAAATCACCCGCTTCGGCGGTTGGCGCGCCTGGCTCCAAAATCCTCGCGGCATCCCGTCGCCTTGAAACGTATCCAGCGGCAATTCTGTTAGATAATAGGTTTCATCACCTTGCGATGGTCTGGAAATCCAAGCCCCACTTCGCCAGATATTTCTTCAACCGATCCGAGTCATTGGTGACCGAACGGTTTTTCCGGGACGCGGCGAAAATTTCGCGACCGGCGTCAGACAGGCTCTTGCTTCTCTGGCAGACGGATATGACATAAGCGAGTTGGACGCGATCGAAGGGATCGAGTGCGCCGAGTTTTTCCGGATCAAAAATTTCTGATAGATCCACCGTTTCCGCAGCCGGGGATTGCGGGCGTTGCCAGCTTTCGCGAAGTCGGTTGATTTCCTCTTCCACGTCCTCGATGCGGATTCGCCCGCGTTGGGCGAGTGTGCCCATTCGGATGATTGCCGCGTTGAAATCGCGGAAATTGCAGTGCCAAGGAGTTTCCTGCGATTCGGCGAAGCGCAGGAAAGCATCGCGTGCCTCCTTGTTGAAGGAGATCTGGCGGCCCTCGGTTTCCGCGAAGCGGCGGAGTTCGTAGTCGAGGTTGGGCGCAATGTCTTCGCGGCGCTCGCACAAGGCGGGCAGTGAAAACGTCCAGAGCTGGATGCGCGAGAGCAGGTCCTCGCGGAAGCGCCCTTCAACTACGGCTTTGCGCAGGTCGCGATTGGTGCCGGCGATGAGTTGGAAATCGCTTTTCACAGGCCGGTCGGAGCCCACTGGTAGAAAGGTTTTATCCTCCAGGGCGCGGAGCAGCATCGCTTGTTCGTCGAGCCCGAGTTCGCCGATTTCATCGAGAAACAACAGCCCTTTGTGTGCCTCGCGCAACAGGCCCGGGCGGTCTTTTTGCGCGCCGGTGAAAGAACCCTTCACATGCCCGAACAACGCGGATGCCGCCGTATCGCCAGTGAGCGTGGCGCAGTTCACCTCCACCATCGGACCGTCCAGCCCGCCGCGCTGGTGGCGGAGTTCATAGACGCGGCGCGCGAGTTTGCTTTTCCCGGCACCGGTCGGACCTGTTAGAAGGATCGGCGCCTTCGAGCGCAGGGCGACTTGTTCGATGCGGGAAATCAATTGGTTGAACGGCTCGGAACGCGTGGGAATCCCGCTTTTCAGGAAACCCGTCACGTCCGCGGCATCGCGTGCGAAACGCGTGCTCAAGGCATCGTAGCGTGAGAGATCGAGATCGATGATCGCATAATGTCCCGGTCCCTGGCTGGAAACGCGTTTCCCGCCTTGTGGGGGCGAAGTCTGGATCAGCCGACCCGGCAAAAACCCGGCCTCGTTGAGCAGGAAAAGTGTGATTTGCGCGATGTGCGTGCCGGTGGTGATGTGAATCAGATAATCCTCTTTTTCGCGATCAAACGGATAGGCGCGCGCCCAATCGTGCAGCGCTCCATAAACGTCCGCGAGATCCCACGGATCGCGGCCGAAGCGGATTTGGTGAAGGCGAACCTCGGTTTCCGGGGAAACGAGGCGGATGTCAGCGGCAACCAAATCTGCAAGCGCGGCGAATGGCGCTTCGTGCAGAAGCTCAAGGCGGTCGATCAACAGTTCCTCGTGCTGAAATAAGGAAACCGTCGGCCGCCATTTCTCCCAACGCTCGCTGGTCGTCCCCCGATCCAGCGTCGATCCCAATATCCCGATGATCACGCGTTTCATGAATTTTTCCTGACGGCGACATCCTGACAAGCGAGATGGATAAAAGACAAGAATTCTCGCGAGTTTTTCCATAAATTCTCAAACTGAGACACCGCACCAAAAATTCTATCATAATTATTTCTTCATTGATTATGAATGATTTGCAGTGAATTCGAGGCCAGCTTCCGCATCATTGGCACGCTCCATGCGATTGACAATCCTGTCCTCAAGACAACGGACCAATCCGAAAATGGCAAACCCATCCTTATTCCAATCCCTCCGCGGAGTTCTCGTTCCAACAGCAACCGTCCGCAACGATGCGGGTACCCCGGCCTACGAACTTTCCGCCGAGGCCGCTCTCGCCCGGATCGCCGCTACCGGATGCCTCACTTCCACGTTTTACGCCACTGCGGAAACTCAACTCGACCGGGTGCTGGAACTCGCCGCTCGCGTGGACGCCGACTTCATCGCCCGCACCGCGCTTTACGCCCGTCGGCAGGGGTTCATGAAAGATATGCCCGCGCTTTTATGCGCCGTGCTTGCCAGCCGCGATCTCGGTCGCCTGGTCGAGGTTTTCCCACAGGTCATCGATAACGGCCGGATGCTCCGCACCTTCGTGCAGATCCTCCGCTCCGGCGTCACCGGTCGCAAGTCGCTCGGAACCGCGCCCAAGCGCCTCATCCGCCAATGGCTCGAAGCCGCTTCCGACCGCGATCTCCTGAACGCTTCCATCGGCGCGTCGCCGTCGCTGGCAGACATCGTGAAAATGGTTCACCCGCAACCGGCGAACCGCGAACGCGAGGCGTTCTTCGGCTGGTTGTTAGGACGACCCTACGACTGCGCGCTACTGCCGGAGGTTCTCCGCGCCTTCATCGCTTGGAACGCGGATCGCACCGGTGATGTTCCCGATGTGCCGTTTCAGATGCTTACCGCCAGCCCGCTCGGTGAGCGCGAATGGACCTCCATCGCCCGCAACGCCTCGTGGCAGACGACCCGCATGAATCTCAATGGTTTCGCCCGCCACGGCGTGTTTGGAAACAAGGAGATGGTCGGCCTCATCGCCGGCCGCTTGGCCAATCCGAATCTGGTGCGCCGAGCCCGCGTTTTCCCCTATCAACTCCTCGCCGCGTATCTCAATACCGGCAACGATGTCCCGGAAAAAATCCGCGACGCCCTGCAGGATGCGATGGAGATCGCGCTGGAAAACGTGCCCGTTTGCCAAGGCAACGTGGTCGTCTGCCCGGACGTCTCAGGGTCGATGGCGATGTCCGCCACAGGCTACCGCAAGGGTGCCAGCTCGAAGATGCGTTGCATCGACGTTGCGGCCCTCATCGCCGCCGCGTTCCTCCGGACCAACCGCAAAACCCGCGTGCTTCCATTCGAGTGCGATGTGGTTTCCCTCAAACTCAACTCCCGTGATTCGGTCATGACCAATGCTCAAAAACTCGCTTCCATTGGCGGTGGCGGAACAAATTGTTCCGCTCCACTCCGCCTGCTCAACCGTGAGAAAGCCGCGCCGGATCTGGTCATCATGGTTTCCGATAACGAATCGTGGATCGATGCCCGACAAGGTGGACGCGGAACCGCCGCCATGGCCGAGTGGGAAACCCTCCGTCAGCGGAATCCGAAAGCCCGCCTCGTCTGCATCGACCTCGTCCCTAACACGACGACTCAAGCCCCAGACCGGGCGGACATCCTCAACATCGCTGGTTTCAGCGACACGGTTTTCAAAGTCATCGCCTCGTTCGCGAGCGGTGGTGGAGATACCGGTCACTGGCTCCGCGAAATCGAAAACCAAACCCTCACCGTGCGCGCCCTGAGCGCGTGAAGCCTCTAACGAAAGCCGAATGCCGGCGGGACTACATCTGGTAACCAGCGGGTTCAAATCCCGCAACGTCCCGCCAACCCTTGTCGGCCAACTGTTTTCCGCGAATGCCAGAATGACTACATTTGTCGCCGGTTCGAATCCGGCTCCCGCCTCGGCGGGGTAGCTCAGCCAGGTAGAGCCATGCTGCGTCATTCGTTTTCCTTGTCGCGGAAATCCAATTTCAAACCATCAATGCGGCGAATGCCCGTGGAACTACATCGTTCAACACCGACCAGGTCGCCGGTTCTAATCCGGCCCGGACCAACATCGACGGTCCGGTAGCTCAGTGGCAGAGCAGGAATGTTTCACAACACCTTGTCGCCGCACCATTTTCCAAATACCTATATCACCATGAATGTCATCCATAAAACCGACGAAGCCATCGGCTTCCTGCCACTCCCTAACGACGCGGGGAAACCCATCACCGTCATCGGCACCGACGCCATCCGCGCGGGCTTCGATGAAACCTGCCTTCAACAAGCCATCAATTCACGCCTTGCTCCCGGCGTCACCGACGTGGTGCTCAATCCCGACGGCCACGCCGGATACGGTGCGCCGATCGGCTGTGTGATGGTTTCACCAACCCATATCTATCCGGGCCCGGTCGGCGTGGACATCAAGTGCTCAATGTCGCTCCTGCAAATGGACATCCCGGAAGATGCCATCGCCGACAAGCGCACTCGCCGCGCGATCATTGACGCCATTGTCGAACGCACGCCGACCGGTGCCGGACGCGGTCAACGCAGCGTGAAAAAGTCGCGCCATGTGGATCGTGATCTCGGCGTCAAAGCGGTGACGCAAGGTGCCTCGCAAGAAGTTTGCGAAGCGCTTGGAATCCCGTTTGCCTGGGCAGGCCGCTGCGAGGATTCCACCCACACCGGCCACGATGGAACCTACGACGCGCTGGCGAACCGCTTGGAGAAAATCCTCGCCGAAGGACGGATCAAAAACTTCGTGGAAAAGATCGGCCAACTCGGTTCTTATGGCGGCGGCAACCACTTTGGTGAGTGCGAGATCACCCGTATCGCCGACCGTCCATCGATGCGTGAGACCGCCGATGTCTTTGGTCTGCGCGACGGCCATGTTTCCTTCCTCAGCCACTGCGGATCGCGTGGTTTCGGGAACATCCTGGCCATGGCTCAGTTCAAGGATCTGGAGAAAAAATTCGAGACCTGGAGCACGCCGTATCCGGCGGGTGATAAAAAACTTGTCTATGCGCCGCTCGGAACACCCGAAGCCAACGCCTATCTCGATGACTTGGCACTCGGTTCGAATTTCGCCACCGTGAACCACATGCTCATCAACGCGCTTGTGCTGGAAGCATTTCAAGAAGTTCTTCCGGGCACCATGGGAAACCTCGTGTATTTCATCTCGCACAACATCGCGCGTGAGGAAATCGTCCACGGCAACAAGGCATGGGTCCACCGCAAGGGTGCCACCCGCGCGGTGCCCGGCGGACATTTCTCGCTGCACGGAACGCCGTTTGCCGCAACCGGACATCCGATCCTGCTGCCGGGAAATCCACGCGATGGCTCGGTCGTCATGGTCGCCCAGGGAGGCGCGGAACGCACCGCGTGGTCGGTCAATCACGGAGCGGGCCGTCAAATGGGACGAAAGCACGCGGCCCGCACACTCGACCAAAAAACCGTCGATGCCGGACTCGATGCCGCGGACATTCTAACCAACTGCCGCAAGTATCCGATTGATGAAGCGCCGGATGCCTATAAGAACTTCCCCGAAGTTCTGCGCAGCGTGGAAAGCGCCGGACTCGCCACCACCGTCGCCCGCCTGCAGGCACGTTTCGTGATCAAGGACTCCGCCGAGGCCGATGATTGATATGAAAACACCATCTCTCATCCAACTCGACAGCTGCGAAGGCGGCGGCCAGATGCTGCGCACCGCGTTGACGCTCGCCATGGTGACCGGGCAACCGTTCCGCATGACGAACATTCGCGGCAAGCGCCGCAAACCCGGACTCATGCGCCAACACCTCACCTGCGTGAAAGCCGCATGCGAGATTTCCAGCGGCGTGGCCGATGGCGCGGAGCCGGGTTCCACCGAGTTGGTGTTCCGCGCCGGCAAGGTAAATCCAGGCTGCTACGAATTCGCCATCGGCACCGCCGGCAGCACGGGGCTGCTTTTGCAGACCCTGCTGCCCGCGCTGTGGCTGGCGGGCGGGCCATCCACCCTGCGTCTAACAGGCGGCACCCACAATCCACTTGCCCCGCCATTTGATTTCCTGGATCGCTCCTTTCTTCCCGCCATGGCCCGCATGGGCGCGAGGGCCGAGTTATGCCTTATCGAAACCGGCTTCGCCCCAACAGGCGGCGGCATCATTGAATGCCGGATCGACCCGACACCGGCATTCACTCCTTTTCATCTAACCGATCACGGTTCCGTGAAATCCACACGCATCCGCGTGCCATTCCGCAGTTTGCCGAATTCCATCGCCGACCGCGTGCTCGCCGCGGCATGCGAAGCGTTTCCCTGCGAGGATGCCGCCGTGGTGGAACTATCCGCCGGTCCCGGCCAGGGAGTCGCCTGCCTGGTCGAAGCGGAATTCGAACACAGCACGGAAATGGCCTGCACTTTCGGCGAGATGAATGTCTCTGCGGAAAAAGTAGGCCGCCGCGCCGGAAAAATGATCCATGATTTCACCCAGACGGGAGCCGCCATCGGCCGCAACCTCGCAGATCAGCTTCTGCTACCCATCGCACTCGCCGGCGAAGGATCATTCACCACCATGAAGCCGGACGAACACGTGCCCACCAACGTATCCGTGATCGAAGCCTTCCTCCCGCTGCGCTTCCAGATCGCACCAGCAAAAGGCGGGCTGTGGTCGGTTTGCTTGCCGTAATCAGCGCCGCACTCACCTGTTGGATGATTACCGGAAAGCAGCCCGGGAATGAAGATTGAATCCCCGGCACGGACGTGCGAGACTCCCGGCGTGCCCTTCACGGCGAGGCGATGTAACAAACAAGGCCCGCAGTCGCGAATCCCATCCTAACATGAAAAAAGTTATCACCTACGGCACCTATGATCTGCTGCACCGAGGCCACATCATGCTGCTCAAGCGGGCGCGGGAAATGGGCGATTATCTGGTGGTCGGGCTTTCGAGCGACGCATTCAACGCGGGGAAGAACAAGAAAGCGTTCTATTCCTACGAAGAGCGCAAGCTGGTGCTTGAGGCAGTGCGCTATGTGGACGAAGTCATCCCGGAGCATCGCTGGGAGCAAAAGGAGAACGACATCCGGGAGCACGGCATCGAAGTGTTTGTAATGGGCGATGACTGGCACGGAAAATTCGACCACGTCAAGCACCTCTGCCAAGTGGTCTATCTGCCGCGCACCGAGGGCGTGAGCACCACCCAGATCAAGGCGCAGTTAAGGGTGACGGAAAATTCCAACGTCGAGTGCGGCGAATGAAAGCCCTGCCAAGGAAACTTCTGGAATGGATCCACCGCGTGATGCCCAAGAGCGATCACGCCGTGTTATGGGGCTGGCCGGACGGCGAGGACAGCGTCATCGCCCTTGAGCAAGCGCTGCAAAAAACCCGGCTGCGGCGGGTGGTGATGCTGATGAGCGATCCGCACACCAAGCTGCCGTGGCAAACAGGCGAGAAGACGCTGCGCCTGCGCAAAAACTCACTGGCGGGATTGTTAGAGTTTATCCGCGCGAGATATCTGTTTTTCACCCATCCTTGTTACACGCGGAATTTTCCGCCGGAGGTCGTTTCCATCAATGTCTGGCACGGCATGCCGGTCAAAAAAATAGGCTGGATGATCCCCGATGACGCGGGCATCGCCTCGCGCCATGCCTTGGCGACCTCACCCTTTTGGGCGAAAATTTTGCAACAAGCGATGACTCCAGTCTGCGGCGTGCTACCGCTGGGCCTGCCGCGCAACGACCGCTTGTTCGCAGACCGCGCTGCGGTGATGGAAAAACTCGGTTTGCAAACCGACACCCGGCTCATCGCCTGGCTGCCGACCTACCGCCGGAGCGTGCGCGGCCTGCCACGGACCGACGGCATCGCGGCGGGCAACGCGTTTGAAATGCCGGACCTCGATCCCGCGGTGCTCGACGGCTTGCTAGAAAGGCATGGCGCGGTGTTGTTCGTAAAGCCACACCCGATGGCAGCCTGCGATTCATCGCAATCGGGAAACCGGGTGCGCATCATCGACGACGCATGGCTGCGCGAGAAGTCGCTTTCCTTGTATGAATTTCTCGGAGCCACCCACTGCCTGATCAGCGATGTTTCCAGCGTGGTGATCGATTATCTGCTGCTCGACCGGCCGGTGATCCATGCCTTTTCAGATCTCGGAGAATACCAATCCTCGCGGGGATTCACGGTCGAGCCGATCAACGACTACTTCGCGGGACCGGTAGCCACCGACCCGCACCAGCTGCTCGCCGCCATCGACGCCGTGCTTGCGGGCGGCGACCCGGAGGCAGGAAGGCGGCGACGCATGCTTGAAATCTCGCACAGCCACCGGGATGACGGCGCGACATGCCGTTTGCTGGAAACGCTGGGACTGGTCCGGCCGGCTCGTGACAACGTCTGAATTGCAGATTGCCAAGGGGCGGGCAGCTGGCTAGTTTGCCGCTCGGCAGCCGCCCGATCCGGGGTCTGTCTGACCAACCGATCGCTTCACCGCAGTGGGATTTCTGGATGCCATCAAACGCTGGCGATTGGCTCAACAAGGCCTTTCGTCCGGCAAGAAACGCCGGGTTCACAGCGAAAACCCGCTCATTCAGGCTTTGGAAGAAAGCCACTGGGTCAAACTGGCGCTTTATTTGACCTTTGCCGTGAGCTGCGGCGTGATGGTGCTCAAGGCCGCGTCGGATACCTCGTTTGCCAACGATCCGCTGCGGGGTGCTCTCTACGGCCTGATCATCGCCGTGACGGCGGTGCTGATGTTTCAAGTGAGCCTCAAAACGTCCTGCCGTCGCAACAGCCGGGTGGTGCTGGTGATGGGCGGCTTGCTCGTGCACCTCGCCCTGCTGCGCATCGTCATGGTGCTCACCAACGCCGGCCACATTCCGGAGCTCTTCCGCTTTTTTTTCGTGCCCTTCGCACTTGCACCCATGCTTCACAGCGTGCTGCTCGGCCGGGCGGTCGGGGCGTTTTCCGCCGTCTTTGTCACCCTGATCGGCTGCCTCTTCGTGCCGCAGGGCCAGGCGCTGCCTTACATGATCCTCAGCCTGGTGGCCGGCGTGACCAGCGTTTTGCTCGCCCACGAAGTGCGCCGCCGCCTGCAACTGCTGCAAGCCGGCATCTATGTCGGCGCGGTCACCCTGCTGCTTGGATTCCTCCTCGGCAGCCTGGATATCAGTTCGTGTTTCGGCCCGGAAGCCATGAACCACCTGCAAGTGCTCGGCACCGGCAGTGCCGCCGCATTCGGCACTGCAGTATTCACCGCTCTGGTCATCAGCGGCTTCCTGCCGATCTTCGAGGGCGTCTTCCAGCTCACCACCAATATCAGTTGGCTGGAACTCAGCGATCTGAACCACAAACTGTTGCGCCAGATGCAACTCGAGGCCCCAGGCACCTTCCACCACAGCCTGGTGGTCGCAGCACTGGCTGAGGCAGCTGCCGAAAAAATCGGTGCCAACGCTCCGATGTGCCGCGTCTGCGCCTATTTCCATGATGTCGGGAAACTCAAAAAACCCGGCTACTTCATTGAAAACCAGCACGATGGAGTGGAAAATCCACACGATTCACTCACTCCGACGATGAGCGCGCTCATCATCATCGCACACGTCAAGGACGGCATCGACCTCGCCGTCAAACACAAGCTCAACCCTCGCATCATCGATGTGATCCAGGAACACCACGGTGATTCACTGGTCGCCTACTTCTATCACAAGGCCCGCGAGCAGAAGAAACTCGAACTCGAAAAAGTGGACCGCAAGCTGGAAAATCCGGAGGACCTGCCCAACGTGGACGAAAAAAATTTCCGCTACCCGGGCCCGCGGCCCAGCACTGCCGAAAGCGGAATCATCGCTCTGGCCGACACCATCGAAAGCGCTTCCCGCAGTCTCAATAAACCCAACCCGGCACGCATCCGGGCGCTGGTGGACGACTTGGTGAGCCAGAGAATCCTCGGCGGCCAGCTCGATGATTGTCCGCTCACGCTGTGCGAACTGGCCATCGTCCGGGAAAGCTTTACCAACACCCTGCGCAGCATGCTCCACACCCGCGTGGATTACCCGAAGGACGACGATACCCGCACGGCCACCCCGCGGCGGATGGCCCCCGAACGCTCCACCAGCCGTGGCGGCCGCGTCATTGCCAGGCCCCCAAACAGTTGATCATTCAAGGAATCACCGAAAAACCAACGCCATGCCACTCGAAGTCATTATCGGCAATCACCAAGAAAGCACCGACATTCCCGAGAGTTGGCTTACTGCCTACGAAGACCTCGCGCCGCACGCCGCCAGGCTTGCTCTCGCCCGCGCCGCCACCACCGAATCGCCGCTTTCCATCCTCGCCACGCTCGAAGTCGCACTGGTGGACGACGAGACGAGCGACCGCGTTCACAAGGATTTCATGGGAATCGACGGCCCCACCGACGTGATCACTTTTCACCACGGAGAAATCGTCATCGGTGCCCAGGTGGCCGAACGCCAGGCCGCCGAATTTGGCGAACCGCTACCGCGCGAAATTCTGCGCTATCTGATCCACGGATTGCTCCACCTCGCCGGTCACGAGGATGAGGAGCCCGCCGGGCGCTCCGCCATGGAGGCAGCACAGGAAACCATCATTGCAGAACTGTGGACGCCAGTCCTGCAGGAGCGCCTCGGAATCTAACAAACCAGACTCATGCAACGCCGCACTTTTCTCATGAACACCGGAAAAACCGCCGTCATCACCGCCGCCGCCACTGCGCTGGCCACCCGCCTCCAAGCCGCTGATGCCGCCGCACCGGCCGGCCGCATCAGGCACTCGGTCTGCAAATGGTGCTACAAGGATATTTCCCTGGAAAACCTGTGCGCCGCCGCAAGCGGCATCGGCCTCCAATCCATCGAGTTGCTCATGCCCGACGAACTGCCGGTTCTCGAAAAACACGGACTCACCTGCGCCATGGTCAGCAATCCCACCGCCACCACGCCCGCCGGTGCCAATGTGGGCGGCATCGAGCGCGCCTTCAACCGCCTGGAACACCACGACACCCTCGTCACCGCCTACGAACCCCACCTCAAGGCCGCCGCCGCCGCAGGAGCCAAACAAGTCATCTGCTTCTCCGGCAACCGCGACGGCATGGACGACGAACAAGGCCTCGAAAACTGCGCCACCGGCCTCAAGCGGCTGATTCCGGTTGCCGAAAAACTCGGCATCACCCTGGTCATGGAACTCCTCAACTCCAAGGTGAACCACAAGGACTACATGTGCGATCGCACCGCATGGGGCGTCGCGCTCTGCAACAAGATCGGCAGCGAAAATTTCAAACTGCTATATGACATCTATCACATGCAGATCATGGAGGGCGACGTCATCGCCACCATTCGCGCCAACCACCCGTTCATCTCACACTATCACACCGGCGGTGTCCCCGGACGCAACGAGATCGATGAAACCCAGGAGCTTTATTATCCCGCCATCATGCGCGCCATCGTGGAGACCGGCTACCAGGGATTTGTCGCCCAGGAATTCATTCCCAAGCGCCCGGACAAACTCGCCAGCCTGAAACAAGGGGTGGAAATCTGCACGGTCTGAGATGCCCGCATTGCGAAAACCCATCCTCTGCGCCCTGCCCGCATTGCTGTTGGCATCCTGTGCCGCACCCTCGTCCACTGGCCGAGACGAATGGGGCCACCGCCCGGGACCCCAAGGGTTTCAAAACCGTCATCCTCGATGCCGGCCACGGCGGCAAAGACCCTGGTGCCGTGAGCTGCCACAGCGGCCAGCAGGAAAAAGACCTCACGCTCGACATGGCCCACCGCATCCGCAAGGAACTCGGTGGTTCGTTCCACACCATCCTCATGCGCAGCGACGATGAATTCACCGACCTCGATGACCGCGTGACCCGCGCCAACCGCCATGGCGACGCAGTGCTGGTGAGCATCCATTTCAACAGCGGAGCCTCCCACCTGCGTGGGCCGGAAACCTACTACTGGCGCGTGGACAGCCACGGGCTCGCGGTTCGTTTGCAGCGCGAGATGACCTCCACCAGCCCGGCCGAACAAGGCAACCGCGGTCTGGTGCGCCGCCGCCTGCGACTCACCCGCAACCCGGAAATCCCCTGCGTCCTCATCGAGGGCGGCTACCTGAGCCACCCCGCCGAGAGCCGCCTCATCGCGGACTCCGCTTACCGCCAGAAACTCGCTGCCGCCATTGCCCAGGCGATCCGCGCTTAGGCCGCCCATGGCGATGCCGGCACCGGTCCCCTGCCCCGCCCGATTTACGTCCCGCCGAGCCGCCCCACCGACGCTCCGGAGTAAATGTCAGTGATTTTTCCGAATCATCGGCCGCACGGAGGCAAATCGTTCCAAAAAATATCAATGTATTGCTGTGCTTCGCATGAAAAATGCTTTAGGACATTTTTCGAGATATTGATGACCTTCTAAAATCCCCTGCCTGCATGAACATTTCCCCGACCAATCAGCGATTTGGCAACACCGGCCTCGCCGTCACGAAGGTCATTGAAAAACCGCCACAAGACACTCCCAAGGTGCTTCTTTTGACCGATCATCCGAAGGTGAAGAAAGAATTCACGCCACAAGTGTCCGGTTGTAACTAAAACAAATTCAATTGGTTAGGATCAGAGTTGATGAAAGTTCTGTGGTCAGTTTCCATAAGTAGCTCATTTAGAGTGACTTTTTCGAACGGATGAACGCTCAAAAGCTGCAAAGTTCTGTGGAGCG
>CANLKN010000077.1 GCA_947491475.1 Akkermansiaceae bacterium | reverse complement strand
AGCCGATCTGCTCCATGCGGTCGTTGAGCAAGCGCACCATGCGCCCGTCCCAGCGCACCCAGATCTGCCGCCCGATGAACTCCGGCGGGGCTTCGTAATACGCCTTGGCCACTTCCACGAAACTGTCGCGCTGCACCCGGCGGCGGCCTCAGCAGAGCCAGCACCATTACCCGAACTCTTACCGGATACGCTACCAATCCGGCAGGAATGAAGACAACCGCCCAGTGAAGTTGTGCGCGGTTCACCAAGATCCTGTTGCAGAGCCGGAAGAACAAGATCAGAACACCTGATCTCGGGTGAGCGGGAAAGCGGTTGAAGCCTGCAAAATGCCACTGAGCACCACCTGCCCGTCCGGCAGAATGACGGCCTCCGCCTCGGGCGTGGCGGCGATTTCCTCCAGCGTGTGGCGCGGGCTCAGCAGGTGCACGGTCTGGTTGGCCGATCCGAGCAATCCATGCGCCACCCGCCGCTCGGCCACATAGCGCCCGGCCACCATCACATCCACGCAGTGCAAGATCCGCGGTGCCAGCGGCAGCCGCTGAACCTCCTCCCACGTCAGCCCGGTGAACAGAAGCGTGGACAACCCCGCCGCCCGGGCTTCCTCCAGCAGCGCCACCACCGCATTGGCCTGCTGAAGCGGTTCTCCTCCACTGACCGTAAGCCCCTCCGTGCCCGCCGCCAGAATGCGCTCCATCACCACCGCCACCCCCATTGTCTCGCCTACCTCCTCCCGGCTGTGGGTCTGCGGATTGAAACACCCCGGGCAACCCAAAGAACACCCCTGCACCCAAACCACACTCCGCCACCCAGGCCCATTGGCCCGACTGCGGGGAAGAAATGCATGAAGACGCAGCGTCATTGAATTAGGGTCATGATGGCTCATCATTTGAATCTCCCCACCTCATGCCTTTCACCTCGGCACTGAGCTGTTCAAGCAGCGCTGGGACCTCATCAGCCCTGTAGGCTCTTCTTTCGTCCCTATCGCGCAATAGATGGCGAACAATCCCAATGTGCGCGGCATCCTCAATGTCCCCGCCCGTGAAAAGCGTGCGGATCAACTCGCGATCGCTCATGGAATGGATTTCAAACGGTGAATCTCCCTTGGAGGATTGGGACCAAATCAGGATTCCGTCGATTGTGGGATGGGATCTTAGGAAAATCTCCGTGCGCTCGCAGAGTGAGCGGTCAACGGGAGCAGGTGTGGAAACGCCGACCAGATTCAGTGTGCCCGGAATCTTCTCGGGGAACTTATCTGGAACATCATAGTAGTAGTCAGGCCTCACGATGTTGAAGTCCGGTCCATCCACATGACGCATCCAGTCCCTTGGACGATACTTAATTTCCAGATTGATCGGTAAGTCGCAGCTCTTGAATTGCCAATCGACGTGCTTCCTGCACCCGATCGACTCGAATGGTTTGGCCTCGTAAACGAGGTCCGTAATACCATGCCACAAGTTCAACCATAAAATCTCCTCAATGAATGCCAGATGGTCTTTGGGGTTGAGAAGCTGCTTTTTGAACCGTCCAGGCCAACTCCTCCCAAAATACTCTCGCCCGATTTCACACGCCTTCGACAGGCGGATCAAGCTGCCCCAGTTCAAACCAGAACCATGACCCTTCATGGCTTCCGGCACATCGTCATCATCAAGCTGTCCGAAGTCCGACCCGGGAATCTCATAGTGAGAGAGCACCATCTGTCCTCTGCAGGGCGTTGCTCCGATCGGCCAGTCGAATCCGATGGCCTCCATATCCTCCAGCAGTATTCGTGCACGCCGCTCAGGATCGACACCCATTTTCTGAAGAACCGGAATTTCGCCAGCATCGACAGCTTCCTTCGACCATGGATGGTGCCGAAGCATGGCGGTGATTGTTGGAAGGTCGGAGGACTTCATCGTATTGTTTGAATACTTGGTTCGTGAGCAAGTCTCTCAAATTCAGCTCTCAGCAGCAAGCATACGAATACCGCAGGTTTGAGGGTCACAACTCATCCGTTGCCACCCGCTGTAGCCATAGCACCCGCAGAATTGGCTCTCTCTGTTCTGAATCAAAACCGCAGCACATGCGCCCCCGGGTTGTCGCTATCCTGCTCCATCACCGCGCCCAGCCGCACTGCGTGCTTCCGCAGCGCCGCCAGCACCTGCGGTTTGATGCGTGAAGCTCCGCCGCCGCTGCCGTGGCCGTGGATCACTTTAAGCGACGGATGACCGTGCCAGACGCACTCGCTCACCGCCTTGTCCAACTTCGCCAGCGCTTGGGAAACCGTCTCGCCCCGGTGCGCCAAGTCGATCACCAGCGGTTTGCGTGCCTTGGCGCGGACCAGGTCCTCATCGCACTTCGGACACACGGCCGGGAGGTTGCTGTTGTCGATGGGAAACCACATGACGGGCAGGCGCGCATGGCTATTTTTTAGCTGGTGCCGGATGAAAGGACAAGAGCTGCCAAAGCGATCTTGGCAATACGGATCGGAAGGTTACGCTCTTGTCCAATTAGAAACCCCATGGGCCTGACAACCAAGCAGCGCGTCGAGCGCGAAAGACAGAGACGCGAAGCCGCCAACGCACGGATGCGCGAGAAAGTGGCGGCAGCCAGAAGGCGCGGCATTTGCCGCTGTGGAGGCAAGCTGGACAAGAAACCGGGCACCAGACGGAACTACAGCACCTGCCCGGACTGTCGGGAGAAGGCCACGGCTTCAGCCACTCGCTACTACCGCGAGGGACCGTTGCCGCCGCGAGTGAGCCCCCCTGTGAAACTCGACGGACGGCTGCGCGATTCCACCGGGGTCAGGCGTCGTATGGAACGTGACGGGCTGGGACGCGAGGCCTGGTGGTGGATCGCCAACGCCTACATCAGTGGCAAGCAGCGCTCCCGCCGCTGGTCCGTTGACAAGCATGGCGACCGCGGGGCGTGGCGTCTGGCCATGGCACAACGGCTGGAGTGGGAGAAATTCATGTGACAAAGCATCATGCTGACTCCGGAGCCGCCGCATTTTTTTGCCTGTGGTGGGGGAGATTTCCAAGCCGATCCCGCATGGCTGATCGGGATGAATTTGAGCGCCCGGTAGTCGCCCTTCGACTCGGACCGGCACAGTCAGACTTCCCCGAAGCAGCCCCGCCCAAGGAACCGGATCAAGTGGTAGCCGTCGAGGATCAGGGAATTCGAGAGGTAGGTTCACGCACGGAATGCGGTGTCAACGGGGCACCATTTGCTCCATTTGCTCAAGCGAGGTTTGCCTTGCCGACGGGCTGATCAGGCGAATCATCGAAGCCACGATGAAAGCTGCCGCAACGAAAACCATCCGGGTCTTGTTTGTCTGCATGGGCAACATCTGCCGCTCGCCAGCTGCGGAAATCGTCTTCCGCCACATCGTCGAGGCGGAAAGGCTGGACGACCGTATTGAGATCGATTCCGCAGGCACCATCGGCTATCACACCGGCAATCCGCCCGACAAGCGCATGTCTGCCACGCTCAGTGCACGGGGTTATCAGCCGAAAGGGCGGGCGCGGCAGGTGCGCCACGAGGATTTCGACGACTTCGACCTGATCCTGCCGATGGACCATGAAAACGAGGCGGACCTGCGGCGGATGCAGCGTGATCGCCAGAGCCGCGCGGAAATCCGGGCCTTTTCCTCGTTCTGCGCGGCCAACCCGCTGGGCCATGTGCCAGATCCCTACTACGGCGGCGCGGAAGGCTTCGAGAAGGTCGCCGACATCGTCGAGGACGGCTGCCGGGGGCTGCTCAAGCACCTGCGCACACTGTGATGAAACGAACTACCGGATGCCGCGATGATCGAGTCCCTGCCAGCCATCCGCCGCGCGATCCGTGAAGCCACCGGCAGCACGGTGGATGCCGCACCCGAGCCGGTCGGTGGCGGTTGCATTCACCGAGCGTTTCGCATCGGCCCGTTCTTCGTGAAAATCAATCGTCCGGATTGTGCGGCGATGTTTGAGGCCGAGGCCGACGGCCTGCGCGCGATCGCTGCGACCCGCACGATCCGCGTGCCCGAGCCGATTGCCAACGGCTGCGACATCCAGTCAGCCTTTCTGGTCCTCGAAAACCCCTTTTTCCCCCCGCCTCCAGACCGGCCACCGGCTCTTTCAACGTCCTTCACCGGAAAAGCAATTTCGTAGCAACAAGATCCGGTCGCGGCATGACAGCTTAACGTCCGCTGGGGAAATATTTCCCCGCCCAGCGGCCGAGAAGGGTGGGAATGCCCGGCGAATCCGGCGAAGGTGTGCATTTCCGGGCGAGGCGCAGGGCCAGTTCGTCGAGGGAACCATTGCCCTGTTTTTGCACGAATGAGGAGATGATGGGGATGGCCGCATTGCCATAGGGGACGCGTCGCATGAGGAAGCGCAGGACGATGGGGACGAGCAGGGGAATGACTTTCGCCGCCTGCTCGGGCGTGACTCCGAGTTCTCCCTGGATGCGGGCATTCATCTGCTGGCCGGTGCCATCGAGTAGGGAATCGAGACTCCCTGCCGGTGCGGCGTCTGATTCGGGCGAAGTTTTTCCGCCATCGAAGCGATTGAGGATGATGGGAGCCGTGGCCGAGAGCACGCTGGCGGCTTCTTCCCGGGTCACACCGAGGGCGCTCGATATCTTGTGGGTGATCTCGTCTCCGTGATCCTGAATGAGTTGGTCAAGAAGAGCGGGCATGCCTCCATGGTAGTGAGGACGCTGGCCACCGGCAAGGGGTGAGTCTGCGGCGACTCGGGCGGGGAATCATCAGCCATACTCTCCAAAACAGACACATGTGTCTGTTTTCCTCAACCCTTCAAAACAGCTCCTGCTGCGTATCACCGGCCTTGAGTTTCACCAGCGGACTCTCGCACGGTGTGACCGCCAGCGGCCCGGTGTAGGGCTGGAAGTTCCAGTGCCCGATCCCTGCCAGAAACTCCGCCATCTCCTCCGGCCGCAGCAGGGCAGGCATCCGGGCGTGGATCGGGGCCATCAGCGGGGAGGCCGTGGTGGTGACCATTGAGTAGCACGGGCCAAGTTCCCCATTCTCCTCCCAGACTCCGGCGACCCACAGGTAGCCGTCATCCGGGTCATGGAACTCGTGCTCCTGTTTTTTGCCGCTCCCACCTCCCAAGCCCGGTCCCCATTCGTAGAACAGGGTCATCGGAATGACGCAGCGGCGGTCGTGAAACGCTTCCTTCCACATCCCGGCCTCTAGCTTGTCGGAGCGCGCGTTATTGATCGCCGGGTTGAACTCCCGGTGGAACCCCCAGCGCATGATTTCCACCCTGCCGTCGGCCCGCATGACGACTCCGGGATCGGACTTGCGGACCAGTTCGGAAGCCAGCTTCGCTGTCGCCTCACTCACCCGCTGCGCCAAGCCTTGGGCACCTCGTTTCGGGCGGATGACGTAGGTGTTGCACACAGGATCACTTTGGCAGGGACGGCGACCCGGGCAACCGGGAAAATGCACGGATCGAATCGTCAATGTCACCCGGCAAGGATAGTTCTTATGAACACTTTCAGATTGACCGGCCAGCCGCCTTGATGCATCCCTCGTGGCCGTGTCCAAGCCGCTCACCGCCCTGTTCGTTGACTGCGATTCCTACTTCGCGTCGGTCGAGCAGCACCTGGATCCGGCTCTGCGCGGCAGGCCGGTGGGCGTGGCTCCTGTGATGGCGGAGAGTTCCTGCTGCATCGCCGCCTCCTACGAGGCCAAGGCGTTCGGGGTGAAAACCGGCACGCGCATCAGCGACGCGCGCATCCTCTGCCCTGGCATCGCCATCGTGGAGTCCAAGCCGCCGGAATACATCCGCTACCACCACCGGATCATCGCGGCTGTCGAGGACTGCATCCACGTCGAGGCGGTGCTCTCCATCGACGAAATGTGGGCTTGGCTGCCCTACAACCTGCGCGAATCCGAAACCGTCGAGGCTATCGGCCGACGGATCAAGGAAACCGTGGCGCGCGATGTTTCACCGGTCATCAAGGTGAGCGTTGGTGCCGGGCCGAACCGCTACCTGGCCAAGACCGCGAGTAAGATGAAGAAGCCAGACGGCTTGTTCATCATCGAGCATGACGATCTGCCGGAGATCCTGCATCCACTCAAGCTCCGGGACCTCAACGGCATCGCACGCAGCATGGAGACGCGCCTGCACGCCGCCGGAATTCACACCGTCTCAGAACTCTGCGCGGCCTCGAAGCCAGTGCTGCGCCGCGTGTGGGGTGGTGTGCTGGGTGATCGTCTATGGCACCTCCTGCGCGGCGATGAAATCCCGGATCTGGTTTCGGCTCGGAAAACCATCGGCCACAGCCATGTGCTGCCGCCAGAATGCCGACACCCAGACAAGGCGTGGCCGATCCTCTGCAAGCTGCTGCATAAGGCCTGCGAACGGCTGCGTTCCCACGGCCTGCTCGCCGGTTCACTCACCATGCAGGTGGCGTTCCTGCGTGGTGTCTCGTGGGCGGCTGAGGCGCGGACGGAAGAAACCGACTCCACCCTGGTTCTGATGCGCGCGCTCGACCGCCTGTGGCGCGACCGCCCTGAACCACGATGCCAAGTGCTGCAAGTGGGTGTGGTGCTCACCCGGCTATGCGAACACACCAACCACACGCCCTCCTTGTTCCAGACGGTGACGGACACGATGGCCTCATTCGACTCGGACAAGCAGCGGCGCTTGGACGAGACCATCGACAAGCTGCGCGCCCGCTACGGCCGCAAGGTCGTGTATTTCGGCAGCGTGCAGGAAAGCCGGGAGACCGCGCCGATGCGGATTTCGTTCACCCACATCCCAGATCTGGAGGTGGAGAAGGATTGAGAAACTGATCCATCCACCTTGCCCAGGAACTCGAACCACCGCTACAACACCTGTCCACCCACCCATGCCGCCCCGCCTCCACATCCAGCCAGTCTGGACACATACCAAAAAACCCGCACGGAATCGCGCGCGGATCCGCATAGTGTATGCGTTGATGGCAGTCGCTGTGATCGCGGTAGGATTGCTATGGCGTTCCGGCCTTATCCCGCTGCCTCAGTGGTTGTCGAACAATGGTGGCGATGCGCTGTGGGCGCTGATGGTTTTCGTGGGAATCGGATTCCTGATTCCACGTGCATCCACGTTGGTGGTCGCCCTGCTGGCCTTGACCTTCTCATGGGGCGTGGAGTTCTCCCAACTCTACCACGCGCCGTGGATCGACGCGGTGCGTGCGACGCTCCCGGGCAGACTGGTGTTGGGCACCACCTTCAACTGGCCCGATCTACCCGCCTATGCCCTCGGTATCGCGCTCGGTGCGTGGGTGGAGCGGCGGTGGCGTGGTTGATCGTCACAGTTACCTGAGGATTGGTCGCAGACTACCACCATGGGACAAAGCCGCGAACCTGCCGCTTGTAATCGGCATATTCGGGAAATTTGTCACTCATCCATCGTTCCTCGCGGCGAGCCTTTGCGAGGAAGAACGGGATGAGGAATACGGCGACCAGCAACGCCGGCCAACTTTGCCACACCAGCGCCCAACCCATCGCTCCAGCAATCACGCTGGCATAGAGGGGATGGCGGATCACCGCGTAAATGCCGTGCCTCACCAGTTGCGCCTGCCCGCCCGGTTTGGGAAAGGGAGTGAGGTTTTTGCCGAGAGCCAAGGCGCCGGCGAGAGCAACACCCGCCGCAATGATCAGCAATGCCGCTCCCGCAATCACAGCCAACGGATGGAATCCATCTCTGCGATAAAACGCCGCCAGCAGGATCACCGCCGCAAGCAGGACGCTTTGCATCAGCACCCAGACTCCACCACGCTGGAAGAAACGGCTCATCGGCAACAGCCGCACCCTACTCCGCAACGGAGGCGGAAACAACTCACACCCCGGGAGGCAGCTTCCCGGACATCAGCGCACGGTGGCTGAAACGCCTGCCGTCCGCCACGAAGGTTCCATCGCCTACGGCGTGGAACATCTTGCGCTTGTCGGCGTCGGGAGCCAACTGCTCCTCAACGCCGCATGGACCCCGGTCTTCTTCGGTGCGAAAGAGATCGGCTGGGCGTTGGTGGTGATCGTGGCGCTGTGGACGGCGATACTGGTGACGTTGCTGGCGTTCCGGCGCGTCAGCAGGCCTGCAGGGTGGATGATGGTGCCGTATCTGGCGTGGGTATCCTTCGCCTCTGTCCTGAACTTGACGCTGTGGCGGATGAATCAGGGGTGAGTGGGATAGGTGGATAGGTGGGTAGGCGGGTTGGTCAAAAAAGGGGGTGTATTGCTACATTAATCGTGTGCGACCATGACCGGAGTCTGGACGAGGTGCCAAGTATGTCCAAGACGTAGGAAGATCCTCAACCATCCGCAATCCGCTCGGGTGCAGTCTGCCCGGATCCGTTTGCGAGAGTCGTACGCGCCAAAGCCGTGGAAATGGATGATTACAGACAGAAAAATCGCGAAATTTTTCCAGATGTTATTCGTCCGCCCCGTATTTGTCCCACCCCTGATGCCAGATTCTCACTCAATTCCTCACAAATCCTCTCACCCAGACAATACCGCCAACGACATGCTCACCTCTTCCGAACTTCCGCTCTGGCAACTCGTCACCGCCCGGTTCCGCCTCGGCACCCATACCGACCATGGCCCGCGCCACTGGCGCACAGTCCTGCGCAACGGCCTTTATCTCTGCCGGCATCATGCGGCCGACGCGGAAGTCGTTCGCTTTTTTGCGTTGTTCCATGACTCCTGCCGGGAAAACGAATACCATGATCCGGAGCACGGATACCGCGGCGCGAAGTTGGCCCTGCAGTTCCGCGAAGCCGGGCACTTCCACCTCGACGACACCCGCATGCAACTCCTCGTCACCGCCTGCGAGATCCATAACGGTGCCGCACCCCAGACCGATCCAACCCTTGGCGTCTGCCTCGACGCCGACCGTCTGGACCTCGGCCGCGTTGGCATCACCCCGGACCCCGCCCGGCTCTCCACATCCACCGCCCGCGACATCGCCACCAGACTTGCCTGGCACGAACTGGAATCCAAATGAGATTGTTGGCCGCGACGCATTCTGTCGCGGTGCTTGCTTACCCTGTGGCCACTTCCAAAGCCATCATGAGCAGTTCAACCATCTTCCGTTCTCCATACCAGCGCCTGATCGCCCTGTGGATCCTGCGTGCGTTTGATTCTTCCAGCGCCCTGGAAGCGTTCTTGCGCAAAAACTCATACGCAGATGACGACATCGCAACCTTTCTCGGGCTACCGCCAGACCCATCGGTAGAGGAACCCGGGGCAATCCGCCGCATCATGGAAGGGATGCTGGCTCGTCTCGAAAAATCGAAGCCCGGCCTGCCCCCATCAGTGCAAAGGAACTTCGATCATCTGGCTGCCACTTTGAAACTGGAACCTGTCGAGCAACGCGTTGCCGAAATCCTAGCCTGTGTGGAGGTCGAAATACCACTGACCGATACGTGGCGGGTATTGCGTATATGCCAACACTGTGATCAGGCACAGGTTCTGTCGCGGGCACTCAAGTTGCCCAAATCCGCCATCGACAGGGCAATCAGCCCAAAGGGCCGGATGACAAGAAGCGGGCTGTTGGGGTATTCGAGCGGATCAAGCAGCACACTTCTTGTCGAATTTAGCAACGAAACGGTCGCGCGACATTTGCTACGTGAAAAGTTCAACTCGGAAAAAATCCTGCATGCCATCGGTGTGATGCCGGTCGAAGCAGTGGAGCTGCGGCTTGAGGACTTCCCCCACCTGCGTTACAGCCTCGACCTGCTGCTTGCCTACCTCAGGCGTTCTCCACGAAAGGAGGGCATCAACATCCTGCTTCACGGTCCTCCGGGCACAGGAAAAACCCAACTAGCTCGCACGCTGGGCGCAAATCTGTCGCTGCCCGTGTTCGAAATGCGGACGAGTGACGAGAACGGAGATCCGCTGACACCGAACAAACGGCTGGCAACTTTGAACCTCGCATTGAGGTTTTTTCAGAACGAACCGGCGCTGCTGGTTTTTGACGAAGCGGAGGACATCCTGACACCGACCCTGCTGGATCGTGGAGCGGCCAATACCTACAAGGGATGGTTCAACCAGATGCTGGGTTCCAACACCCGGCCGGTTTGCTGGATTTCCAATTCGATTCGGACACTCGATCCGGCATTCGCCCGTCGCTTCGATTTTGTTATCGAGGTGCCGGTTCCGCCACGCTCGGTGCGCGGCAAGATCCTGGAGGAACAGGCAGGCGGGCTGGTTTCAGCCCGCCTGATCAATCACCTCGCGGATTTGGACCATCTCGCCCCGGCTGTGGTCACAAGGGCGCGGGATGTGGTGCGGGCGATCAGCAGGGATCTTTCAAAGGACTGCCACGACGACGCTTTCACCCATGTGCTCGGCGGCATCCTCAAGGCACAGGGTCATCCGGACCCGGCTCTTTCAAACGCACGGATGCTCTCCACGGATGTCTATGACATCACTTATCTCAATACAGACGGCGATCTGGCACAGATGGCGAAGCTGCTCAAGGATTCCGGCAGCGCACGTCTCTGCCTCCACGGGCCGCCCGGCACTGGCAAGACCGCCTTCGGTCACTGGCTGGCCCACGAGATCGATCGGCCGCTACACCTCAAGCGCGGCTCGGATTTGCTCAGCCCCTTTGTCGGTGGCACCGAGATGCAAATCGCCAAAACCTTCGAGAAGGCGTTCCGTGACGACGCCATCCTGATGATCGACGAGGTGGACTCCTTCCTACAGGACCGGGCCAAGGCCGTGCGCTCATGGGAGGTGACGCAGGTGAACGAACTGCTCACCCGCATGGAGACCTTCAACGGCGTGTTCATCGCCACCACCAACCGACTGCAGCATCTCGATGCAGCCAGCCTGCGCCGCTTCGACCTGAAACTCCACTTCGATTATCTGAATCTTGCTCAAATCAATGATTTGCTCCGCGCCTGGTGCCGTAGCCTTGGCATCGCGCCTCCGGACGTCGAGCATCGCGGCATGATCGAATCCATGGAATGCGTCACCCGCGGCGACTTCGCCGCGGCGGCGCGGCGTCACCGGTTCCAGCCGTTTGCCAATGCCGGTGAACTCCTTCATGCGCTGGCCGATGATTGCACCATGAAGACCGAAAGCGCGCGGCGCATCGGATTCCTATAACATCACAACATCACACACTCATGCCAAGCTCCGACCACGAAACCACCATCGCCCGCCAATGGGAACTGCTGCGCAATCATCTGCCTCCCCGGGCACCCGGCAAAACCTCACTCCAACTCCGCGATGCTCTGGCAACCGCCGGCCACAATGTGACCAAGCGCACGGTCGAACGCGATATGGATGAGCTGTCACGGATCTTCCCGATCGTCCGCAACGAGAGGGGCACACCCTATGGCTGGCACTGGAGGGAAAACGCCCGCTTCGACGTGCTTGGCATGGATCTATCGGAAGCAGTGTCGCTCGGACTGATGGAGGATGTGCTGCGGCAGATCATGCCGCCCGCGTTCCTCTCCGCACTGGAGGGCAAGTTTTCACTGGCGCGTGAAAAACTCGCCGCCCTGCCGAAAATCCCGCACGCCCGTTGGAAGGATCTGGTCCGCTACGTGCCGCCCGGCATGCCATTCATCCCGCCCACGCTGGCACCGGGAGTGCTGCCCGTCATCCAAGAGGCGCTGCTACACCAGCGACAGGTGCAGGTCGTTTACCACAAGGTCGGAACGGATGAGGCCAAGGAATACACGCTACACCCGCTCTCGTTGATCCAGCAGGGCGCGCGCTCCTATCTGGTGGCCACCGCCTTCGGTTACGACACGCCATACCAGTATGCCCTTCACCGCATGGCTTCCGCCGCCGTGCTTGATGAGTCGGTGAAGCGGCCAAAGGGCTATTCACTCGACACCTTCATCGCCAGCGGTGCCGCGCAGTTCGGCAGCGGGGAATCCTTCGTTCTCAAGGCCAAGGTTTCCGAAGACCTTGCTCGCCTGCTGGAGGAAACTCCACTGTCAAAGGACCAGAAAATCACTACTCGCTCCGGTGACCACACACTCACCGCCACCGTGCCGGATTCCTGGCAGTTGCACTTCTGGATCCGCTCGCAAGGCCCGGCGATCACGGTGGTCAAACCGGTGGCGCTGCGGAAGTCCATCATCGCGTCCCTCGCAGAAACGCTTGGGAATTACAAGGGGTAGTGGGACGTTGAATACATTTTAACGAAATCATCCGACCACGACGCATCCTGTCGCATCTCTCAGTCAACATCCGCATCGTCATGCACAACCTCTCGAAATCCAAGATCCTTGCCTACCGCCAGTGCCCGAAGCGCTTGTGGCTGGAAATCCACAAACCCGAGCTGCGCGACGACTCCGCGTCCGAGGCGGCATTCGCCATCGGCAACCGGGTCGGTGAAGTCGCCCGCCAGGTATTCGATCCGCATGGCAACGGTGCCTTCATCGACATCAACGCGCTAGGCCACGCGGAAGCGATCTCCCAGAGCGCCATGCTGCTGGCCGAAGGCAGCGGGCCTTTGTTCGAGGCCGGTCTCACTGCCTCTGGGGCGTTGGCCTATGCCGACGTGATGCTGCCAGACCGCTCGGACGGCACGCTGCGCTGGCGGATGATCGAGGTGAAATCCTCCACAGGAGTGAAGGACTACCACCGCGACGACATCGCCGTGCAATCGTTCATCGCCGCCGAGTCGGGCGTGCCGCTGGCCTCGATCGCGGTGGCGCACATCAACAACGCGTTCACCTATTTCGGCGGCGGACGTTACGAGGGGCTCTTCGAAGTGGTGGACCTCACCGGGGAAACCGTGGACCGCCATGAGGAGGTGAGGCAGTGGCTCACGCTGGCGCACGAGATTGCCAACCAACCGGAAGAACCCGCGATTGAAACCGGCGATCACTGCAACTCTCCGTTCACCTGTGGTTTTTGCGACTACTGCAACCGTGACAAAACCTTTCCGGATTATCCACTCGGCTCGCTACCGCGACTCCATCCAAACCGACGCGCCGCCATCAAGGAGACCGGTGTCGAAGATCTCCGCGACGCCCCCGACGAACTGCTCAACGCCATCCAACAGCGCGTCAAGGAATGCAGCGTGACCGGCGAACCGTATTTCAATGCCGAAAGCGCGGCAGCCGAACTCGCCGCCTTTGGCGATCCCGGGTATTTCCTCGACTTCGAGACCATCGCTTTCGCCGTGCCGCGCTGGGAAGGCACGCGGCCTTATCAGCAACTACCGTTCCAATTCAGCCTGCACATTCTCCACAGTGACGGATGCATGGAGCATCAGGGTTTTCTCGATCTTTCCGGTGCCGATCCCTCACAGGCCTGCGCCGTCGAACTTATCCGGCTCTGCGGCAACAAGGGACCGGTCTTCGCCTACAACGCCGGCTTTGAATCTCGCGTCATCCGTGAACTCGCCGAGCGTTTTCCAGAACTCGCCAGCCGGCTGAGCGCCATCGCAGCCCGTCTCGTGGACCTGCTGCCCATCGCCCGCCGCCACTACTATCACCCCAGCCAGCACGGAAGCTGGAGCATCAAGGCGGTGCTTCCCGCGCTCTGTCCCGATCTCTCCTACGATGCTCTCGACGGCGTCCAGGACGGCAACATGGCGCAGGCCGCCTATCAGGAGGCCATCGCTTCGGAAACCACCGGGGAGCGGAAGGCACAGCTCAAGGAACAGCTCCACGAATACTGCAAGCTCGACACCCTGGCGATGGTCAGGATCTGGCAGGCATTCAAGGGCAACTAAGCCACCACATCTCCCAACAAACCACACACCAAACCACACATCATCATGGCAAACTTCTACTGCAAACACTGCGGCTACAAATCCACTTCCGCCATCTCTCTCACCAGTGGCACGTGCCTGCGTCACCCCGCCGGGGCGAACAAGGGCAAGCACACACTCTACGAAGGAAGCGAGAAATCCAAATACACCTGCAAGAACTGCGGTCGCGACTTTTCAACCTTGGCGTCCCTCACTTCAGGGCTATGTTTCCGACATCCTGACGGTGCCAACAAGGGCAAGCACCAGCCGGCTCTGTGACCAAAGCCGTGTCCCGCACAACCATCAGTTCAGCCAGACCATGAGTTCCCACCCCTTCGCTCCCAATGACCGGGTTGTCGCCGTCAACACCCAGGAAGGACCATTGAAGCTCCTGCGCCCGATCGACTGCCGCAAGTTCCGGCTTCCCGACGGTCCTTTGCGCCAGGGAGTGGTTTATCACGTCAAATCCGTCCACACGCTCAAAGACGGCTCTCACGGTGTCTTCATCACTGGCCTCAGCTGTCTCTGGGGTAGCAGACTTCCCATGGTGCGCCAACCGCTTCCGCAAGTTGGAGGAGTTTGGGCATCCGGTTTGTAAAAAACACCGATTGAAAATCCCGTCGAGCCGGTTGAGAGATTTATCCTGGCAGTTTTGTCACTGCATTTGAGTATCTTCCGCACCCTCCTGTGCAGCGACCAGTTCCTGCCTCATGAATTTGAAGATTCTCTCCCCTCGTTCCTGAATCAACTGGCTCCAGTTGTTGGAGGATCTCCAACGCTCTGGATCGCCGTTGTGGTCTGCGTAGCTCCCTCCCTGGTAAGGATAACGCTTGTTCGCAGGATGCTGATTGCCTGCGGCTGTATTCTCGCCAGGAGTTAGAAGCAGCAGGTTTCCAAGTCCGTTGATGTAAGCGTTAATCTCTTTGATGTGCCTCTCTTTGTCCTCGGCTGAAGGTTCGCTGCCTTGCGAAACTCCATCAATCCAATCCCACTGCCATTCTTGAGGCAGGATGTGCTCAACAGAGATCATCTTTCCCTTCATTACGCGGCGCAGCTTGTCATCCTGTCTGACCTCATACTTGTAGATCGCGTAGGTCATCTTTCCCTTCCACCAATGAAACGCGTTATTCAGGATGTTTATCCGGTTATTCCCGAGATAATTGTCCACCAGCCTCTGGAGTCCTTTGGTCTGCTCACGGAAACCGTCGTTAAGGTAACTCCGGAGCTTGCCGGAAATCTGCGTCATGTCCTTGCCGAATTCAGAGAACAGTTTAGGAAAATCATCCTTATACCATAGGCGATAATAGGCGTCATGGAAGTCCCTGACGAATAGAAACCTCTCCCACAGCTTGAGTATGTCAGTTCCCAGTCGCCCGTCCGCCGATCCCGGAAATTTTTCAAGCCGTCGGCAAACTATCAGGAAGAACTCACAGCTCAACGCTGGTTCGAGGATCAGCACATCTCCCACAAGGCGTTCTTCCTGGTCCCACTTGGGAAGATGCTCACTAACGATTTGCATGGAGGTTCTCAATTCCTTGGCCAGCTTCAGTGCGTAGGCCACTCCATCTTTGGAGTCTCGCGGGGTTTTGTCGTCGTCCATGAAACGAAGCCGTTTCCCAACATGAGCGGCCAAATCCTCTTGATTGGCATCTGCCGGTGGCGAATGGAACTGCCGAGCTTCCGTCTTGCTACCATCGTCCACAACGCGGAGGTGATAACGCAGGAGCTGTTCGGTAGTCATCTCGCCTCGGAAACTACCTCCGGCGAGGCTCTCCTCCATGCCGTAGATCCGGCCAAACTCGTCTTGGATCTTCCGGACCTGCTCGTCGCGTTCCGCTTCAGAGTCGCCATGGTCGTAAACAAACTTCATCAACATCGCCTTGACCACTTCCAACGTAGTCAGCGGGACACCCCTTGTATTGTGCATCTCAAAAACATTTACCGCGACAGACTTATTCCGAGTGAGATGGTGGGAACAATGCGATTCCATCACCACGTTGATGTAGGAGGAGATCCTGCCGGGATCTAGTTCGCCTCTCTTGAAAGCCCGGTCCATTTGAAGCAGAGCGAGCACGATCCTCTGCTGGGAGCGGGTCATTTGATCCGGGAGTGCGAATTCCGCCCGGAGGGTTTCGGAATCCGGGGGACGTTTAGGGTCGAAGGATTCGTTACGGCCTAGATAGCCTCCCAGACGGGCGGCGATGCCCATGAAGGCGTCCGTATCGTAGGAGACAGTAAAAAAGCGACTCAACAGGGATTCGGCGGAGTCCGGCAGCGCGGTAGGGTGATGGTGCTTACAGACAAGAAGGAAGAGCACGAACGTCGTAATGCGTTGCTGGCCGTCAACTATCTCCCAGAAGCCGCCTCGATTTTCTACGATGAAGTGGCCAAAGTAATAATCGGCGCGACCGGTGGTCTGGTATTCCCGGAGGTCGGAGAGAAAAAGACCGATCTGCTTCTCTTCCCACGAGAAGGCACGCTGATAATCGGGGACCTTTATGGTGGCAACCGAGCCACCGGAGGGGGCAAAGATTGAGCGGAAAGTTGGACCGGGCTCTATTTCAAGTGCGGTTGTGAAAGGTGTTGGATGGGTGGTCTCACTCATAAATTCTGCTGAAGGTGACGCACGATGGCCGTTTCGAAGTTTCCTCGACCTGGCAGATCAGTTACTGAACCTTCGTGAAAAGTCATGGGGAACGAAAAGCGACGGGGACACAACCGCACGGCCTCAGGCTGGCAGCATGGCACGCCGAAGGCAAGAGCGTAGGCGATCCTGCAGGTGCGCCAGCGAAATCTCGGCCACTTTCTCAAGACCTTCGGACCGGCCGCACTGCCGGAAGGCCCGGCGCTGGCGGCGATGATGGGCAGCTTCCAGTTCCTGGTGGACGGATGGAACGACGACCCGCAGGAGATCTACGCCATCCCGGAAATCCGGAAATTCTATCAGCACTTCCACTCGGTCTGGCACTACTGGTTCTACTTCTGCGACCTCCACACGGAGACACTCCAGATGATGACCTTCTGCCTGCTGCCGAACCTCAAGGGTTTCAAGCGCGTGGGAGAGCCCAAGGCCGCCGTCGAATACGACCCGATGGACCTGCTGCGCTTCATTCAGAAAAACTTCATCCCGCTCAACGCGATGATGGAACGCGCCGGGATGAGCGAGATGGACATCTACCACCGCACCCGCGACATCTTCCTCTACTTCAAGCTGCCGTATGACACGGAGCCGCCGGATGAGTGGCTGTTTCAGTTAGGCCGCCGAAAGCGAGTAAACGAAATCGCTAACCGCCCGGCGGAACGCCTCGTTCTCTACGAACTGTTTGTAAACCTGGGTATCGTCCTTGAGGAGGGTGAGCATCACTTTTGCAAGTGCCTTATCGTGCTCGATGCGGGCGGCTCCCGGGGTGTTTTCACGGGCGTTACGGAATGCTTCGTTCTTGGCGACAAGCGGAGCGATCTCTTCCTTGATGCGGGCGAATATCCTGTCGGAGTCGTTGAAAAGCGTGCCGAACTGCTCGTTGAAGGCTTTTAGGATGTTGCTAAGACGGTCGAGTTCCGGCTCGGGCTTGCGTCCTCCGCCTTCGACTGGCATGGGATCGATCTCCGCGTCCTCATCGGCTGAGGCGATCTGAATGGCCTGCTTCTTTTCGACACGGTAGCTGTCCATATCGATGGATTCGAGGATACCTTTGGAAAGGTCTTCCTCCTTGGGCGCGGGGAGTTTCGGAATCAGCAGATTGAGGAGGATCGAGAGCTTCTCCCACTCCCGGCTGCCATAGGGAAGGATGGAGCCGAGGAAATCATAGGCACGGGTGAAGATCTTGGCCTTGCTCTTGAAATCCACCTGCCCGTCTTCGTCGAGTTGTTCGAGGTAGGTGGCGACGCAGACGTCGAGGATGGGATCGAGCTTCTCACGGCTGGCACCGGCGAGGAAGAGTTCCACGATGCTATCGATCTGCTCCTGCGAATAGACTTGGGCTGTATCCAGAGCGAGCTTGAGGTCGTGGAGTTTGTTGGGGTCCGTCTCTTCACTGAGGATCGTGGTGCGGTAGTAGTCGGAAAATGCCTGAGTGACGGTGTCGCTGTTGTTCTGGAAATCGAGAACGAAGACATCGCGTTTCTCGGGATGGGCGCGATTGAGGCGCGAAAGCGTCTGCACTGCCTTGATGCCGGAGAGCACCTTGTCCACATACATGGTGTGCAGCAGCGGCTCGTCGTAGCCGGTCTGGAACTTGTCGGCGCAGATCAGAAAACGATAAGGATCTTCCTTCACCTTGTCTGCGATGTCGTTGCTGGCGAATCCGTTCAACGAGGCTTCGGTGACTTTCTCGCCTTTGAAATCGAACTCCCCGGAAAACGCTACAATGGCCTGATACGGACTCTTCCGCTCCACAAGGTATGTCTTGAAGGCGTGATAATACTGGATCGCTCGCTCGATGCCGCTGCACACGACCATGGCACGTGCTTTGCCACCGATCTTGCCGACGGACATGACCTGTTCGTGGAAATGATCCACCATGATCTCCGCTTTGAGTTGGATGGCGTGTTCCTGGCTTTCGACGTAGCGGCGCAGTTTCTTACGCGCCCTTTTTTTATCGAACTCCGGGTCGTCCTCTATTTTTTTAATCAGGCGGTAAAAGCTTTCCACCGGCGTGTAGGAGCGCAGCACATCGAGGATGAAACCCTCCTGGATCGCCTGCTTCATCGTGTAGCTGTTGAATGGGCGGTGCTTGATCTTGCCTTCGGCATCCGGGGGCAGCGGAATGCCGAATAATTCTAACGTCTTGTTTTTCGGCGTGGCGGTGAAGGCAAAGTAACTTGCGGTGGTCAGGAGCTTGCGTGACTTGATGCGCTTCTCTATGGCGTCGTTGATCTCGTCCTCGGGGTCGGTTTCACCCAGCGCCTTGCTCATCGCTGATGCTGTCTTGCCTCCTTGGCTGCTATGCGCTTCGTCGATGATGATCGCGAAGTTTTTCCCGGCTCCTTCGCCTTCCATTTCATCCAGAATGAACGGGAACTTCTGCGCCGTGGTGACGATGATCTTCCTTCCCTCCGCGATGAAGCGCCTCAGGTCGCCAGACTTCTTGGCATGGCCTACGGTAGCGCTGACCTGCATGAACTGTTTCACCGTCTTCTGGAGCTGGTCGTCTAGGATGCGACGGTCGGTCACAACGATCACCGAATCGAAAACCTCATTCT
>CANLKN010000076.1 GCA_947491475.1 Akkermansiaceae bacterium | reverse complement strand
CCCGCCTCTTCTTGCAAATGAAAAAATTGACAGAAAGGCGGCGGGCGAGACGCCCGCGCCACGATGACCCACTGCATGGCTACGGCTGAGTGGTCGAAAACCACCCATCGGACATTCCCTCGGAACAATATCTGTCCCTACCGGTGCGTTGACTCCGCATGGGCCGGCTTGCCCAATCAAGCGCTCATGAAAATCCACACACTGCTTCTGACAGCCACGATTTCACCGGCCATCGCCCAGGATTTCCTCACTCCCTTGTTCGTCACCGCCTCGCGCCTCGAACAATCGGAAAGCTCCACGGCTTACTCCACATCACGCATTGATGCGGATTTCATCCTCGAAACCAACCGCCGCACGCTGCCGGACGCGCTGCAATACACCCCCGGCGTGCTGGTTCAGAAAACCGCAAACGGCCATGGCTCGCCGATCATCAGGGGTTTCACCGGCCGCCAGAATCTCCTGATGGTTGATGGCGTGCGCATCAACAACTCAACCTGGCGCGGCGGCCCCGTGCAGTATTGGAACACCGTCGATCCGTTCTCCGTCGAGCGCATCGAACTGGTCAGGAGCCAGGGCTCCGTACTCTACGGCTCAGACGCCATCGGCGGCACACTCAACGCCTTCACCAAGTCATCGGATTTCGAGAATGAGGAGGACGGAGTTATTTTCCAACACGGCTCGACTTACTACCAATACCGCACCAGCGGTGAGGGTTCTCACATCGGTCGCGCGGAATCCGAGTTCGGCGTCGGCGGGAAGTGGGGCGCCCACCTCGGATTCACCGGCAAGGACTTCGGGGACATTGAGGACGACGCGGTGGGCCGCATGAAAAACACCGGCTACCCGGAACAGGATGTCGATTTCCGCTTTGACATGGCTCTAACAGAACGCATCAAGCTCACACTCGCCTACCAGTATGTGAACCAGGACGACATCTGGCGCTGGCACCGCACGATATATAATCCGGGCTGGGTCCATGGCAGGCACGTAGCCACCGGCGGCTCCTACCTCACTGAAATATACGACCAGGAGCGCTCCCTTGCTTACATCAAGCTGACCGGTGAAAACCCCGAGCAGTCCGCCTTCATCCGCCGCTGGCACTCCACCCTGAGCTGGCAGAAATCCCAGGACTCGACCGACAACCTCCGCACCCTGACCGACCACCGCACCTCCTTAATCGATCTCGACACCTACGGACTCGATGTCGGATTCGAGTCGGAAATCGGCCCAGGCACGATGGTTTACGGCATCGACTACTATCGGGACATGGCGGACAGCGACGCATACCGCAACGGCGTCCAACGGCCCACCGACCGACCGGTGGCCGATGGCTCCACCTACCAGCTTCTCGGCGCCTATTCGCAGTATGAATGGCACCCCGCCGAGCCGCTCCGCATCAGTGGCGGCGTTCGCTACACCTATGCGCAGGCCGAGTGGGATGCCTATCGCGCGCCCGGCGCTCCGGCGGATGTAAGCGGCGAGGGCAATTGGGACGATTTCTCCGCAAGTCTGCGGGCACTCTGGGACCTTGACGACTTCTGGGCGCTTTACGGCGGAGTTTCGCAGGCGTTCCGCGCACCGAACCTCAATGACCTCACCGGCAGCAACGTCACACTCGGCGGCTTGAACTCCTATGGCTCACCGGATCTGGACCCGGAAAAATACGTCACCGCCGAGCTCGGAACTCGCTACACCAATGAAACCCTCAGTGCCTCGCTGGCGGCATTTTACACCTGGAGCCGCGACGCGATCATCAGTGAGCGGATCGGCCCGGATAGGTTCTCGACGAACGGAGGCAGCGGCCATGTTTACGGTTTTGAAGCCGAAGGAGTCTGGAAAATCAGCCCGTGCTGGATGCTCAGCGGCATGGCGTCTTGGAATGAAGGCAAGACCGACAGTCCGGTCACGGGCGAGCGCTGGCTTACCAAACAACTGCCGTTCACCAGCTCGCTCGCGCTGCGTTGGACGCATCCTAACGAACGCCTCTGGGTCGAGGGCCGCGTGCTTGGCGCGGTCACTGAAGCTCGCGTGGATCCCGCCGACCAGGCCAACGACCCGCAACGCATCCCCACCCACGGCACGCCCGGCTACCTCGTCGCCTCGCTGCGCGCCGGATGGCAGGTCAACGATCACCTTGATCTCACCTGCGGCCTCGAAAACCTCACAGACGAGGACTACCGCAACCACGGCTCCGGCCAGAACGAACCCGGCTTGGGAGCGATTTTAGGTGCCAGGCTGTCCTGGTGATTTTCCTCCTGTCGGGGAGAAATAAATTGCCTGTCTGTCCCGCTCCCCTAGCGTGTGGCCAAGTCATGAAATTACTGTTGATTCGCCTGTTAGCCGCGTCCTGGCTCATCCAGTCAGGATATTCTGCGGAAATGAGAGTCTGGATGTCGAGAAAAGGCGGCACCTTGGACGCTGAGCTCGCTGGAGTGCATGGTGATATGGTAAGTCTGACAAACAAGGACTCCAAAGAGATCAAACTCAAGATCGAGGATCTCAGTCTGGCGGACCGCCAGCACTTGGTCGAATTCGGCGGTGCCCCTGAAACCATCATCACCAGCGGCAAGCCGGGCCTCGTCGAAAAGGAGGTCCGCATCGACACCTCCTCATTCAAGCGCCTCGACACGAAACTCAAATTTCCCAACGGCCCCTCCCAAGGCATCGAATTGCTGGAAACTCCACATTTCCTCATTGCCACGGCGGGCAAGATCCGCCCGCAGGCGGTGGCCGAGACCGCAGAGCGCGTCTGGCACGGCATGGCCTTCCACCACATGAACTTCCGCAGGGACTGGGAAAACAAACGCATGCTCATCCTGCTGCTCGAGGATCAGGAAATCTATCAGGAGGTCGGCAAGTGGTATGCCGAGCGTGCCGCCGACGAAGGCAACAAAGACGCCGCGCTGGAGATCAAGAACACCTGGAACGAAAGCGGATCCAGTGCGATCTGGCTAACCGACGAAATGGCTGCTGAATATCAAATCTTCAACAGCGGCCTGGTCTTCCAGATCAAGGATGACTCGAAATTCAGCAAGTCCCTCTCCCCTTTCATCGTCCACTCGCTCGCCGGCCGCCTTCTCGCCGAACAATTGGGCGGAGTTTCATCTTATGGCGACGAAGGCTATTTCGCGATCATCACCGGCCACGCCTATTTTAAGGAAATCAGCCTCGGCGGCAAATCCGAGACCCTCTTGCTGGCAGTCGAAGGCACCACCAAAGATGAAATCAGCTCCAAAAGCGGATTCGAAGACGGTTCGTCATGGGCGCGCTCACTGCGCCCACTCGTGCGCTCCGGCAAGGTGGCCGTGGAGCTGGACCCCATGCTCAAATGGAAGGCTGAGGAGCTAACCCCCGAGCGACTCGTGCTCATCTACTCATTCGCCTATTACATGCAGAGTGATTTGAAACGTCTGGCGGATTTCGCCAAACTGGTCCGCAGGGTGGAATCATCCGACCAGATCCCCGACCCGGAGGAAATCGCCCGCATTTTCGGCTTCGATTCCGTCGAGAAGCTCGAGGCCGACTGGATGGAATTCATCAAATCAGGTTCCTTCAAATGAATCATCACATGAAACCGATTCTTCTCACATCCGTCATGCTCGGCCTGCAACTCGGCGCGGTCGCAGTGGCCCAATCGTCAGTCGAGCAGGAATACCGCGATTTCAAGGGAGCCAACGGCAAAATCATACAGGCCGTGCTCATCGACAAAACCGATACCGAGGCCGTCATGCTGCTGCGCAATGGCAAGCGCGCCAACGTCGCGCTCGACAAGCTCTCCGAAGCGGACGGCGACTACGTCAAATCCTGGTCCCGTGAAAAAGCGGTTTTTCTCCAGAAATGCCGCGGCCTGACCATCCGCCAGTGCCTCGAACTGCGCGGCTACGAATCATTCACCTTCCGCTTCGAAAACAACTCAATCTTCATCGATGGCAAGATCAACGGCAAACCCGCCAAGCTGCTCATCGACACCGGTGCCGGCACCAGCCTGCTACACATCCCCTCCGCCACCGCCATGGGCTTGGAAGTAGGCCCCTTGACTGAAAAAATCTACGGAGTGGCCGGTGAGGCACCGGCGGGTTGGACGGCGGTACCGACCATCCAGCTCGGAGAGGCGGTTTTCAAGGACCGCCGGATTCTTGCCACCGACATGCTCAAGGATAAACCGGAAGGAACAAAAGCCCGTGAGGACGCCATCCTCGGAGCTGACTTCATGAGCAAACTGGATGCGGTGATCTCCTACCCTGAGCGGCGGATCTTCCTGCGGCCCGACCTCTCGGACGAGGACAAGGCCGGTGTCTCGGATGGTTCCGGAACCACCGACTTCCGCCTGTTCAAAACCAAGGACGGCAAGACGCTGCGGGGCAAGGTGCTGTCCAAAACGCCCACCGTGGCGAGTTTCGAAGTGCTTGGTGGCGAAAATCGGCAGATCGCCATTGATCGCTTTATCCCCGAGGACGAAGCCTATTTGAAGGCTTGGAGCGAAGTGGGCGCGCTGTTTCTCCAGCATTGCCAGAGCCTCACCGTCAACGAACTGCTCATCCTGCGCAATTACCAGTCGTTCCAATTCGAGCGCCGGGGCAACCATATTTTTGTCGATGGCACCCTCAACGACAACAAGGTCACCTACATGATCGACACCGGGGCCGACAACAGCCTGCTCAACCTGCAGGCCGCCATGGACAATCATTGCGAAGTGGGCGATATGGATCAGGAAGTCTATGGCATCGGTGGAAAAGCACCGGCCGCCGTCACCAAAATCGCCAAAGTCACCATGGGCGACGCGGTTCTCACCAACCGCAAGGTGCTCTCGACCGACCTCACCCGCGGCGGTGAGTTCGGAGACATCGGTTACGTCGGGCTGTTCGGCGCCGATTTCATGAGGGAGCTCGATGCGGTGATCACTTACACGGAGGATCGGATTTTCCTCATCCAGCGCTGAATCCTAAATCCTAAGTTCGCCCTCAAAAATTCAGGGCTGATTTTCCTTCTGATTTTCCTTCTGATTTTCCTTCTGATTTTCCTTCTTGCCGCCGTTCATCGCCGGGCTAGCTTGTCTCAAACCGTTGCGGGTTTCCGCTGCGGTCATAAATAAACCGGGGCATCCGCCCCACTCATAAAAACCGATACATACTAAAACCATGAAAATGCACCAAAAAATGCGCGGAGGTTTCACCTTGGTGGAACTGCTCGTCGTCATCGTCATCATCGCGGCACTCGCCGGCCTCACCGCCCCCATGGTGATCCGCCAACGCAAGAAAGCCGACCAGACCGAAGCGGTCAGCAATGCCCGCCAGATCGGACTCGCCCTGTTTGAGTTCGAAACGTCCTACGGCAGCTTCCCGGACCAAAGCACCGGAACGGAGGTGACCGCCAACACCCAAAGCGTGCTGACCTTCGGGGGCAACGCCGCCAATGATTACTTCCGCCAGCTCATCGCTGCGGAAATCAGCCAATCGGAAGCTATGTTCTATGCCAAGACCGCTTTCACCAAGAAGCCCGACAACGTGTTCAACACCGCTCAAAACGCACTCGCAGCAGGCGAAGTCGGCTTTGGCTACATCATGAACGGCGACTTGGGCTTCAGCACCGCCGGTAACCCGGCACGCCCAATCGTGGTTGCTCCGCTGGCTTTCCCGTTCTCGACCGGCCAGTTCGACATCGACTTGTATGACTCCAAGGCCGTCGTGCTACGCATTGACAACAGCGTGCAATCCATCCCTATCCTGCGTACGTCCAAGCTCGCCCAGCTCGGCGGTGGCAAAAACCTGCTCCAAGTCGGCGACGACACGGTGTGGGGAACCGGCGTGACTCCCACCATCGTCAACCCGCAGGCCAAGCAATAAGCCAAGGCTTCGGCATCCTTTGAATTCCATCCACCGGGGGGCCTATGCGGCCTCCCGGTTTTTTCATGACCACTGCTTTTCACTGACCACATCCCACTATCTGCTTTCCATTCCGCAGGATTCTCGTTTAGGCATCCGCCCGCACCACCAATCCGCCCATGACTCTCGCCGAACTCCAAGAGCTCCATTCCCTGCCGTTTTTCGATCTCATCAAGCGCGCCCGAGAGGTGCATGAGAAATTCTGGCCCGAGGGCAAAATCCAGCTCTGCACCCTGCTTTCGATCAAAACCGGCGGCTGTTCCGAAGACTGCGCGTATTGCGCACAGTCCGCCCGCTACAAAACCGAACTCGAAAGCCACGTCCTGCTCGAGCGCGAGGAGGTCATGAAACACGCCCGCGCCGCCAAGGACAACGGCTCCACCCGCTTCTGCATGGGTGCCGCATGGAAGGGCGTGCGCGGCGGCACACCCAAGTTTGAGCAAGTTCTCGATATCGTCCGCGACGTCGCTTCCCTCAACATGGAAGTCTGCGTGACCCTCGGCGAACTCGGCCCCGACGAAGCGGCACAACTCCGCGACGCCGGCGTTACCGCCTACAACCACAACCTCGACACCTCGCCCGAGCACTACCCGAACATCGTCACCTCCCACACCTACGAGGACCGTCTGCGCACCATCCGCAATATCCAGGACGCCGGCATCTCCGTCTGCTGCGGCGGCATCCTCGGTCTGAGCGAAACCATCACCGACCGCCTCCGCCTGTTGGAGGTGATTTCCACCTTCAACCCGCAGCCCGAGAGTGTGCCGATCAACTCGCTCATGCCGATGCCCGGCACTCCGCTGGCCGAAAACCCGCAGGTCGATCCCTTCGATCTCGTCCGCATGATCGCCTGCGCCCGCATCGCCGTGCCCGGTGCCAAAGTCCGCCTTTCCGCCGGCCGCACCCGCCTGTCCGATGAAATCCAGGCGCTCTGTTTCTTCGCCGGAGCCAACTCGATTTTCTACGGCGAAAAACTCCTCACCGCCGAGAATCCGGAAGCGGAAAAAGACCTCGCCCTGCTCGCCAAACTCGGCCTCAAAACCCTCGAGCCGGACCGCTCGCTGGAAGCACCTGTAATGGACCCGTTCAGCCCCGCCTACCCCATGCAGGACGACCAGCAAACCTCGTGCGATCGGTCCCACAGCCACTCCGCCGCCGGTTGCTGCTGAGGCAAAAACCTTTGCTCGACACGCACCCATCGGTCACCTAGTTTCCCGCCCCCACACCAAAACATCATGATTCGCAAACTCATTCCCGGCGCACTGGCTCTCGGTCTCGCCGCCACCACCTCCGCCCAGACTCCGGCCGCCGAAGCTCCGAAAACGGAAGCGACCACGCCACCGATCGAAGTGCCCGCCGCACCCAAGCTTGATCCCGCAGTGGTCAAGTCGGATTCCTCCTACGCGCTCGGTTTCCGTATGGGCAACACCTTCAGCCAGCAATTCGGCCGTTTCGGCGTGACTGCTGCTGACATTGAGCAGGAAACCTTCATCAAGGGATTCATGTCCGCAATCAAGGGCGACAAGCCCGAGCTGGAGGAAGCAAAACTCCAGGCTGCCATGCAGGCACTCGGCGACATGCTCCAGAAGCGCGAAAAGGAAAGCGCCGAGGCCAACCTCGCCGCCGGCAAGAAATTCCTTGCGGAAAACGCCAAACGCGAAGGTGTCATCACCACCAAGAGCGGCCTCCAATACGAAATCCTCGCCAAGGGAGGTGAGGAAAAATACGTCGCCCCGAAAGAAGGTGAAGAGGACAACAAACAGTTCCTCGTCAACTACAAGGGCACGCTCATCGATGGCAAGGAATTCGACGCATCACCCGAAGGCCAGCCCGTTCCAATGACGCTGCAAGTGGTCGAAGGCTTCAAGGAAGCCCTCACCACCATGCCGGTCGGTGCGAAATGGAAAGTATTCCTTCCTTCCGAACTAGCCTATGGCGAGGAGCGCCGCAGTGCGGACATCGGGCCTAACAGCGCGCTTGTTTTCGAGCTTGAGCTGGTAAAAATCGAGGACGCGCCGGCAGCCCCCCAAGGCATGCCCTTCCCGATGCCCCAAGGCCAGCCGGGCGGTCAATAATTTGCATTCTGCAAATCTTCATCCCATCGGTCCCCGCGGCCGGTGGGATTTTTTTGTAGTGCGCTCAAAAGATTTCCTTCCCTCATTCATCTGCTAAGCATCCATCAGGCATGAGCGGATGGAACGAACAAACCCTGCGAGCGGCAGCTTCCTGGAAGGCCTTCAAGGAAGGCAAGGCGCTGTTTGAAAGCGGTGCCGTTACCGAGGCAAAATCCAGCGACAGCGGCTGGCGCGGCACATTATCCAGCGGCAAGCGGCCGCTGCGCGTTAGCGTGATCGTGAAATCCCCAACCGATCTGGAAACCCGCTGCCCGTGCCCAGCAAACCAATCGAGCGGCGCATTGTGCGGCCATGCCGTGGCGGCCGGACTCGCGGTCCTCGCCGGTGTCGCGACCAGCCCGCCGCCATGCGCAGCGGCAAAACCGGTGCCCAATCCACCGCTCGAAATCCTGCTGCCCGCCCGCTGGCGCGAGGCGCTTTCTCGCGGCAAACTCTCAGCCACCATCAGCCATTCCCCCCGCACCCTGCCGGATGATGCCGACCTGCGCTTGTCCGCCTGGCTCGCCGCCGCGCGGGTGGCAGCTGGACCGAGCCTGCATCTCTCGCTGGATGCCGAACGCTGCGCCTCGTTCCTCGACGCCATCACCGGTCACAGCGCTGTGTTTGCAGGAACCGACCGGTCACCGGTCATGGTCAGCACCGGCCACCGGATCCCCTTGGCCGAGGCTGCGCTTGTCGATGGCGAAGTGCGCCTTATCCCCGCCACAAAACCCGGCGACTGGATCGAAATCAGCGGCGGGCGAGACGCCCGCGCCACAGTGGCCCGGGCGTCTCGCCCGGAGCCAAGCGAGATCAACCAATTTCCCGGATCTTTAGCCAATACCCAGCAAAAATCAGAATGTCTGAGCTTCTGGCAAGCCGGAGAGGATTTCCTGAATCGCGCCGGCAACGGCAGCATGCCCACCACGCTTGCCCGCGCGCTGATGAATCTGGCCAGCGGCCAGCCATTCACGCTGCCAGTTCAATCACTGTTCGCCCATCTGGACCAATGGCAGGACTGGCTCGCCTTTCCAGCCGATTGCTGGCTGGAATCCCTCCATTTCGTCCCTGCCTCAGCCCATTTCGAACTCACGCTCGAGGGATCGCTGCAACATCTCGATGCCCGCCTCCGCGTTTCCTACGCCGATGCGCCACCCGTCACCCCTGGACTCGGCTTGCTCCCGAATTTGCCACGCCTCAATGGCCGAATTTGCGAAATCCGCGACCTCGCCACCGAAGAACGGGCAGTCAAAAAACTCGAAAACGCCGGATTTGAACTGCTCGACCTAGCCACCGCCAGCTGGGCCCTGCGCGGAGAATTCTCCATTCTCCATTTCCTCACCCAAACCCTGCCCGGATTGCGCAAATCCTGGACCATCATCGAAGGCAGCCGTTTCGCCCAAGCGCACCAGAAACTCACCATCGTTTCACCCCATATTGAAATCCTCGGCTCCGGCGAAGATTGGCTGGGCTTCGACGTTTTATTTCAAACAAGCGATGGAGTCAGGATTCCGCGCGAACAAATCCAACAACTGCTCCGCAGTGGCAAGCGCAGCGGGAAGATCGCCGGTGGTCGCCAAGTGGTAATCTCCGATGAGATGGCCGAGATCATCGAACCGCTCTTCTCCGAACTCGATTTGCAGCAAAAAGGCGGCCACTACGAAGCCTCCGCACGCTCTGGAGAAGTCGTTTTGGAAATACGTAAAAAAATCCATAAATCATTGTCAACCAATGAACCCAATGACTTATTCACTTATTCAAAAGCGGCCACCTTGCAGGCGAATCTGCGGCCCTATCAGGAACGCGGCAGCGCTTGGCTGCTCGACCGCGCCCAGCGCTTCGGAGGCGCCTTGCTGGCCGATGACATGGGGCTCGGCAAAACGATTCAAACGATCGCTTTAATTGAAAACTTATTCACACTTGATGAGAATGACAGCGGCAATGTGCTGGTGGTTGCCACCGCCTCGCTACTGGGCAACTGGCGGGCTGAATTCGGTCGCTTCGCACCGCAGCGCGGGGTGCGGATTCTTCACGGCAGCAGCCGCGATCAGGAACGGGAAAAGCTCAAACCCGGCGAAGTGGCACTCACCAGCTACGGCACGCTGGCCCGCGACTTGGCGTGGCATCTCCGGCGCGATTACCGGGCGGTGGTGGTGGACGAGGCCAGCCTGATGCGCAATCCGGACACGGATCATGCCAAGGCGGTGGCCAAACTGCGCACCCGCCGCCGGATCGCCCTGACCGGCACTCCGGTCGAGAACGGCGTGCGCGATTTGTGGTCGATCTTCCGTTTCATCCAGCCTGGCTGGCTCGGTGGGCGCGAGGAGTTCCGTGACCGCTACGAAGCCCCTCTCACCAGCGGCGAGACGGCGGCAGCGGTGATGGAACGCCTGAAACTCAAGATCTCCCCTTTCCTTCTGCGCCGGACCAAGGAACAGGTCGCGCCGGAACTGCCATCCAAGCTCTTCATCGACGAATTCTGCGATCTCAGCGCCGACCAGCAGGCGGTTTACCGCGATTTGCTGGCCGAGGGCCGGAAACAGGTGGAATCCATCGCTGACTCCGGAAATCCGGGTGCAGCCCGGATGCGGATGCTCACCGCGCTGTTGCGGCTGCGCCAGACCTGTTGCGATCTGGCATTGCTTGGGAACGAGCGCCTGAACCAACTGCCGCCCGCGCGCCGCTCGGCGAAAATCGAGCGCCTGATGGAGTTGCTGGACGAGGCCGTGAACGGTGGCCACCGGGTTCTGGTGTTCAGCCAGTTTCAAAAGCAACTGCTCGAAATCGAGACCTGCATTTCCGGACGCGGCTGGGACTGCCTGAGGCTCGACGGACAAACCCGCAAGCGCCACGAGATGGTCGAAAAGTTCCAACACCCGCAGGGTCCGCCGGTGTTTTTGATCAGCCTCAAAGCCGGCGGCTACGGCCTCAATCTCACGGCGGCTGACATTGTGATCCACTTCGATCCGTGGTGGAATCCGGCGGCCGAGGCCCAGGCCACCGATCGCGCCCACCGCATCGGCCAGACGCGGCCGGTGACGGTTTATCGCCTGCTCACCCGCGGCACGGTGGAGGAACAGGTCGTGCGCTTGCAGGCGAAAAAACGCGAACTCGCCGCCGCCATCGACGAATCGGGCACGAACGATGCACCGGGCTGGAGCATGGAGGAACTGAAGTCGCTGATTGCAGGATCGCCCTAAGCGGGAGGGTGTTTCTCCGCGCTTGCAGAGGAGCGGAAGTGCCGCGAGACTCCGCGCCATGTTCACCCCAAAGTGGAAACAGGAAGCACTGCACCTCGTCAAAGGCGCGCGGAAATTCGTTCATTACAAACGCGACCTGCTCAAGCCCGGGCAGGTCGAGGAAATCGAATCCCGCCGCAGCGATTTGCTGGCCGCCATCAAATCCGGCGACCGTCCGCGGGTAGATGAGGCGTCCAAACAACTCCGCGCGTCCTGTGAAAACTCATTGCCAAACGAAAAACCCGTCGGCTGGCTGGAGGAAAACGTCGAGGTCATGTTTGTGGCCATCGTCATCGCGCTTGGGCTGCGCGCCTATTACCTCCAACCGTTCCGCATTCCCACCGGCTCGATGCAGCCCACGCTCAACGGCATCATCGGCACGCCGCTGGCAAAGGAGGAATGGCCGTCGTTTCCCCAGCGCATGCTGGAAAAGGTGCTGCGCGGGCGTTCGTATGTGCGCGTCGTCAACGACCGAGACCGCCAGTTGGCCGTCACACAAGAAGGCCGCGCCGACATCCGCGATGTGCAGATGATGCATTTTTTCAGCCGCTCGGAAATTCATTTCACTGATTCCAAACCACTGCGGTTGCCCGCTCCGTCTAATCCCTGCATCCAGCTCGGCCTTGCAGACGCCATCAGATTGGCCGGCATGAACGGCGGCAAACTGCCGGCTGGCACGGTCATTTGCGAAGGCACCATCGACACTGGCGACCTCGTGTTGGTGGACAAATTTTCCTATCACTTCCGCAAACCGAACCGCGGCGAGGTGTTTGTATTCGACACCCTCGGCATCCGCGGCATCCACGAGCGCAGCGGCGAGCAAGCGGCCGGCTCGCATTACATCAAGCGCCTCTGCGGCGTGCCGGGCGACACGCTCAGCATCCAATCGCCGGACTTGCTCATCGATGGAAAAATCGCCCGTGAGCCGGGCATCCAGCGCGTAATCCGCGGCGAAGGCGCGTTTCAGATCAATCCCAACGGCTATGTGCTTGCTGATCCGCGCGAGTTGATAGGCCGCGGCAAAAACATTTCACAATACCTCGCCAAGCCCGGTGATGCACTCACTCTCACCGCCACTGCGCGGCCCGGCATGCGCGAATACGCGGCACTGGGAGACAACACCGGCAACTCGCTCGACTCCCGCTACTGGGGCCCGGTCAAGGAGTTCAACCTGGTGGGTCCGGCACTCTTTGCGCTGTGGCCCGTGACCACCGGCCATTGGGGATTCATCCGTTAGAAAAGGCCGTGTCGGATGCATCGGAAATCACCCGCAGGGCGAAGTCCAATCTGGCCTTCGCCCTGAGGATCCTACCGCCCGAACGCCGCGAGGACGCGGTGGTTTTCTACGCCTTCTGCCGCACGCTCGACGATCTGGCGGATGATCCCGGCCTCCCTGCGGAACATCGGGCGGAGGCATTGAACGCTTGGAAACAAGGTCTCGTTTCAGGCTTTGAAAATCCCAACGACGTCCAGCGGGAAGTGATCGGCCTGCGTGAGCGCCGCCAAATTCCCAACGACCTGCTTGTTGCCATCGTCGATGGCTGCCGGATGGATCTGGAACCGCGGCGCTTCCAAACCTGGGACGAGTTGGGCGATTACATCTGGAAAGTCGCCTGTGCGGTGGGCTTGGTTTCCATCCGGATCTTCGGCTGCCAGGACCCTGCGGCGGAGACCTACGCCGTGGCGCTTGGCCGCGCGCTGCAACTCACCAACATCCTGCGCGACATCCGCGAGGATTATGACAACGGCCGCCGCATCTATCTGCCGCTCGATGACCTCGCGCGCTTTGATTATCCCGAAGCGGATCTTGCCGCCCGCGTTTGCGACAAAAGGTTTCGCGCGTTGATGGAATTCGAAGCGCAGCGCGCCGGGGGATATTTCCGCGAAGCGGAGTCCGTGCTGCCCGCGGCCGACCGCCGGGCACTCGCCCCTGCCCGCATCATGAGTGACATCTATCAGCAGTTGCTCGCACAAATGCAAAGCGATGGCTTCCGCGTCTTTGAAAAACGCTACCGGGTTTCCGGCATCCGCAAGCTCTCCATTCTGGCGAAGCATGGGATTGCCGGATGACTCGCAGTCGAATACTTTCACCCCAACCCAAGTCCCACGCGCATGCTCAAAGCCATCCTCGCCGCCGCCTCAATCCTCCTCGCATCCTGCACTCCGCCGCCGGAACCGCCGCCGCCACGTTTCAGGCCCAATCCCCCCTACCCGCCTGAAATGGTCGATCCTTACGGCCAGCCACAGGACACCACCTATTCCGAACCGGCTCCAACACCGCCACCCGCCCCCACCCGCCCGGGCGAATATCCCTCCGCCCAGCGCACCGCCAATCCCAACGAGGTGATCAGCCCTTACGAACCCTACAACGTGATCGACGTCCAAGGGTTCCGCTCCGGCCAGCTCGCGCGCGACCCCTCGAACAACCAGATCTTCCGGGTGCCGTGATGTTTGTTAGAAACGCCCGATGCCAAAGCGCCCGGCTTTAACTTGGTTTGCTCCGCTGCCTGTGTTGAAGTCCCGCGCATGCGCCTGCTTTTCCTAATCGGTTCCTTCGTTGCCTTGCTGGCGGCTCTGGTCCTGCTATGGGCGCATCGCTACCAGCCGACACCGGGGCTGCCGGCGTCGCGGCTGGCCGACCTCCGCCAGGATGCGCCGGAAATGGCTGGCCTGATCTGGGGTGGCACTCCGGAATCCCCCACCCTGCGGATCAAACTGGACCCCGGCGAGGCCCCGCTGGCGGTGCGCCTGGCCATCCCCGGGACACCCGCGGTGGAAACCTTGCACATGCGTTTCCGGCTTGTCGCACAAGGGCTCAAGCCTGGTGCCGAAAAATGGGCAGACGGCAGATTCATCATCGAATGGCATTCGCCAACGGGCCAGGCGGGCATCGAAATGGATTCGATGGGCACGATCATGAATGATTTGGATAGCGGCCCGCTGACCTTTGTCGCCGTGCCCGCCAAAGGCCCTGCGGTTCCAGCCCTCCGCCTCGAACATCTTGGCACCGGCGGCAGCTTTGAACTGTCCGAATTGGAAATCATGGCCATCGAAGAGCGCGCGTTGTGGAAATACAGCCGCTGGCCGCTCGCACTGGCCTGGTTGGCGTGGTTTGCAGTCTGCATCGGGAGTTGGCCGGACGTGAAACGCTGGCAGGCGCTGGCCGCTGCCTTTGTGTGCCTGCTGATGGCCATCGGTTTCGTCATTCCAGGGCCATGGAAAATCCAGCGCCCGTTGCTGGAACAGGATTTCCGCCTTGGAGCCGATTGCATCGAGACACCGGCAACCGCTCCGCCATTGGCCGCGGCACCAGCAGCGCTGCGGATTTCCTCAGCAAAAATCGAGCCTTCTGGCAAAATCCACACTCAGGGAAGTCTGGCCCTGCAGCTCCGGACAATGCTCAAACCGCTGCGGCCGCTGCTGCATGTGGCGCTCTTGGCGGTGCCCACCCTGGCGCTCGCCTTGCTGCTCGGCCGCAGACGGGCGGTGCTGCTGGCCGTCCCACTGGCTATTGCGGTGGAGTGCGCACAGGCGGCCTTCGGCTATGGCTTCGATTCACGCGATCTCGCGGATTTCTTGTTTGATGGCATCGGCATTGGGCTCGCCCTGTGGCTGCACCGCCGCTTGCTTTCCCGGCCGTGGCCACTGCCCGCACGCGCCCGTTCGTGGATTGACAGATAAAGATCCGTCCTTAATTTCTCCGGCCACGCCCGGGCGTGCCCCATTGCATTGACTCATGAACCCAACTCCTGCCGATCACGGTGAAACCCCAGCCGCAAGCCCAGCCCGAGACGGCGGGCGCGCGCTCAAGCTGTTTGTCGTATTTTCCTCGCTGGCCGTGCTGGTTTGGTTTTTCTGCTTCGAGCAGCGCTATGGCGTGGCCCACAACGTTTCCACCCTCAGCTGGCTGCTCAGTTCGTGGAATCCCATCACCGATTACGAACACGGCAAACTCATTCCCTTCATCATTGTCGGATTGATCCTGTATCGCCAAAAGGAAATCCGCGCGGCGGTGGCTCCCAGCAGCTTGTGGGGCTTGATTCCGGTCATTGTCGGATGCCTGTTTTACATCGCCGCCTACCGCACGCTGCAACCTCGTGTAGCAGTGTTCGGCCTCCCATTCATCCTCTGGGGCGCGGCATATTTCCTGTGGGGCTGGCGGGTCGCCAAGCTACTGGCTTTTCCGCTGTTTTTCCTATGGATCTCGATCCCGCTGCCCACTTTTCAACAGGCCACCACCCACCTCCAGCTGCTGGCCACCGCGATGGCCCACCACGGCTCCAATCTGCTGGGAGTGGAAACCTATACCCAGGGCACCACGGTGCTACCCGTCAAGGGTGACTGGAAACCGCTGAGCATCGCCCACGGCTGCAGCGGCATCCGCTCGCTCATGGCGCTGCTGATGATTTCCGCAACCTGGGCCTACGTGGCGCGCATGGTGTTGTGGAAGCGGGTCCTCCTATTCCTCAGCGCCATCCCATTGGCCATCATCGGCAACGCCCTGCGCGTCATCTCGATTTTTCTTATCGCCGAACATGGTGATGCCGATTGGGCGTCCACCACCTGGCATGACTGGTCGGGGCTTCTGTTGTTCTATCCTTTTTCTCTGACGCTTTTATTGGTGATTCACTCGGTGCTCGAAGGAGGACTGCCATGGAAAGCCGCCCGCCGCCGCCAGTTGCGCCGCACCACCGTGACCGCCGCCGCGCCTAAGCCCCCAAGCCCACTGCCATGAAATCCCTCCTGCTCCTGCCCGTCCTGTTATTGGCGCTGCTCTCCACCATCCACCTGCTGCCCGAGGCCGGTGCGATGGCCGACTCCGCAGTGAGCCTGGAGCTGCCCGATGACATGTCCTCCTGGAGAATGCGCAACATCCCCGCCAGCGCCGACGAACTTGCGATCCTCGCCCAGGACACCAAATTTGCCAAAGCCATCTGCCTCAGCCCGCGCCCGGGTGAGATCGACATGGCCACCGGCTATCACGTGCCGGACCGCATCGACCTATCCATCGTTCTCTCCGGGCACGACCTCAACAACTCGATCCACCGTCCCGAGCGCTGCATGCCATCACAGGGGCACGTGATCTCAAACTCCAAGGATTTCGAGATCGAACTGCCCAACGGCCGCCAGATCAAAGTCCGCCGCCTGCTTTCCGTGCAGTCGCTGCCGGTCAACGAGGAGCGCACCGAATACGTCAGCTACAATTGCATCACCTATTACTTCTTCGTCGGCCATCACCGGATCACCCAGGACCACCTCAAGCGCACGCTGTGGGACATGAAGGACAGGTTGCTACTCGGCATGGACCAGCGCTGGGCCTACGTCTCGGCCTCGATGTGGTATGGCAAGGTGCCGTGGATCGAGCAGGAGATAAGCGATGAAGAAGCCGACGCCAAACTGCGCGAGTTCCTCACCCGCCTCGCCGAGAAGCAGATCGACTGGGAGATGATTCCTCAATGAGGCATTCCACCTCGCTGATCGTCCCGCAGGATTACCCGAGATAAGCCTCGAGCGACTCCCTCAACGCGCTTCTTGCCCGGAAAAGCAGGCTTTTCACAGCGGATACCGAGAGGGCGAGCACGTCGGCAATTTCCTCGTAGGAAAGTTGCTCGTAACGCCGCAGCACCACCGCCATGCGCTGGCTTTCGGGCAAGGCGGCGATGGCGGCATCGACAGCCTCGCGGAGCTCGGCTTGGAGCAATTCCGCATCCGGCCTGTGGTCCGGGCTGGCCTCGATCTGAAGATGTGAATTTTCCTCTCGTTCGTCCGCAGAGACTTCCTTCTTGCGACTGCGGCGGCGCGTTTCATTGAAAACAAGGTTGCGCGTGATGGTGAAGAGGTAAGTAGTGAACTTGGCGTCCGGCCGGTAGCGGCGGGCATTGCGCCAGATCCGCAGGAAAACCTGCTGCGAGATGTCTTCGGCGTCGCTTGGATTGCCCAGCATCTTGGCGACCGTGCCAATCACCGTGTTCTGATGGCGCTCGACCAGTTGGCGGAATGCCGCGTGATCCCCATTGCCGATGCGCGCCATGAGGTCGAAATCGACTTCGCTCTCGTCGTTCCGTGCGGGGCTGGGGTTTTGCTCCATGATTTGAAAAATCGGTATCGCTGCGGCCGCGGCGCTCAACATGTCTCATTGAACCTCGCCGCCGTGCGGAAGTTGCGGTCGGATGGAATCAGGGGTTTCGCGCCCATTCCTCGACATCGGGATCGAGGAAAAGTTCCTCCAGCACCTCGCGCGCCCAATCCTCGCGTTTGGCCAGCTCATTGAGCATCCGCCATGCCACCACCTGCACGGCCGGCATTTCACTCCACACCGCCTCGGCGAGGCATTGCCAATGCCACCCGGCAAGGCGCGCAGGGTGGTCCAGCATTTCGTGGCATTCCTCGGAAATGAGCAGCGTGCGCTCGATGTCCGGATCCTCGGGCACCGGCGGCACCTCGTAGGCCCGCAGCGGCACTCCGCCGACCCCGGTGAGCTCGCAGCGGGATTTCGCACGGCGCGCAAGATCCTTGCCCATGCCTTGCAGGGCCATCATCCGCGCCTGGTGAAGCTCGTAACCCTTTGCCATGTGGTCTTCCTATCCGGAAAAACGCGGCCATGGAATCCCGAATTTCAACCGGTCTCTGGGAGCTAACTACTCCCGGGGACCCGATTGGGTGGCTTTTATCTGAAAAGATCGCTCATGCATTCCAGCTCTCGAAAAGTTCCTCGGTAGAGTCAAATCGTTCCAGATTACGGCCATTCCTGGAGTCCTCCAATGCCTTTATCGTCTCGTCATTCGGAATAGCCACATCGAACACGAGTTCTGCCAATGCGATCCGCTCGTGATCACCGAACAGCGCCTCCGCGACTACATCACACCGCCCAAGTCACCCCATGTCGTGAGCGGCCCGTGTTGTGGCACCGCAAACACAAAACCCATCAGCCGTTGCTGAAGCTATGGCCGACAAGTAAGAGCGCGTCATCCGTCGCTCCTGGCTTGTTCAACCATAGTGCGCAGACGAAGGCTTCGTTCCTCAGCCTTCGCGGCACCCTTTATTGTTCTCCCAAATTTTTACCGGTAAACATCTCGTCGGTGTCTCACGCGTATTATAAAAACCAGCAATGTATCACCGTGGATATCGTAGATGACGCGATAATCACCCACGCGAATCCGATAGGTATGATCGGATCCTACAAGCTTCTTAGATCCAATCGGTGTTGGATCATCCGCCAGTTCTTCAATCGCTGTAATGATTCTTGGAACCATCTTACGATCAATCGCCCTTAGATCCTTCGATGCGGACCGAGCAAATTCAATTCGGAATGAGTCCATCGGCTACTAGCTGCCTTTTAACTTCATCCAGCGATATCCGCTCTTCGTCTCGGCGCTCTGCGACACAGGCTAAATCAGCCACGTCTTCCATAAGGGCATCGAAATCAGCGATGGGAATCACCACTGCGACTTTCTCTCCGCGTTCGTCTGTAAGGTATTGTGTGGTCACTGTGGGATTGTAGGCCAGATCTCTCAAAATGTCTAGGTGCGAAAATTCCCTTATTTCTTAGGAGATTAAGGTAGGGACGCCGGTTGCCCGACGCCCCCCTTGCAGATCCCGGCGTGCGGAACTACCGCACCGGGCTCCTCGGAGGACGCGCAGGCAGAGCGCGGCGGACCTGATTGATGTTGTTGGCGGTGATTCATGCAGGTTTGGGCGATTGGCGCAATATTGGACTTGGGAAAATTCCATTTGCTGGACGAATCAAGGTTGAGGGAATGACGGTTGAGCAGGCAGAAAAGGACATGGAAGACGCCCTGAAGAAAAGGGATGTTTAGAAGAATCCTGACATCAGACTCGAACTTACAAAGGAGTTTGAGCATCCTGAAAAAAAGCCGACCAGTCCGGCACCGGCTTGCCCGCTACCAGCCCTGAGTTGAAGTTGGAAGGTGGCGATAAACCTCAACCAGAAGGGGAGGAGCGCTCCCGGCAGCGGGTGCCAGGCCTCATCGTTACCCAATCTCACACGACACTCGTAATGCACTTGCTCCACCAACCCATTGGCAAGAACTTTGGCCCGAGGAGGATTGAGATGCAACTGATTTTTGGACCGTTTTTTGGTTAGTTTAGCGTGTTCAATGAGGCCTCGAACTGAGCCGGCGTGCGGTAGCCGAGGGAGGAGTGTTTGCGGTGAGTGTTGTAGTAGCCTTCGATGAAATCGAAGATCTCGGTGCGG
>CANLKN010000075.1 GCA_947491475.1 Akkermansiaceae bacterium | reverse complement strand
ATGAGGTTGAGAATCTGCTTGAGGACGACCACATTGCTGCGGGTTGGTGGTGTGTTTTTCATAACACCCTACCGAGTGGCAGGGATTTAAACTCAACACCAGCCCGCTTTTCCTTCCCTAGCTAAGCCGTCCTGTGGGACGGCTGTGATAAAAACTCGATACTTCATACGGGATCCTGCATCAGCGCGGAGCGGCCTCCGTCCATCAGCACGGTGTTGCCGGTGTCGGTGTAAACCTTGAGCAGGGTCCAGTTGTATTTGACCCCTTCGACGAGCCAGACTTTGACTTTGGTGATTTTCATGTGGATTGAATTGGAGGGCTCACATGATGCCATAAGTATCGAACGCCTCGCGGGCGCTCATTCCGCCTTCGATGGCCTTCTTCACCAACTTTTCCCCGCGGGCCTTTTCCAGCGCACGGCGCATCACTTCCTCCTCTGCCGCGCGGGGCACGATGCAGACGCCGTCGATGTCGCCAAAAACGATATCGCCATCATGAATGACTACGCCACCCATCTGAATGGGCACGCGGAAGTCCACCACCTTGCCGCGCGGCACCTGGTCCTGCGAATAGCGGCCATGGCTGAATGTGGGGAAACCCATTTTGAGGATGCCATCGGTGTCACAACTGTAGCCATCAACCACTGCGGCCGTGCAGACAAGACAGCTTGCGAGGACGAGTGGCAGTGAAATTTCGCGGCAAGTCATGTTCGCGAGACGTCGGTTATTTCATTCGATGATTTCGAGTTTGAGTGCATCCCAAACGACGCCCGCGAAGACCCAAGTGTTCGGGTTGAGGATTTCGAGTTCGTTTTCTCCAGCGCGCAGCAGGCTGCCGTCAAACTCGAAGCGGGAGCTGCGCACGGCTCCGCGTGTGGAACCAAACCACAACGCGGTGTCGGAACGCAGCGGGATTTCACCGATCACTTGGCCGTTTAGGCGCAGACTGATGGGCTTGCTGGCGTTGCCCGAGGAACTGGCGAGCGCCACGCTCAGCACCGCCTTGGAAACCGCGTCCGCCGTTGCGTCGAAGCGCAAGGTCCAGCGTGACGGGCGGCATGTTCCATCATCCTGCGGAATTGGCAGCATCGCCCAGTTCCATGACTTGGCGGAATCGTCCGCGCCTACTTTGAAATGCACGCCATCAGGGAAATCTTCACGCAGCGTTGCATGCCGCCCGAAGAACAAGCGCCCATGGCCGCGGAAAAACTCCGACCCACTGCGGTCGGGAGTTCCGAGTTGCCACAGCAGGCGGCCCGCGTCATCCGCGGGAAACTCCATCGATCCGAGATCGGCTTCCGCTCCAGTCACCGCCACTCCATCGCGGCGCATGCCCTGCCACTTGCCGTCTTGCCACGCATAAAACGAATACGCGCCGCTCATCACTTTGGGGATTTCAAAGCGTCCGTCTGCATTTGTCTTCGCGCCAAACCACGCCTGCCGTCCGGTGAAGTGCGAAGCCTCGATCGGCGGCAGGCTTGGCTCCGCCGCATCCGCCAGCAGCACCTCCGCACCCGCGAGCGGCGCTCCGCTGGAATCGACGAGCCGACCTCTAACAAGTGAGCGCGAATGTTTCCCGGCCCACGACCACGCGGGCGGCCACGCCGCTGCTTCGCGCCCGTGGGTTTCCACTGCCGCTTGCCATTGCGCATCGGCATCACCCGTAGTGGCAAGCAAGAGCAATGGGCCGTATTCCTTCTTCCAGTCCTCGCCAGCAGCCACCTTCATCATCGAATAGGCGCCATCGAGGAAATGCCGGCTGTGCAGCATGCCCTGGAGCACCGGTGCCGCGAGCGGCGACCGTGTCTGGTGCAGGTTGAGGCTTTGTTTCCATGGCCCGCCATTGGCATATTCCAGGCTGCCCTCGATCATCCACAAGCCGCGCTCCTGGTTGTGAATGCCGAAAACCCCGCGCGTCCGGGTGTTGGTGCACCAGTCGTATTTGCAGTCGATCACGCCATTCGGCATCCACATCGCCTCGGGCTGCACCAGTAGGATCGCGTCGTCGAGCATCTTCACCGATGGCAGCGGCGCGTGCCGCAGCGGCGTGCGGCCGAACCCACCCACCGCAGGTTCTGTTAGATAACAAAACCGCAACTGCTCCAACTCGAAAGCCGGCGCGTCGGCCCGATGGTGCAGCTTCGCCTCCGCATAAACACCCGGCACCCCGGCGACCACCGTGTAGCGGATGGTCACATCGCATGGCAGCCCCTCCGCCTGGCGCGGAAAATGCGACTCCACGGAAACGATGTCCTTTTCCGCGATGGCCACTGCTGCCTTGCCACCGACAAGCGTGGTGCCGAAGTGCCGTTTGCCCGCGGCATCCACCCAGTTGAAATCGAGTGGTCCGGACTTCATGAACTCGCGGCCCTGCGCATCGGAGAGACTCAACAGCCGTCCTTCCAGCGAGTGAACCCGCACCGTGACCAGGCCGTTGGAAAGTTGATGGATCGCGGGCGAGACCGGCTCTACCTTGCAGTCCGCCGCCGCAGCGGTGGAAAAGATGACTGCGGTTAGATGCGGCAATGCCCGCGCCACCGCGGCGCGGATCATTGATGCGGGGCGGAGGTTCATGGTGCAGGTGGATCTACGGGAGCATCTCCCGTGTTTTATCATTGCTGCCAAAATGCACCTGTTTTCCAAACCGCGGGCAATATGGAATCCCGCATCAACCGGAATTACGCGCGGACTTTTTGCCTGCGGTTTTCACGCTCTTGCGCAGGCGGAGTTCGTAAACGTCGGTGCGGCGGTCCTTGAGATTGCGCACCGAACCGCCTTCGTGGAGGTCTTTGAGGAGATCGAGATTCACATCACAGATGAGCACCATCTCGGTGTTGGGCGTGGCCTCGGCGACGATGCCGTTGCTGGGAAAGGCGAAGTCACTCGGTGAGAAGACCGCCGATTGCGAATACTGGATGTCCATGTTGTCCACGCGCGGCAGGTTGCCGACGTTTCCGGAAATGGCGACGTAGCATTCGTTTTCCACCGCCCGGGCATGCGAACAAAAACGCACGCGCTGGTAGCCGGTCTGCAAGTCCGTCATGTAAGGCACGAACAGGATCTCCATGCCCTGCTCGCGCAACAACCGCGGCAACTCGGGAAACTCGACATCATAACAAATGAGAATGCCGATTTTCCCGCAATCGGTATCGAGCACGCGCAGCTCGCTGCCGCCGGTCATGCCGTAATATTCGCGCTCGCTCGGAGTGATGTGGATCTTTTTCACCATGTCCGAGGTTCCGTCCCGGCGGCAGAGGAACGCGCAATTGTATAACTTGCCGCGCTCGATGAGCGGCACCGATCCGGCGATGATGTTGACGTTGTAGGAAACGGCGAACTCCTTCATTTTCTCCATCAGCGGCCCGCTGTGACCGGCGAGCTTGCGAATCGCCTCGGCGGGTGTGAGGTCGTTGTAGTTGACCATCAGCGGCGCGTTGATGAACTCGGGGAACAGGATGAAGTCGGAACGGTAGTCGCTGACGGTGTCAATGAAGTATTCAGCCTGGTCGATCACCGTTTCAAGGCGTGCGGCGGGGCGCATCTGCCATTGCAGCACGCCGATGCGGACTTCGCGTTTCTTCACGCTGATGAGGCGCGGCTTTTCCTCGTAATAGATATTATTCCACTCCAGCAGGGTGGCGTATTCCTTGGACTCGGTGTCGCCTTCGAGATAGCCGGTGAGCACCTTGCGGACGTGGAAGCCGTTGGCGAGCTGGAAGCTGAGGATTGGATCGGATAGCTTGCGGGCTTCAACACGGTTGATGTATTGGCGGGGCGTGAGCTTGTCGGCATGCTCCTTGTAGCCGGGGATGCGGCCGCCCGCGATGATCGCGCGCAGGTTGAGGTTTTCACAAAGCTCCTTGCGCGCGTCATACATCCGCCGCGCCAGACGCATGCCCCGGTAATCGGGATGCACGAACACCTCGATGCCGTAAAGCACGTCGCCATCCGGATTGTGAGTATCGAATTTCCCGTCGCCGATGATCTCCGCATAAGTGTGCTTGTCGCCGAATTCCGCGTAATCGATAATCAGCGAGAACGCGCAGCCGACGATGCTGCCATTCACCTCCACGCCGATCTGGCCTTCGGGAAAAAGCTTGAGCAGGCGCGTGAGGTCGCGCTTGCGCCATGGATCGTCATCGACGGAAGCATAGGAAAGCTCGTGGGCCTTCCGCAGGTCATCGAAATCCGAGAGTTCGAGATACCTGACCCTGATGTTGAGATCGTCTTTCGCCATGCGGAAGGATTGCCCGGCCTACCGGCATAAACCAGCGCGAATCCGCGCGTCGTTTCAGTGAGATTTTCACCGGATTTTGGGTTGATTGACGCCACCATGAATTCCATCCTCCTTGCTATGCAAATGATCCACCGCTCCGTCATGGAGGTGTTTTTCCGAGGCGGGCGCACGGACTGGATGAAGTGCATCGCATCGGCTGTGGCCGCCGCTTCGTTTGCGACGGCGACCATGGCCGCCGAGCCACATCCGCCGCGCGTCTGGACGAGCACCACCGGCACCACGGTCGAGGCGCGCTTGGTGGAGATCGGTGAGAGCACGGTGACCCTGGCACGCAAGGACGGCGGCGCTCCGCTCAAGGTGCGCCTGGATCAACTCTCTGAGGCGGATCAAGCCTACCTCGGCGAAGTCCAGAAGAAACTCGACGAAGGTCCCATCGGCGCGACAAGCATCGCCGGTCTCGATGCCGCGCCCGGGGAAATCCGCGGCCCGATCACATGCAAGGACGGCAAGTGGTCCTATCACCTTTATCTGCCCAAGGACTTCCACGACGGCCGCAAGTGGCCGGTGTGGTTCATCATGTCGCCGGGTGGTGGCGATCATGGCGGCATCCTCCAGCGCTATGTCTCCGGGGCGGAGCGACTCGGCTGCATCCTGGCACTCTCCGTGGAATCGAAAAACGATTTCGCCGACTCGGATCTTGCGATGCAGGCGATGGCCGATGACATCACGGCGCGGCTGCCGGTGCTGGATGGCATGTGTTTTTCCAGCGGCAGCTCGGGCGGCTCGCGCATGGCATATCTACTGGCGGAGCGCAACAAGTCGATAGCCGGTGTGCTCGCCAGCGCGTCAGGAAGTGGGGTTTATCTCAAGGAGAAGGATTTCAGGGACGTTCAGTTGCGCAAGTCGGTCAAGGTTTACAGTTTGATCGGCACCAATTGTTTCAACCGCTCGGAAGCCGTGACGAGCCACGAGAAGCTGCCGGCCGACTGCCGACTGCGCTTTTTCCCGGGTGGTCACGACTGGGCGGATTCACCCTACATCGAGGAGGCCATGGCGCGGCTCCATGGCGCGGCGCTGATGGCCGGCAAGTCGCCCGAGATGTTGCCGCTGCGCCGGATTTACTCGCGCACCATGGCGGCGTGGATGAAGGAGATGGTCGCAGAGCAGCCGTGGGAGGCCGCGTATTGGGCGGATTTCCTCAAGGATTTTCCCGGTGATCCGGTGGCTGCGAAACAAGCGTCCGGGATGTTCCTTGAGCTCGCATCCAACCCACAGGTGGAGTTGGCGCGCGATGCGGAAAAGGACATCCGCCGCTTCTATCTCAAGCATTACAACCGTAACATCAACATGGAGGAAGGGAAGAAACCCGATTCCGAACGCGCGACGGAGGCCAAAAAACTGGCAGCCAAATACCCGGGACTGCCCCACGCTGAAATTCTCGAAAGACTCGGCGACCCGAGCTGAATAAGGCATTCCCCCAAGTTACGGACGCGCGCAAGGATAACAGTCGGATTGTAGCGGTGCGTCTCATGGACATGCGACAATGTGCCCTTCGATGTCGAACACGGTTTTGGGCTGGGTTTTGAGGCCCTCAATCCGGTTCAACGGCCGACGGCCAAGGCGTCCATCAGGTAGCGGGCCGGGCGGAAGTTTTCGATCAGGATTTCCTGCTGCGCACCGCGCTTCATGCGCACTTGGCTGATGTTGAAATTCGGCGTCTTGTGTGGGGCGAAGAGGATGTCGTCGTGAGTCGAGTTTTCGTGTTTCTTGAACATCGATGGCAAAATATCACCGCCGAGATGGTCGTCGCGGCCGGTGGCGAGGTGGCAGGTGCCGAGCACTTTCTCGTCCTGAATGTCTGCGCCGGAAACCGGCAGCACCTGGGTGCCGAATCCGAGTTCGCCGAGCGTGCCGGTCATCGGGTCGTCGGCTAGGCGGGCGTTGTGAGCGTCGATGGTCGCCTGATTGCCGTCGATGAGCGTGGAGCGGATGATGCAGCGGTTTTCCACGTCGAGCACGCCGAGGGTGCCGTCCTCGTATTTCATCGGGAACTGGCCGCGCGCGTCGCTGGGAACAAAATACACTTCACCGGCGGGCAGGTTGGCGATGTCCGGGGTTTTTCCGAGGCATAGGCCGTGGGATTTCTGTGCTTCCTGGCCATTGAGCCCGAGCCACGCGGTGAGCACCCTGCCGTCTTCGAGCGCGAAGTCGATCTCGATGGAGTCCGCCTTGGTGAGCGCGAGTCGCAGCCGTTCTGCATCGGCAGAGACCTCGTGGTAGTCCACGGCGAGGCCGGAGTTGAGGATGATGTCGTTGAGTCCGTGCAATGTGGCTCCACGGAAACCAAACTCCCTGGCCTTGGCCGTAAGCGGTGCGGTGGCGGAGAAGGTGGAAATGCAGAGAATCAAATTGTAGTTCGGATAGATGTCCCGATCGAGCGAGAGATGGTTTCCAGCGGTGTCCCAGACGTCGTCCTTCAGATCGAGGTTCGAGCCGTGGGAACAACGGAAGGCGAACATTTCCCCGCCGCTCATGCCAAGTGCGGCGAGGCCGCCATCGCGCAGACCCTGATAGAAATGACGGTGAGCGTTTTTCTGCACCGGAAAGCCATCGTGATTCAGAAAAGCGAAGTCCTTGATGAGTCCGGCCGGTTCATCGAAATCCACCAGCACGCAGACGCGGCAGCCTTCGGTGGGCGCGAAAACCGTGCCCAGCAGCCGCACCAGATCGAAGGGAGGAAACCCGCGTTTCTCGGGGTGAAGAAGGATTTCCTCGGACAGATAATCGGGCACTGAGGTAGTGGCGTTGGCGCTCATAGGCCACGAGAGTAATACCAATGATTGGCGCCGCAAGGGACGAATCCCGAAAATTTCAAGGGCTCCTGAGTGGTCGGCACAGGCCTTGGTAGAGTCGATGAATTTTGGGGGAAATATGGCGCAGTTTCACGGCATCGGCACCATCGAGGGATGACGGGGACTCGTCGGCGAGGCACCCACGCTCCTTGTGTTTCACGGTATTGGAAAAATCGATGGAAAAATCGATGCGTGACACGGCGCTTAAAATGCGTAAGTTTCCTAAAGCTTTTCCGCGCCTCTATCACGCATGTCCAATCCCTTACACTCTATCGGATACCGGTTTTTGAATGCCTCGCTCTCTGATGTGCGCGGCGATGGCGAGAAATCCTCCGCGCTTTCACGCCGGGGTTTCATGCTTCTGGCGGCATCACTGAGCAGTTGCTCGGCCGCTGCTCCGATCAAGACCACCTCAAATCCAAAATACCGCACGCCCTCCCCGGAAGGCCCCAAGCCGCGCAATCCGGACATGGCACACAGCTCGGATTTTCCCAAGAGCGCCGGCGTTTCCTTTTCCCGTGTGCCGGTTTCCGGAAATTACATCGCGCTGACCTTCGACGACGGCCCGCACCCGCAAAACACGCCGCGTCTGCTCGATATCCTCCGCGCCCGCAATGTGAAGGCCACTTTCTTCGTGATCGGCCGCAGCGTGGATCTCTACCCGCAGATTGTCCGCCGCACGGTGGCGGAAGGCCACGAGATCGGCAACCACTCACACACCCACCGCCTGCTCAGCAAACTGAGTGATGCCGAAGTGCGAACGGAAATGGCGCGCTGCGGGGATGCCGTGGGCCGCGCCGCCGGCGTCCGCATGCGCACCATGCGTCCGCCCTACGGCGGCCTGCTCCAGCGCCAGCGCGAATTGGTCCATGCAGAATTCGACTACCCCACCATTCTTTGGTCGGTGGACCCGCTCGATTGGAAACGCCCGGGCCCCAGCGTGGTCACCTCGCGCATTCTCAGTGGCACTACTGCCGGTGGCATCGTCCTTGCACATGACCTCCACTCCCAGACCGTGGATGCGATGCCGGCCACCATCGATGGTTTGCTGCGCCGCGGCTTCAAGTTCGTCACGGTTTCCCAGCTGCTCGCCATGAAAACCGACCCGGCCACCGCCCAGGTTGCCGCGAATCCAGCCACTTTCTGAGCCCCCCCTGCCGTGAGCGATTGCATGTTCGGCGAGCGTTTTTTCGCAACGCGCGAACGCCTGTCCGGCCTCATTCACGGCATTCATTCCCTAGCCGCAGATGCCAAGGTGGCCCCCGGCGCGGACCTCTCACCCGAGTGCCTCGAAAACGAACTGCTTCACCCCTTCACTTTCATCGCCTGTGGTGAAATCAACTCCGGCAAGTCCTCCCTGCTCAACGCCCTCTGCCGCCACGAAATCTGCCCCACCGGCGTCCTCCCCGTCACCGACCGCGTCCATCGCCATTGCTTCGGAAATCCACCAAGCGATCGTTTGATCGATGGAGTTTTAGAAAAATGCCGACCGATCGGTTTTTTAAGAAATTTGATTCTGATCGATACGCCGGGCACAAATGCGGGGGATGGCGCGCAGATGGATTTGGTGGAACCTGAAGTGCTGGGGGCGGATTTGGTGATGTGTGTGTTTCCGGTTTCCAACCCGTGGGGTGCGGCGACTTGGGATTTCATCGGACGGCTACCGGGAGAGGCTTTGGAGCGCACGGTGTTGGTGATACAGCAGGCGGATTTGCGGGAGGCTGGGGATTTGGAGGTGATACTGGGCCACATGGAGGATCTTTCGAAGAAGCGCCTGGGCCGCGTATTGCCGGCTTTTGCGGTATCGGCGAAACTTGCCCAAGAGTCGAGGCGCGCCACGCCCGTGGTTGAATCGGCCTTGCGGGCGAGTGGATTTTCCAAGCTGGAGGACTTCATTTCCCGCCACATTTGCCAGTCGCCCGCGCGCGGCGCATTGTTGGAAACCTGGCGCAGCCAAGCCGCAAGATCCCTCCGGCTGGTGGAAGACCAGATCGACGATCAGAACCGCGCAATCAGCGGCCACGTTCGTTTCATCGATGGCATCGAGCGCGAGATCGACGAGATGCGGCTGCAGTTTGTCGCACGTTTGCCACGCCACCTCACCAATGTGGCGGAGGTTTTCCAAACCGAGGCCGTGTGGGTAAGCCGCCTGCTGCACCGCCGGCTGCGTGCTTTGCCATCGTTTTTAAGGCTTTTCACCGGCGAGCGCGCCGGACTGCAGATGGAAACCGCATTCATCGAGCGGCTGCGACAAACGATCGAGGCCGTGGCTGAAAAAGATGCCGGTGAGGTGGCCGAGAGCTGCGCCATCCATTGGCAGGAACTCGGCGGGCGCATCCAGAGCACAATGAACACCGCCCTCGAAGCGGAACAGCCCATTGATGAAACACTCGCCGCCGCCCGTCAGCGTTTTGTCCATCGTCTCAGCGGTGCCGCAGGCGACAGCATCGGCAGTCTCAAGGTGCGCACCCGGCTTGATCAGGATTTGCGCAAGCGCAACGTGGCGCTGCGCTCGTTCCTGGTGACCACGCTGGTCTCAACGACCGCAGGTGCGGTTTGTGGTGCGCTGGGCCTGCCATGGCTGCCCGCGATTTTCTGCACCATCGCCGGATTGTTTTTTGTGGGTGGCGTGGTGGTGGCGTGGATCACACGCCGCTCCATCACGCGCGATTTCCGCCAGCGCCTGCTCGATACCTGCGATGCCTTTGCAAGTGCCCTGCACAGCGATTACGAGGACGCCCTGCGGGTGGTTTTTCATGAATACGCCGCCTCGCTAAGCCGCCTGCGCACCCACTTGGCACGCGAGAAGCTCTCGATCGAGCCGCGCCTGCGCCGCCGGCAGGAACTGTTCCTCACGCTCAAAGCCATCGAGCAGGATCTCCATCCCTAAGGTCCGCATTCGCGCCTTGAAATGCGGAAAACGGCGTGCATCCTCGCCGCCCGACCATGGCCGGACCTTCATTTCAAGCACTCCCCGGATTCCGCGATTTCATTCCCCGTGAATGCGCGATCCGCAATTACCTCTTTGAGACCTGGCGCTCGGTGGCCCGCCGCTGTGGCTACGTGGAATATGAATCTCCGATCCTCGAGGACACCGCGCTCTACCTGAAAAAATCCGGGGGCGAGCTTTCCGCGCAGCTGTTCCGCTTTGAAGACCAAGGTGGCCGCGACGTCACGCTGCGCCCGGAAGTCACCGCCTCGCTGGCCCGCCTCGTCGCCGAGCACCAGCGGCAATTTCCCAAGCCGCTCAAGTGGTTCGAAATCGGCCAATGCTTTCGCTACGAAAAACCACAGAAAGGCCGCGGGCGCGAGTTCCACCAGTTCAATGTGGACATCCTCGGCGAAGCCGGGCCGGCCGCCGATGCGGAACTGATCTCACTCGCCATCGAAACGATGCTCGCCTTCGGCTTCGTCGCGGGTGATTTCGTGGTGCGCGTCTCCGACCGCCACGCATGGATCAATTTCGCCTCGCGCCATGGAGTTCCCGAGGCTGACATGCCGGATTTTCTCAATCTCGTGGATAAGATCGAACGCGAGAAACCCCAAGTCCTCACCCAAAAGCTCGCCGCATGGTCGCTCACGCTCGATCAAGTGCGCGCATTCATCGCCGATCCTGCAAACGCCTCCACCGCCTACACCGCCATCGAACAGGATCTCACAGCTCGTGGCTTCGGAGACTTCATCGAACTCGACCTCTCCATCGTCCGCGGCCTCGCCTACTACACAGGCGTGGTCTTCGAGGTGTTCGACTCTAAAAAATCGATGCGCGCCGTCGCCGGCGGCGGCCGCTACGACACGCTGGTAGCCACCATTTCCGACGGGGCCGTCGATCTGCCTGCCACCGGCTTTGCAATGGGCGATTACGTGATTCGCAACCTCATCGAAGAAACCACCCACGCCGCGATGCAAATGGAGGCCTGGCTCCAGCGCCAGGCCGCGAATTGTGATGTCTTCGTGATCATCGCCGATGAAGCCAGGCGCGCGGAATCACTCAAACTCGTCACCGATCTCCGCCGCGCGGGCATCTCCGCCGACTACCCGCTCAATCCAGCCAAAGTAGCCAAACAATTCCAGAGCGCGGAAAAATCCGGCGCGCGCTTTGCGTTGGTCGTCGGAGCCGAGTATCCCGCCCTCAAGCTCAAGATCCTCTCCAGCCGCACCGAGGAATCCGGCGATGCCGCCAACGCCATCGAATGGCTCACCGACCGCCTCACCCAGCCAGATGGGCCTCTGCTGGCATGAAGACACAAGACTTCAAGACGCAAGACCCAAGATAAGAACGGTGCGGCTTCCTATTTTCATTCCCATCAACTCCATCCATCACAGGCCAATGAATCAGCGACTTCTTTATCTTGTGTCTTGAAGTCTTGCGTCTTGCGTCTTTCCAACTTCCATCTCATGCGCACACACCATTGCAACCAACTCCGCCAATCCCACACTGGCGAAACCGTCACCCTCATCGGCTGGGTCAACTCGGCCCGCGACCACGGCGGTGTGATCTTCATCGACCTCCGCGACCGCGAGGGTCTCACGCAGTGCGTGTTCCATCCAGAAGAAAACCCGGAGGTCGCCAAGCTATCACATACTTTGCGCGAGGAGGACGTGGTGCAGGTCACCGGTCTGGTTTCCAATCGCCTCGAAGGCACCATCAACGACAAGATCGCCACCGGCGCGATTGAAATTGTCGCGAAACAACTTGTGATCGTCAACAAGGCGGACGTACTGCCGTTCCAGCTCGACAAGGAACTCTCCAACGAGGACCTGCGGATGAAATACCGCTATCTCGACCTGCGCCGCGCACGCATGAGCAAAAACATCCGCCAGCGCAGCGTGATCACCTCCGCCGCCCGCCGTTATCTCGACGAATCCGGCTTCTTTGAGATCGAAACTCCGATCCTATCCAACCCGACGCCCGAGGGCGCGCGTGACTTCCTTGTGCCCTCGCGTCTCAATCCCGGCCGCTTCTATGCACTGCCGCAGGCACCGCAGCAATACAAGCAGCTGATGATGGTCGCCGGCCTGGAAAAATACTATCAAATCGCGCGCTGCTTCCGCGACGAGGACCTGCGCGCCGACCGCCAGCCGGAGTTCACCCAGATCGACCTCGAGGCGAGTTTTATCGGCCAGGAAGATATCATTGAACTCGTCGAAGGCCTGCTCGCCGCGATGTTCAAGTCGGGCCTTGGCATCGACGTGCCGACGCCCTTCCCGCGCATGACCTACCGCGAAGCGGAGGACATCTATGGTTCCGACAAGCCGGACACGCGATATGACATGAAGATCATCGATCTTGCGGATGTTTTCGCGGCGACCGAGTTCAAGATCTTCCGTTCCACCCTCGACGGCGGCGGAGTGGTCAGAGCAATCAACGCCAAGGGCTTCGCCGGCATCACCACCGGCCAGATGAACCGACTCAACGAGCTCGCCATCCAGGCCGGCCTGCCTGTGAAAACGCTGGCCTTCATCAAGTGCGAGGACGGCGAATACAAGAGCCCTCTTTGGAAGTTCTTTACCGATGCGGAAAAGGACGCGCTCGTTTCCAAACTCCATGTCGAGGAAGGCGACATCGTCTTCTTTGTCGCCGGCTCACGCGAAAGCGTCTCCACCATCCTCGGCCGCATACGATGCGAGTGTGCGAACATGATGGAACTCACCAAAAACTCCGCCGCCTACAATTTCCTGTGGGTTGTCGATTTCCCTCTGCTCGCCCACGACGAGGAAACCGGTCACTGGGGCGCGGTGCATCATCCATTCACGCGTCCGCATCCTGATGATGTAGCAAAACTCGACGCCGGTGACTATGCCAACATCCGCGCGGTGGCCTACGATGTGGTGCTCAACGGCTACGAACTCGGCGGCGGCTCGATCCGGATTCACGAAAAAGATCTTCAGGCGAAGATGTTCGAAGTGCTCGGTGTCGGCCCGGAAGAACAACAGATCAAGTTCGGCCACATCCTCGATGCCTTCCGCTTCGGCGCACCACCGCACGGCGGCCTCGCGCTCGGACTCGACCGCATCGCCATGCTCATCGCCGGCGAGGACAGCATCCGCGAGGTGATCGCCTTCCCGAAAAACAACAAGGGTGCGGACTTGATGGCGCACAGCCCCTGCCAGATCGGCCACAAGGAATTGCGCGAGGTTTACATCCAGTCCACCTGGAAGGACCCCAAGCTCGCTCAGGAGAAAGCCGCGGCGGAAAGCCAAGCCTCTCTTCAATGAAATCCCCGTCTGTCCCGCTTGTCGCCAGCCTGATCGGGATAGGCTTGTTAGGGATCGGTGGCTATGTGGCCTACCGCAAACTTGAGGATTTGCCTGAAGAAATCCGTATTGCAAAAGGAGTTCTCGGCGCGCTTTTCCATCGTGAGCGCAAGGAGAAGTCTGAGACACCGGCCGACCGCGCGCGAATGAAAATGCGGCAGGCGGAAATGAAGCGGCGTCTGCTTGTCGAGTTCCCGGAGTTGCGGATTGAAGAACGGTCCGTGCCGGATGAGGAAAACGGTTTTCTCCAGATCCACCGGCTCGGGAAACATCCGGAATCATACCAATTCGAGCCCGGGATGTTGGACGAGCTTTCCGACTGTGTGAATTCCTGGGATTCTGAGAAATCTCGGGAGTTTCTGGCAAAATACCCGGCTTTTGTCACTGAGGCGGAACGCATCGCCTCGCTTTTCTCACAGTCCTCAACACTGTCGCGTAAGGACTACAACGGATTTTACGAAGCCAGACCGGCGAAGTCGCTTTCATGATATCTTCCAGTTGCAGGCCCGTCTGGCTGCGGAGTCGGGCAATGAGCCCGCCTCGCTTGAAGCCGAACGGCATGCCATGCAAATCCGCAACCATCTTCACGACGTGGAAGCTCCATCGTTTTTAACCGAGACCGTAGTGATTCTGATGGATCTTGGTCGTATGAAATTGGTAGCCGATGTCATTCTTCCAAAGCTCGGTTCCGAGTCGGATCTGAGCGCTTGGCAGAAGTTGATGGGTGGGGAAGCAAATGCTCCTGCCAGATTGGCGGTTGTGTCCAGAGGCGAGTGGCACACTTCGGCGGATCATTTGTTCCTTCCTATCGTCCTCGCTGATCATCATCAGGGCAATCTTGAAGATCCCGAAGAAACCGCGCGTGTCTGGAGCGCCGGGGTGGCGCGTTATGTTGCAGAACTGGAAAGCAAGCCAGCGACCGGGTTCCGCGATCTGAATGGATCGGGCTTGAAACCCGGTTCTGATTCACTCTCGAAAGAGAGCCTCGCATTCGTCGATGCATGCGATATAGGCCAGTCATCTTGGAACAAGGGCATGCTTCGCGCAGTGGTCATTGCCGCGCAACACCATGCTCTGATGGATAGGCTGATCCACGAACGAGAAGGGAAGACCATCCCGGAACTGATCGATCCGGCCAGCGGTCTGCCGTTCCGGTTCGATTCATCCACGCGGACAATTCATGCCCCGGAATGGAAAGGCGCGCCGGAGGATGTGCCTCCGTTGAAGCTTCCATGGTGAATTCGCACCGGAGCAACGCAAATTATTTGTCTGTCCTTAAATGTGGCAGGGATGTGTTGCGATCTGGGCTGAAGAGTCCACCCTGAGCGCATAAAACCGGACTTAATGTACGGCCAACCAGTTCGGGCCGGTGCCGTTTTCGACTTCCTCCGGCACGCCGTGTGGCAACCGCAGCGCGTGGCGATGATGCCAATGATCTGCTCAAAGCCCTCTTCATCTTGTGTCTCCGCCGCAGGCGATCAAGGAATGGATTCCCGAAGACAAACCCGACCTCGACTGGTTCAACCGGCCCCGGAATCCATCCAATCCCGATCCAGATGACTACGACCAACGTGTGCTTCGAAGCCTGGGCGAAGAAGTAAGTCAGCAGGCAGTTTCAGGAAATTATATCCGTCTGACAGTCTAATCAAACTTGGCAACACAACCCGGTCGGCTACGGTCCCCGTAAATGAGCAACGCAATCAATTCACGGGATTTCGCGACAACAAATCCGATCATCTCGCGTTCCTTTCCGTTGAAAACCTTGTTTTCCCTTTGGTGTATCATCTCCTACGTTATGAGTTGGGAAAAAACCTCCCACCGCATGACACCCCCGGTGTTTTTCCTAACATATTTGATCCTCGGCATCACTTGGACAACTTACACTACGGGTCATGCCCGTGCGGGTGAAGCGACGCTGGAGCTGCCGCGAGTTCCTTACTCTACCACTCTGGAACTTCCATTGCCAACAGCGCCTGGGCAGGGGGAAACCGTTGCCCTGTTTGAAGGTTTGCTGGATTTCCTCGGACGTGGAGAAATTGAAGCGCCATTTTGCAATCCTGCTCTTCTCGGTAATGTGGAAGTCGTGACAAGTCCTTTGGATGCACAGTCCGGTCCTTCACACAGTGTGGCGGATCGCAGCGTCACCACCCACGTGCTCACACAGCCGCAGGAGTCGGCATGGATCGAGCTACGACTCAAGGAAGGCGCGTTCACGCCGACCAGCTATCGCCTGGTGCAGCCGGATTCCCTCGATCAGCCACTGCTGCGAAACTGGGTCATGGAGGCAGGCAACGACGGCCTCAACTGGACGCAACTACGACAACACGTGAACGACAACACGTGAACGACAACACGTGAACGACAACACCCTCGACGGCGCATCCGCGGAAGCGGTGTTCACACTGGAGCCAATCGGGACATTCAGTCGCTTCCGTCTTCGCCTTACCGGCCCATCGTCCGATGAAAGCCTACGCATCGCACTCGCCCGTTGGGAGTTGCAAGGGAGTTATCATTTCGATGAAACATCACAAATTCCCGACCCAACCGCCACTCATCGGAGAGAGCTTCCCCGGGTAGCTGCCGATGACGGGGAAACTGGCCAGGGGCTTGGCCTGTTGGAATTTCTCGCCACCAAGGGCAGCTTACAGGCGGCACAAAACCCAGCCCGTGCCGGACTGCTCCATGTCCTCACTTCGGGGCCGGGAGAACCAGTCACCCACCCGGCCGACATGTTGCCACCCGAATCAGTTCTCATTGAGTCCCCGCCCTCTCCGGGTGCCTGGATCATGGTGGAGCTTCCTGCCGACCACTCGTTCGCCACCACCGCATACCGCTTGGGACTCGATCCGCATACAGGACGAATTCCCGTGGAATCATGGGTGCTGGAAGGATCCAACAACGGCGTGAACTGGCAGTTGCTGCACAATGGATTCGAGGCCAAGCCCGATGAGGAAAATGATGGCAGGCTGACTTGGGCCCTGACAGTCGACCCCGGATGGCCACCTTTCCGCCTGTTGCGTCTGCGTGCCACAGGGCTGGGAGCTATCGAGCCGATGTCTTTCCGTGTGACCGGCCTGGAGATTTTCGGCGTGGCCTATGGGCCGAAATTCGCCGACACCTTGCTGCTCACTCCATCGTGCAAACCTCTTGTTTTCGAGCCCGGCGAGGATTTTGACGGTAGCGGAATCGTGGCATATTTCGCTACCAGCGGCGGCCTGCATAGCTACAAGAATCCGGCCCTGCGCGGGCTGATTGCCGCCAGTTCATCCTCACTCGGCGCCGATTCCCAACCCCCGCATGCCATCCTCGGAAATGCCGCCGTGCGCTCGCTCACGATGCCTGAATCCAATGCCTGGTATCAAGTGGACTTCCGGAACAACACCGTCGCCCCCACCCATTACTCGCTCCGCCATTACAGCACCTGGGACACCGAAGCGTTGCGCAATTGGAAACTCCAGGCCTCCAACAACGGCCTTACTTGGACGACCTTGCGCGAACATGTGGACGATACCGCCCTCTCCGGTGCGGGCGACACCCATACTTGGGAGATCGATCATCCCTCAGCAGCCCTCGGCTACCGCATGTTCCGGGTTCTTCAGACCGGGTTGAACTCGAACAACCACAACTACCTCGCGCTCTCCGGCTTCGAGTTGCACGGCACGCTTTGCATCAAGCAGTCCCCTGCTCCCCTCCCGGCGGATGGACGCACCTTCAACCATGTTTCCGATTTTGATGGCAACGGTCTCGTCCACTATCTGGCCACCGATGACGGCACCACCGCCTACCGTAACCCGGCCGAAGCCGGTCGGATGCGCGTGGCCGCCTCGTCCATTCTGGACAACTCGGAACCCGCCCACGCAGCAGTCGGCCGCGACGCGGTGCGATGCGCCACCAAACCAGTTCCGGGTTCATGGTTTGAATTCGATTTCATGGATATTGCCATCGCACCCACGCATTACACCTTGCGCCACTATTCCTCTTGGGACACGGAGGCACTGCGCTCATGGCAACTCCTCGGCTCCAACGATGGCTCCCAATGGGCACTGCTCGATGAGAAGACGTCTGATACCACGCTGGACAAACGCGGCGCCAGCGGGACGTTCACAATCACCTATCCACAGGGCATTCATTTCCGATTGTTGCGCCTGGTGCAGACAGGGGTGAATTCCAACGCCCATCATTACCTCGCACTTTCCGGCTTTGAAGTTTACGGACATGCCGAATCCACGCAATTCGAGCCAGTTGCCGAATCGTTAGAGGAATTTGATTTCGAGTTTCTCTCCGGATTCGATGGGCAAGGTCTGGTGCATCATTTGGCCACGCTTGGCGGCAGTGAACCTTACTGGAATCCAACGCTCCGGGGATTGGCCAACACCACATCCTCGCCGTTAATGAACGACTCGGTGCCAGCTCACGCCATCCTCGGACAGGAAACCGTACGCTGTGTCACGCGCCCACAGACCGGTGCGTTTTTTGCAGTGGAGTTCCCAGGCCTACGCGTATGCCCGAGTTGGGTTTCGCTGCGCCATTATAGTTCGTGGGATACCGAAGCCCTCAGAAATTGGCAACTGCAGGGCTCGAACGACGGCATCCAATGGAGGACGCTTTCCACCCACACGAATGACCCCTCCCTCCAAGCGCGGGGAGATGAAGCAAGCTGGCGGGTGGATGGAACCGAGGCTTGGTCCCACTTCCGCATTCTACAAACCGGGCCGAACTCGAACGGCCACAGATATCTCGCGCTCTCCGGTTTCGAACTCCACGGCCGCGTGTTTGCCAATACAGTAGTACATCCGAATTTCCTACAGCCCGGCACACCACGGGGCCTCCTGGGTCTTACAAATGCAGGAGCATTCAACGGCATACTCCACTACCTCGGCACTGCAAACGGTACGCGCCCTTTCATCAATCCTTCCTTGATAAGCCTGGTCCTTGCCTCCTCATCCTCACTCGGCTCTTCCTCACAATCCGCATCCGCAATTACCGGCAATCAAGCTGTGCGCTGCTTGACCCAAGCCGTATCCAACTCGTGGATGCAGGTGGACTTCCGCAATCTCCGGGTACGCCCGACCGGCTATGCCCTACGCCATTACTCGTCGTGGGACACCGAGGCGCTGCGGAATTGGCAACTACAAGCATCCAACGACGGCACCACCTGGGACACTCTTTCCACCCATGTGAACGACACCGCACTCAACTCGGCAGGAGCGGAGCATTTCTGGCCGCTACCCAAACTCATCGGTGCCTACCGCTATTTCCGCATCCTCCAAACCGGGACGAATTCGAACAACCACCACTACCTCGCACTCTCGGGAATCGAGTTGCACGGTGAACTGCTCGACGAACAGCTGTCGCCGAATGCGGTTTATAATCGATGGGCCTATGAGCAAGGCCTTGCCCATGGACCACAGCAGGGTACACAGGCCGACCCTAATCTTGATGGAGAAACTAACTTCTCGCATTTCGTATTCGCGACCCCTCCCGGCCATTCGCCCGGGCAGGCCAAACCTCTCAGCCTTGAACTGATTTCAGAACCACCAGTGGGTGGCTCGACTTCTCATTTCGCCATCACGTTACCGGTGCGCGGCGAAGCACCTCTGATGAACAACCGAATCACTGGCGACGGCGTAAATTATCATCTGCAAACCTTTCTCATCCCGGGAGAACCCGTAATTCTTCCCATGCAGGAAGTGATTCCCGCCAATACCGCAGGTCTGCCCGGACTTCCTCCCGGATATCAATATCGCACTTTCCGCCTGACTGATTCCGTAAAGAAACTTCCCCGGGCTTTTTTCCAATTGGAAGGGAGCTCACCCACGCCCTGACTCTGTTCTGCCTCCATGCAATCATGATGAAAGGATCAGCCTATTTATCAATTTTACCCGGACAGTAGCTTTGCTATATTCGCATTCACGAGCGCTATACCTACCGCATGCACGATCTCTCGGAGTTTATGAAAACGCTGCTGCAGCGCTTCACGCGATGGCACAACGGGCGCACGAAACGCAAGGGCAACCTGTGGGAGGAAAACTTCAAGAGCGTGGTGGTGGAGGACGGCGAGGCGGCGCGGACAATGGCGGCTTACATCGATTTGAATCCGGTGCGGGCAGGGATTGTGACCGAGCCGGGCGA
>CANLKN010000074.1 GCA_947491475.1 Akkermansiaceae bacterium | reverse complement strand
ATCGACCTGCTGGCGTTGCTGAAATCCTATGGGACAGCATCCGGGCGGTTGAAGGTGCTCGGAGCACTCAATACCGCGTGGTTGCCGGGTTTTGCGCCCGCCAGGACGTGATGTCATGGGACAGCATCGCCGCGTAAACACCGGGATATATCAACTGCTCGCAAAAAAGTCGCAATCGCCATTCTCCCGAAACGACCTCAGGGCCTTGCAAAATCAAGGCTCAGGGCGCGCCGCGCCCAGTCTGTGGGACGGCTGTGGAACATTTATTTTTGTGCCATCCTCCTTCATCAGAAAAACCTTACCATTTTCCAAGGAGACTAACTTGGCAGTAACTGTAGTGCCAACGGAACTTGTCCAAACACGATAGTCTTGGCCCACAGTCGCCAAATCTGCTCCATGGAGAAAATGAGGACTTACAAATAGTCCTATACACATAAGTAACAACACAGGATTCAGTTTCATGTATTTATTATCATTTAATGATCGGGCAGGGATACAAGACTGGTCGCTGCGGGCGAGAAGATGCCGCGGGCGACGCCGAGTTGATACACTTGGAAAAAGTGGCTGGTGACGAGGCGGAGCCGGACACAGGCGGCATCTGGGGCGGAGGTGAGGGCGGACTGGCCGCCCAGGGCATCAGAACGATCGCGGATTTCCTTTTCCCACTGGGGTCCCAGAGCGGTGAGGGTGGCAGCGGTGGCCGGGCTGCTGGCACGACGGCGGCGAATTTTTTTACTGGCAGCGCAGAAGGCTTTACTGCGGCTGGAATCGGAATCAGGAAGTGCACGGTAGGGCATGACGGTGTGGGTGTGCGATGTGAAGGAATAGAGGAATGCCAGAATGGCGATTCCAAAAACCATTGCGCATAATCTGCTAAACGGAGGGGCTGTTAGTCGAGGCGATTTTCCCGGGAATGGGTGCGGAAGATTGGAAAATCAGGTGTTCCGGGCCGGGATCGGGTGATTTGATTAGAAAGTGTGACATTTTGTGCCAAAACGGGGTTCCCGCGTGCGGGAGGGGGGTTTTGGCGCGGCGGGATCGGGTTCCCGCACTCGGGAACGGTTGGGTTTGATTAGGAAATTGGAAAACTGCTGGCTTGCGGACATGAAAAACCCGCGGACCGGTTGGTTACGATCCGCGGGTGATTTAAAAAAGGTGCGGCTAGATTCTCCGCGCGCGGCGGGTCCGCTCGTCGAGCCATCCCGTCGGACGCAATGATTTCTGTTTGCCGAAGATTTTTGGGGTGAAACAAAAATGCGGGACCGCGTGGGCGGTCCCGCTTTGGGAAGATTGCGATTGAATTTCGCGGATCAGAACGGGATGTCGTCCTCTTCCTGGAAATCATCCGAAGGAGCGGCAGATGCTCCTTGGGGTGGGCCGGAGCGTTGGGCCGGAGCGCTTGCGCGCTGCTGCTGGGGAGGTGCGCCGCCGCCATTGGCAGCGCCGGCACGACCATCGGGGAGAAACTGCAGGCTATCCCCTACGACCTTGAGTTTGCTGCGCTTTTTGCCGGTTTCCTTGTCATCCCAAGTGTCCATTTGCAGGCGGCCTTCGATGTAGGCACCGCGGCCCTTGGTGAGGTATTGCTGGGCGAGTTCTGCCTGGCGGCCCCACAGGGTGACATCCACGAATGTGGTGTCTTCCTGCTTTTGGCCGGCGTCATTGACCCAGACGCGGTTGATGGCGAGGGAGATATCGGCAACGGCTTTGCCGCTCGGGGTGTAGCGCAGTTCGGGGTCCCTGGTGAGGTTTCCGATCAGCATGACTTTATTGAGATTGGCCATAGCGTGGTGAGATTAGGAAAATCGGCATGCAGCGCAAGGTTTTAAAACTGTTCTAGTGAACAATTTTAAAATCAAGCGAGGCGTTGGAAGTGCTGGAGGTGGACGTGGCCGTTGAGGCGGAGGCGGTCCTGGATCTTGGTGATAATGTCGGGTGCGCCTTGGAAGACGTAGTTCACGTAGTGGCCGGCTTCAAGGTGGCGCGAGCTGTAGGCGAACTGGCGGCGGCCGAGTTGGCTGATTTTCTCCAGCTTGGCGCCTTCGGCTTCGAGTTCCTTGGAAACGGCGGTGACGAGATCGTCAACGCTGCCTTCGTGGGATTTGGTGTTAAGGATAATCAGGCCTTGGTATTTGCGGCTCATCGGTTTGCGTTTGAGTGGATGGAATGCGGGTATGGTGGCGGTTCGCCGCGGCGGCGATCCCTTGGGAACGGGCAAGCTGCACGGCATCCAGAGCCGTGGCAAGCGTGTTTTCAAGCAGCGGGCACTCGTCGGGCGAAAATTTCCCAAGCACGTGACCGGTCATGTTTCCCGGTTCGCTGCAGCCGATGCCGATCTTGAGGCGCGGGAATACATCGGTGCCGAGGTGTTCGATCATCGATTTGATGCCATTGTGGCCGCCGGCTGAGCCTTTCTCGCGGAAGCGCAGGGTGCCGAGCGCCAGGGCGGCGTCGTCGTAAATGACCAGCATCGATTCCGGCGGCCATTTGTGGAAGGCGAGCACCTGGCGGATGGCACGGCCGCTGAGGTTCATGAAGGTCTGCGGCTTGATCAGCAGGGTGCCGGACTCCGGCAGCTTGGCCAGATGGCACTGCCACTTGGGCACCGATTGAAAAACCACGCCGGAGGCGGCGGCCAGCCGGTCCAGCACCATGAACCCGACGTTGTGGCGGGTTTCTTCATACTGCCGCCCGGGATTGCCGAGGCCGACGATGATTTTGAAGGACATGGTGATAGAGGAGGATTTGAAATTTGAAATCTCAAATGAAAAACGCCCGGGGCGTTCGCACGGCCCGGGCGTTGGTGGAAAGGCGCTGTGCGTATTCCCGGTCAGGCGGCGGGAGTTTCGCTTGCGGCGGCAGCCTCGGTATCGGCTCCGGATCCGGCGCGGCCAATGTGGACGATGACCACATCCGCCGAGTGCGTGGGGCGGACACCCTTGGGATAAACCACTTCACCGACGTGCAGGGAATCGCCAAGTTCCAGGCTGCTGATGTCCACGTCGATGATTTCCGGGAGGTCATCGGGCAGGCAGATGATTTCCAAGGCATGCACGTATTGCTCGATTACGCCGCCGGCTTTCATTCCCGGAGCCTCACCCACCAGGTGGGCCGGGATGTGGGCGGTGATTTCCGTCTTGTTGTCGATGGCCAGGAAGTCGGCATGCACGGCATTGCCAGTGAGAGGATCGTGCTGGATGGCTTGCAGGAACGCGAGGCGGGTGCCTTCACCGTCGATTTCCAGGTTGACGATGATGTTTTCCGAGCTGCTGCGGGCGATCACCTCATTGAACGTTTTGGCGTCCACCTTGAGGTTCTTGTTTTCGGTGCCACGGCCGTAGATAACGGATGGAAGCCAGCCTTCGCGGCGCATTTGGTTGAGGCGGCCGGAACCGGTGCGGGCGCGGCTAGCTGCTTTGAGAGTGGTCTTTTTGGCCATGTGACGGAGAGGGCGTTGTGGTTGGAATGAGTTTCCAGTGCGGATAATATCCCGCGCGGGGCGGGCTGTGTAGCGGCAGCACGCGCGCTTGTCAAAAAATTGTTTTGCCGTGCCGCAAACTGGGGATTTGACGCACGCAAGAACGCGCCCATCAGACGGCACGCCTGACAATGCGGCGATTTTCAATCGGCACGGGGCTGAACCGAAACTTTTACCGCGTCAAGCTGCCGCTCAGCCCGCCCGCTCTTGATTTTTAGTGCCTTCCCGGCAAATTCCTGCTTTCCCTCGCCCGCCCCGCCGACTTTTCCACCGCCCATGTCCACCGAGCTGACCCGCAATTTCTCCATCATCGCCCACATCGATCACGGGAAAACCACGCTTTCCGACCGCCTGCTGGAAATGACCAGCACCGTTTCGATGCGCGACAGCACCGCCCAGCAACTCGATTCCATGGATCTGGAGCGCGAGAAGGGCATCACCATCAAGTCGCATCCCGTGGCCATGGAATACACCGCCCGCGACGGCAAGACCTACAAGCTCAACCTGCTCGACACTCCGGGCCACGTCGATTTCTCCTACGAGGTTTCCCGCGCCCTGGCCGCCTGTGAAGGCGCCATCCTGATGGTCGATGCCGCCCAGGGCGTCGAGGCCCAGACCGTGGCCAACCTCCACCTCGCCACCGAGCAGAATCTCACCATCATCCCGGTCCTCAATAAGATCGACCTGCCCGCTGCCGACGTCCCGAAGTGCAAGAAACAGCTTGAGGACATCCTCTGCATCCCCGCGGAGGATTGCATCCCCGCCTCCGCCAAAAACGGCATTGGCATCGAGGACATTCTGGAAGCGATCATCGCCCGCGTCCCAGCGCCGAAGGAAAATCCGGACAAACTGCTCCGTTGTTCGGTCTTTGACTCGCTCTACGACACCTATCGCGGCGTGGTCTCCTACGTCCGCGTCTTCTCAGGCAGCGTGAAACGCGGCCAGCGCGTGAAACTCTTCGCCACCGACAAAATCTACGAGGTCAAGGAAGTCGGTGTCTTCACTCCGAAAATGAGCGCCCGCGACAAACTCGTGCCCGGCGACGTCGGCTATGTCATCGCCAACATGAAGTCCGCCACCGAAGTGAAAATCGGTGACACCATGACCGACTCCACCCACCCGTGCGCCGAGCCGCTGCCCGGCTACAAGGAGATTCAGCCGATGGTTTTCTCAGGCATCTATCCGGTCGATTCGTCAGACTATGAGGCCTTGAAAATGGCGATGGGCAAGCTCCAGATCAACGATCCCGCCTTCACTTATCAGCAGGAGAGCTCGACGGCACTCGGCTTCGGCTTCCGCTGCGGCTTCCTCGGACTGCTTCACATGGAAATCATCCAGGAACGCCTCCGCCGCGAGTTCGACATGGATGTCATCTCCACCTATCCCTCCGTCATCTATCAGGTCACCATGACCGATGCCACCGAGCGCATCATCGACAACCCCACGCTTTTTCCCGATCCACAAGGCATTCAGGAAATTCGCGAGCCGATCGTGAATGTCTATATCATGGTTCCCAGCGAATACATCGGCGACATGATGCAGCTCGTCATGGAAAAACGCGGCGAGGTCACCCACACCGAGACCATCGATGAAACCCGCGTCATGCTTTCCTGCGTGCTGCCGCTATCCGAGATCCTCGTCGATTTCAATGACAAGCTCAAATCCATGACCCGTGGCTACGGTTCCATGGACTACGAACACGCCGGCTACCGCGCCGCGAAAATGGTCAAGATGGACATGCTCATCGCCGGCGATCCGGTGGAGGCCTTCTCCACCATCGTTCACCGCGACAAGGCCGAGTCCTACGGTCGCGTGCTCGCCGGCAAGCTCAAGGAAGTCATTCCGAACCACCTCTTCGTCGTCGCCATCCAGGCGGCCGTCGGTGGCAAGATTGTTGCCCGCGAATCGATCTCCGCCATGCGCAAGAATGTCACCGCCAAATGCTACGGCGGTGATATCACCCGCAAACGCAAACTGCTGGAGAAACAGAAAGAGGGCAAAAAGAAGATGAAGATGTTCGGCAAGGTGAACATCCCGCAGGATGCCTTCATCAAGGTGCTCAAGTCAGGTGACTGATGTGCCAAACCTTTTTTGGCACGGTTACTCAAACTCGGGACTTTGCGGTGCCGGGCTCAAACGGAGTTTCCGCCAGTCTTCTTCGCTCAGGCAGCAGGGGTCGGCGGCGACCATGTGGCCCGGCGCGATTTCTGTGAGAGCGAGGTCCAGGCCGATGCTTTCATCATAGCGCGGGTGGTTGATGCGGTGGCCGAAGGCGCTGCCGGCCGGCGGATCGATGGGGGAGGGGACATCGCCCTCCAGCAGGATTTTCTCGCGGCGCACGCGCGGGTCCGGCGTGGGGATGGCGGAGAGCAGCGCCTTGGTGTAGGCGTGGCGCGGATCGCGGTAAATCGTCTCCGCCGGGGCGAGTTCGACGATCTTGCCGAGATACATCACCGCCACGCGGTCGCTGATGTGTTTCACCACCGAGAGGTCGTGGGCGATGAAAAGATAGGAAAGCCCGAAGTCCTGCTGGAGTTCCACGAGCAGGTTGAGGATCTGCGATTGGATCGAGACATCGAGTGCGGAGACCGGCTCATCGCAGACGATGAGTTTGGGCTTGAGGGCGAGTGCGCGGGCGATGCCGATGCGCTGGCGTTGTCCGCCGGAAAACTCGAATGAGTAGCGTTCCGCAGCGGATGTCGGCAGGCCGACGCGGTCTAACAACTCGTTGACGCGCTGGTGGCGTTCCGCGCGCGAGCCGATGCCATGGATGACGAAGGGTTCCTCGATGATCGAGCGCACGCTCATCCGCGGATCGAGCGATTCGGCGGGGTCCTGGAAGATCATTTGAAAATCCCGGCGCAGAGGGCGCAGCGCGCGCTGGCTGAGGCGCGAGATGTCGGTTTCAGCGAAGCGGATGCTGCCTGAGGTCGGCTTGAGCAGGCGCACGACCGCCTTGCCGAGAGTGGACTTGCCGCAACCGGATTCGCCGACGAGGCCGAGCGTCTCGCCGGGCGCGATGTCCAGCGACACGCCGTCCACCGCGCGCACCGCGCCGGTCTGGCGCAGCATCACCCCGCCGCGCACGGGGAAGTGGACGCGGAGGTTGGAGGTTGTGAGAAGCGGCGGGTTCATGATGAAATTGAACATCGAACATTCAACATTGAACATCCAACGTCGAAGTGAAGTATGTGAGGATTTCTTTGAAGATAGGGCATGCGCTCCGCCATATCATGGTTCGTTTTAACTTCCTCATTCATTCAATGTTCAATGTTCAATGTTCAATGTTCAATGTTGGATGTTGGATGTTCAATGTTCGCCGTGCACACGGCGCAGTTTTCCACCCAATGGCCGGGCGAGACTTCGATGAAGGCGGGGCGCTCGCGGGTGCCGGGAAGGCTGCGGCCCATGCGCTGGCAGAAACGGCAGCCGTGGGTGTGCTCGGCGAGCGATGCGACCATGCCTGGGATGGTGTTGAGCACGGACTTGGACGGAGTTTCCAAGGTGGGGATCGAGTGGAGCAGGCCCTTGGTGTAAGCGTGCAATGGGTTGGCGAAGAGCTCGGTGGCGGATGCTTTCTCGACCACGCGGCCGGCATACATCACCACCACTTCATCGCAGGTTTCGGCGATCACGCCGAGGTCGTGGGTGATCAGGATGATGGACATTTTCATCTCGTCCTGCAGCCGCGCCATCAGATCGAGAATCTGCGCCTGCACGGTGACGTCCAGCGCGGTGGTCGGTTCGTCGGCGATGACGAGCGACGGCCGGCAGGCGAGCGCAAGGGCGATGACGATGCGTTGGCGCATGCCGCCGGAGAGTTGGTGCGGATAGTCCATCATGCGCTTTTCCGGTGCCGGGATGCGCACCAGGTTGAGCATTTCCACCGCAGCGTCCCAGGCGTCGCGTTTGGAGATTTTCTGGTGGAGCCGGAAGACTTCCACCACCTGGCGGCCGATGCGGTGCACGGGGTTGAGGGCGGACATCGGTTCCTGGAAAATCACGCCGATCTCGCCGCCGCGCACGCGCCGGATTTCATCGTCGCTGGCCTGCACCAGATCGCGGCCCTTGAACCATACATGGCCGCCGAGAATCTTGCCGGCAGGCTGTGGCAACAGCCGCACGATCGACATGGCGGTGACGCTCTTGCCGCAGCCGGACTCGCCGACGATGCCGACGGTTTTGCCTTCGGGCACCGAGAACGAGACCTGATCCACGGCGCGCAGCAACCCGCGGTCGGTCTCGAACGAGGTGATGAGTTTGTTCACCTCCAGGATGTTTCCGTTAGGGCCGTTCATGGGGTATCGGGGGTTTCGGCAGGAGCGGCGGGTGCCGGAGCGGGCAGGCGGTAGGCATCCACGATTTTGGTGGATTCCCGGAACGACCTGCCGGATCTGCGGGCGGCCAGTGTTTCCGCGCGGATTTCCTCATCGATCCAAAAAACGTAGGATTCATGTGGATCATAGACCACCGGCGGGCTGAAGCGTGTGGTCTCGGAGTCCGGCCAGCGGACCCAGCGCCATGAGCCGAGGCGGATGAAATCCACCGAGTAGGCGGGTGCGAACATCGCCTCGTCATGCATGATGCGCTGCAGTTTCACCGTGGCCTCGCGCAGCTCTTCTTCGGTGCGTGCGGTGCGGACCTGCTCGCTGAGGATGTCCGTATCCGGGCGGCTCCAAACGAAGATGTTGTTGGTTTGGGGCTTGAGGTTGCCCTTCTCGTCGTAGGCGTTGGTGGAATGCAGGAACTGGTGGAAATCCGGCACCGGCGGAGTGATCAGCCAACTGCCGAAATACATCTCGTGTTGTTTCTGCATCACCTTCTTGTAAGTGACGGTGGTTTCCAGTCCATCGAGCCGGAGGTCAAGCCCGGCGGCCCTGGCCTCCTCGCGCAGGATGGCGAAAATCCGGTCCGAGATGGGCATCACCGGATACGTGACTGAAACCGAGAGGCGGGTGCCGTCGGGCTTGGTGAGGATGCCGTCCCGGCCCTCATTGGTGAATCCGGCGGCGCGGAACGACTCGCGGGCAAGATGGATGGAGAAGGGCCGCGCCGTGATGGTGGGATCGCTGAAAATGGCATACCCTTCGTTGAATGCATTCATGCGCTGGTAATCGCCGCGGAACATCACATCGATCACCTTCTGCCAGTTCAAGGCATGATGGATGCCGATGCGCACGTTGCGGTCGTTGAGCGGCGGTTTGCTGACGTTGAGGTAAAGACCGCGCGGCACCTTGGGGTAGCGGTTGTAGAAAACCACGCGCTCGATGAAGCCTTTGTAAAATTCCTCGATTTCGGATTTCTCATACCAGAGGTCCGGACGGACCAGAAAGAAGGTATCGATCTCGCCGGCACGGAACAACTCGAAGGCCTTGGAATCGTCGCGCACCACGGTGTGGACAATCTTGTCCGGGTTGAAACGATGGCGATAGTATTTGCGGTCGCGCGCCCACCATTCCTTGACGCGCGTCTGGGTGATGGAGGCACCCTTGACAATGTCTTCCGGCAGCACTTCGTAGGCCCCGGTGGTGGGTGGGAAACGCCATTGGTAGCGCTCGCTGTAATCCGGGCCGTATTCCGCATAGAAATGCGGCGGCGAGGGCGTGATGGCCCCGGCGAGCGCCGGAGCATAGACCTTGGCCTCCGGCAATGATATGGCCACCGTGTGATCGTCGAACATGGCGATCTGGGCGATGTTCTCACGGTAAAACTGCTTGGCGTAGGGATTGACGATGTGATCGGAGACCCGCAGGTAAACGGTGACGAGGAAATCACGGGCGCGCACCGGAACGCCGTCCGAATAACGGGCCTCGGGATCGATCCGGAACCAGATCGTGCGGCCGTCATCCGAGACCGCCCATTCCCTGGCCAGTCCGGGAATCATTTCCATGGTTTCCAAATGCAGCGTCACCAGCGGCATGTCGATGTTATCATACAATTCACCGCGGAACGAATTGTTGGAGTTATCACCGAAGGGCCGGATAGTGGGCGGAAACGATGAAATGAACTTGCGGAACGCACCACCTTTTTTCGCGGCGGGATCGCCGATCTCGGGCTGGTCCATGCCGGTTTCCCAGACCAGGCCGGTGGGGATTTCAGAGGGATCGCCGACTTTGAGAAAATCCCCGATTGAGAGACGGAAGCGCCATTTTTCCTGCTCGCGACGCAGCGACGCGGCCTGCACTTCGAGCAACTCGCGGGCCTCGCCCTCGGCGGTGGCAAGCGCGGCTTCGTTGCCGGCGATGGCCTCGGCGTTCGCTTGCTGTTGGGTTTCCAGCCAGCCTCGGATGTGGCGGTTGTAAACGGGCATGAACGACTCGAACTCCAGCGTGCGCCCGGTTTCCGCGGACTCGCGGCTGCAAGCGGCCAGCGCCACCAGCGCGAGCGCGCCGAGGGTGGGCATGGCCAGGCGTTTCATCAGGCGGCGCATCATCGGTAATAAGTGAATTTTTTCGGATCGAAGGCCTCACGCACGGCCTCACCCACGAAGGTGATGAGAACCAGCAGCCCCACCAGCACCGCGAAGGTGGAGGTGACCAGCCATGGAGCTGATAGATTGGAAAGGCCGTCGTTGAGCAGGCGGCCCCAGGTGGCATATTCCGGCGGCAGGCCGAAGCCGAGGTAGTCGAGCGAGGTGAGTGCGGAAACCAGTCCGGAAATGGTGAAAGGCACCAGCGTGACGATGATGGCCACGGTGTTGGGCAGCAGGTGGCGGAAGAGGATGCGCGGCGTGCCTGCGCCCAGCACGCGCGCGGCGGCGATGTAATCGCGCTCCTTGTCGCGGTAGGCTGCGGTGCGCATCAGATAGGTCATGCCCATCCATCCGAAGACGATGAGGATGGTGAGCACCACCGGCAGGCCCTTGAACTGTTCCGGCACCATGCTTGAGAAAATGATCACCACGAAGAGGAATGGCATGTTGGAGAAAATCTCGATGAGCCGCTGCACGGCGAGGTCGAACCAACCGCCGAAGTAGCCCATCATCATGCCGATGGTGATGCCGATGAGATAGACGATGGGCAGATAGATGATGGCCGCCTTGAAGTTCACCTGCAGGCCGCCGTAGAGGTAGGCCAGCACGTCGTAGCCTTGGGATGTGGTGCCAAGCCAGTTGCCCTCCTCGGGGATCGGCGGTGCCGGGTGGTATTTGATGGCGCGCAGTTCCTCGCCGGAGAGTGCGAGGAAATCCTCGCGGCTGCCCTCGCCGTTGTATTGCTCTCTGACGAGTTTTCCATCCAGATGCTCGGCGGTGTAAACCGGCATGGCCTCGGTGTTCCAACCGTCCGCCGGGCCGGAGAGGCGTCCATTGCGCAGGGTGTGGCGGATGTGGATGCGGGCTTCGTCCACATCATGGTAGCGCCCGGCCAGGCCCCAGAACGGTTTGTTGCTACCCACCTCGTAGTAAATGCCCTCGCGCAGGATCAGCGGCCGCGAGCGAGGGGGCAGCGTGTCTCCGGTGGGATCGTAGGCGATGAGCGGCATGATCACCCGCCCCTCGCCGCTGTCGCGGAGCTGTTTCTTGAGCTTGCGGTAGTTGACGGGCGCTTCCTCCATTTCCCCTGTGATGCCGAAATCCTTGTTCTTGAGGTCCTGGGTGAGGAAGGCGGGAAATGTCCACTGGTCCTTGTATTGCACCGCCAGCGCGCGCTTGCCCACCACCACCTGGTCGAGCGCCGCGAGTCCGCCGAGGATGAGCAGGATGATGAGCGAGTAGTAGCCGCGCTTGATTTCACGGAAGCGCTGGATGCGGCGCAGGGTGATGGGATTGCGCGGGCCGCGGGTGAAGGAACGCAGCACCATGCCCAGTCCGCAGACGACCAGCAGCGTCGCGCCCAGCCAGCCGAACCACGGGAAACCCTCGCTCCCCCGCCCGGTGTGCAGCCATGGCACCTGGCGGCTGGCCTCGAAAAACCACCGCGCGGTGGGAAATGCGATCTGCCTCAGCTCGCCGGTCGCGGCGAGCCCTCCCAAAATCGTTAGAAAAATTCCGCAGGCTCGCATGGTCACTCGAATTTGATGCGCGGGTCCACCATCGCCACGATGAAGTCGGAGATCACATGGCCGATCAACATCAGGAACGCGGCGATGGTCAGCGTGCCCATGATCACCGGCACGTCGCGCGCGATGACGGATTGATATTGCAGGAGTCCGAAGCCCTGGATGTCGAACACGGTCTCAATGAGCATCGAGCCGCCGATGAACACGGTGACGAGATTGCCGAGACTGGTGGCGATCGGGATCATCGAGTTACGGAAGGCATGGCCGAAGACCGCCTGGCGGAAACTCGCGCCCTTGGCCACCGCCGTGCGCACATAGTCCGCGGCCAGGTTGTCCATCAGGTTGTTCTTGGTCATCATCGTGAGCATCGCGAACGAGCCGACGATATAACAAATCAGTGGCAGCACCGTGTGGTGCGCGAGATCCTTGATTTTGCCGAGGGTGTCGAGTTGGTCGAAGTCCGCGCTGGTGAGGCCGAAGAGCGGGAACAGGCTCATGCGCGCGCCCAGGTGGACCAGCAGGATGGCTCCGAGCGCGAAGCCGGGAATCGAATAGCCGAGGAAAATCAGCACCGAGGTGGAGGAATCGATGAAAGTCCGGTGTTTCAATGCCTTCAACACGCCCAGCGGCAGGCACACCGAATAGGTGATGAAGGCCGTCAGCAGCCCGAAATACACCGCGATGGGCATCCGCGAGAAAATCATCTCGTGCACCGGATCGTTATATACGGTCGAGCGTCCGAGATCGCCCTGCAGCAGGCCCGAGAAGCGCGTCTGATAGACCACCACGCGCGGTGCGTATTCGGGCACCGAGGCATTGCCGGGGTTGCGCCGCTTGAAGCGTTCCTGGCGGTCCGCACCGGTCTCATGGCGCACTTCCCAGCCTTCCGCGGCGATGTCCTTGCCGGTATCGACAAAACGCGCGGAGACCACCGTTTCGCCTTTGCGGTCCACCCGCACCACACGCCCGTCGCCGCGCAGGATCACCTCTGCGGTGACGTTGGTGTCGATCACGCCGCCGATCGCCTGATCGCCGCGCGCGCCGAATTCGCCTTTGGAAATCCTCACCTCGCGTGGGGCCGCGCCGAGCCATTGCAGGTAGGCGACGAGCACCGGCTTGTTCAGGCCGAACTGTTCCTCCAGCTCCTCGAGTTGCTCCTCGCTCAGTCCGCCCTGCGCCTGATTGGATGATGAGGGTCGCTTGCCGCCCTGGTCCGCGCCCAGCGCCGCCTCCTGCAACATCCGGTCCATCGGCCCGCCGGGCACGAAGCGGGTAATCGTGAATACCAGCAGCGTGATGCCGATCAAGGTCGGCGGAATCAGCAACAGGCGGCGGAGGAAATAGCTTTTCACGGAAACGTCTCGGGGTTTCTAGCCCGCATCGGGCCTCATGCAAGCCCGGACATCCCAGCGCCAGTGCTCTAGCGCCGGACTTGCAACGGGTGGATGAGCGACGGCGGTGCTTAGCGCAGCAACTCCGCCGCCGTCCACAGGATGGGAGCCTGGCCGTGCAGGTCGCCGGTCATGCGCGGGCGGGCGAGGTAAAACTCCAGTTGTTTGTCCAAATCCGCGCCGACTTCCTGAAATGCCTTGTTGGTGCCGACGCAGACATTCTTGAGATTGTTGTCGCCATCGAGCTCGGCGACGAGGGCGAGCCAGGCCTTGCGTGCGGCGGGGCCGTAGGTTTTTTCATCGAGCCAGCCGCGCTTCACGCCGGTGACCATCGCATAGGTGAACATGCCGGTGCCGGAGGTTTCCAGCCATGATTCCGGTTCATCGAGCAATTGCCGCCACAAGCCGCCCTCGCTCTGATATTTGAGCAATGACGACATCATGGCTTGGTATCCGGCAAGGATGCGTGCGCGTTTCGGGTGATCCGCCGGCAATTCGCCCAGCAGTTTGGCCATGCCGGCCGCATACCAGCCATTGCCGCGGCTCCAATAAAAGGGCGAGTCCGCCGCGTGGAAGAACAGGCCGTTCGGTTGTTGCAACTTGTCAAGATAGGCAGCCATCGCGAGGGCGGCACGGTCGAGATACTTGGAATCACCCGTCGCGCGGAACGCCTGCACCTGCAAGGCAGGGATCATGAACATGTCGTCCACCCAGTAGCGTGCCTCGTGCGTGATGCCATCGGCGGTGGGTGTGGCCCACTGGGCATCGGCGAGTCCCTGCCCGATCTCGAGACACTTGGTGTCCTTGGTCTGGATGTGGATCTCCAGGGGCACGACCCCGAAAACCCGGAAATCCACGTGATCGCTCTGCGAAATGTGGGCGGCACCTTCGGGAGTGAGGAAGCGATCAAAACGGCGGATGAGGCGTTCCCGCAAATCGTCATCACCGCTGAGCTTCGCCACATTGAGCGCGCCATACCACGCGCAGATTTCCGGGTAGATGACCACTTTCCAATCGCCCTGCTCGAACTCGAATTTCCGTGCGATGATGTTTTCCGAGACGCGCTTGCCCACCTCCGCAGGCGAGCATCCGGCCGGCCAATCGGAGAAATCCCCGGATGGCCTGGCTTGCGCGGGATCGCCTCCGGATACCTGTTTGACGGCTTCGAGATATTGCATGCCGTGGATGGTGTCGGGCTCGAGGTAGCTGCCTTCGGTCCATTCGTTCCAGCAGTTGATGTTGAGGATGCGCGGGCCGGATGCCTGCGCCAGCAGGCGGTCGCGGGTCATGGCCAGGGCCTTGCCGAAGCGTTCCGGCGTGTTGCCGCCGATGGTGTTGGTGAACGGGTAGCCGGAGGGCACGAGTGGATCGCTCTGGTCGCAGCGCGGACTGGGATCCCAGCCCATGGTGACGTTCGGGATATACGGCACGTCGAAGGTGGCATCCGCCTCGTTCCAGTATTCGAAATAGCGGTCCCGCATGAAATCATAGTCGGTCACTTGCCCGGGCATTTCCGCGTGATGGATCCAGACGTAGGAAGTCACGGAATCGAAGCCCAGCCCGCGCACCAGCCCGGCCGGATCGGCGGGCACTTTTTCGCCGGGCAAATTCGGCCGGCCCCAGACCACCGCGTTGAGGTGCAGACCGGGATGCCCCGCGGCTTTGGCTTTGGCGCGGAACCGGTCGAGCCCGGCCCGGGTCGCCTCCATGGAGCCGAAACCCTCCAGCAAGCGGGTCAGATCGTAATAGGAAAAATACGGTTTGCCGTCGATTTTCCAATACGAAGGATGGGAGAAATAGTCGCGGATCACGTGATCGCAGATCCGGTCGAAGTTTTCCGGAGTGACCGCGCCGGGGTAGAGCACATCCTGCGGCTCGCCCTTCTTGTAGGGGAACAGGTTTCCGATCCAATCGTGGTTGGCCCACATCAGTCCGAACCTGATCCGGCCATTGTTAGAAGCCTTGAGAAAACCCTCGTTGATGGTCCGATCAAGAAAAGGGCCGTCGTTGTAGTGATACCAATCGAAGATGAAGGCGTCGATGCCATGGTCGGCGGCGGCATCGATCTTTTTGGCCATGACCCGCGGATCGGATTCGTCCTCGTATCCCCAGAGCGGCACCTTGGGTTGTTGGTGGCCGGGAAACCTCGGCTTGGCCGCTTTGAGCAGTTCCCATTCGCTCCAGCCCTTGCCCTTGGTCTTCTCGTTGCGCGGATCATTCGGGTGGTATTGGCCGAAGTAATAACAGGCCACGGTCACTTGCGGGTCGGCACCGGCGGGAGTGGCCACGGATGTGCCCAGGCCGATGCAGAGCAGGGTGGATAAACAATCTTTCGAGTTCATGATGGATCAATGCGTCTGGGTTTGAGGCTCAGATGCCGGGGCAACGTCAGCAAGCATACCGAGCATGTGTGCCCTACAGTCATGGCCAAGCCGAAACTTTCACTGCCTTGACGATGGAATCGTTTTTCTCGCGCTCGGATTTGAAGGAGACTGTCGGTTTTCCACCCCCGCGCTGCGGCTTGCACACGGGACATCGGCCCGCTAGGCTGCCGCCCATGTCCGCCGCTACCGTCACCCGATTTTTTGATACCGCGAGTCCTGAGGATCCCTTGCGGCTGCGCGATGGCGGCGTCTTGCCGGGTGTGCGCATCGCCTACGAAACCTGGGGCGAGCTCAATGCGGAGAAATCCAATGCCATCCTGTTGTTTCACGCTCTTTCCGGCTCGCATCACGCCGCCGGCTTCAATCCCGCCATCGATGGAGTGGGCGAACTGTGGCAAGAGGAACTCCACGCCGGTTGGTGGGAGGACATGATCGGCCCCGGCAAGGCGCTCGATACCGACAAGTATTTCATCATCTGCGGCAACTATCTCGGCGGCTGCTACGGCAGCAGCGGGCCCTCCTCCGTCAATCCGGAAACCGGCAAGCCATGGGGTTCCGCGTTTCCGGCCGTGACCGCGGCGGATCAGGTGGAGGTTTTCACCCGCCTGCTTGATGGCCTTGGCATCGGCGCCCTGCACGCGGTGGTCGGCCCTTCGGTGGGCGGCTTGATCGCACTCACCTTCGCCACTCGTTTTCCAGAGCGCGTCCGCAACGTGGTCGCCATCGGCTCGGGCTACAAAACCACCGTGCTCAACCGTCTGATTCTTTTCGAGCAGATTCTGGCCATCGAGAACGACCCGTATTTCAATGGTGGCAACTATTATGACAACCAGCCGCCGCTCTACGGACTGGCGCTCGCCCGCATGATTTCCCACAAGACTTTCGTGCATCTCGACTCCTTCGAGCGCCGCGCCCGCCAGGAAGTCGTCCAGCCAAATGACATCCTCGCCTGGTATCGCGTCCGGGACCAGTTCCAAAGCTACATGCTTCATCAGGGGAAAAAGTTCGTGAAACGCTTCGATGCGAACACCTACCTGCGCATCATCGATCTCTGGTCGCGCTACGATGCCACCCATGAGGGCGACGCCGAGAGTCCCGAGGCGCTCTTCGAACGCGCCCGCCTCGCCGGCCAGCGATGGCTGGTTTTTTCCATCGATTCGGACTTCTGCTTCTATCCGGAAGAACAGGCGGAACTCGTCAAGCACCTCGAAACCGCCAAGGTGGATGTGATGCACATCACCGTGCACTCGGAAAAAGGGCACGATTCCTTCCTCCTGGAGCCCGATCTCTACACGCCCCACATCAGCTGGCTGCTCGGCAAGTGAACGAAGCCCTCGGTTTTTCAAGTGCGTGGGGTTGGATTGCTTGGTTTGGCTCGAAAACCACAATTTTCACCCTTAGGTTCGTCGGGAAAAGCGTCAAATGACCAAAAAATGCTAATTTTTGGTTGCGTGGATGCGGTTGAAAGCCTATTTCGCACCCGCAACAGCCAATTTTTATGAGCAAGCAGCAACTCGACGGCGCGCAAGCGCTCATCAAGACCCTCGATGATCTGGGCATCGAATACATCTTCGGTTATTCCGGCGGAGCCGCGATTCCGATTTTCGACGCTCTCGAAACGGTCAAGACCAAGATGAAGTTCATCCTCGTGCGCCACGAACAGGGCGCGGTGCACATGGCGGATGGCTACGCCCGCGCCACCGGCAGGCCAGCCGCCGTGTTGGTGACCTCCGGCCCGGGGGCTGGAAACACCGTCACCGGCCTGATGACCGCGATGATGGACTCGGTGCCGATGCTCGTCATCTGCGGCCAGACCGTCACCTGGATGCTCGGCAAGGACGCTTTCCAGGAAGCGGATATTTTCGGCATCACCATTCCGGTGGTGAAGCACAACTACCTCGTCAAGGACACCAACGCGCTGCCGCGCATCGCCCGCGAGGCTTATCACATTGCCACCACCGGCCGCCCGGGTCCGGTGCTCATCGACGTGCCGAAAAACATTTCCCAGGGCCCGTTTTCCGGCGACCTGAACGCCAGTTTCGATCTTCCCGGCTACCGCCCGGAAATTGCGATGGATATCGACGAGGCCGCCGCCAAACAGGCCGCCGAATTGATTTCCAAGGCCAAGCGCCCGGTGATCCTCGCCGGCCAGGGCTGCATGATTTCCCGCGCCGACAAGGAGTTACTCAAACTCGCGGAAAAACTCAAAGCGCCCGTCACCACCACCTTGCTCGGCAAGGGAGTGTTTCCCGAATCGCATCCGCTCTCTCTCGGCATGCTCGGCATGCATGGCACCGCCTATGCGAACAAGGCGATGATCGAGTGCGACCTGCTCCTCAACATCGGTTCGCGCTTCGATGACCGCATCATCGGCCAGCCCGACAAGTTCTGCAAGGACGCGCCGATCATCCACATCGACATCGACCCCGCCGAGATGGGCAAGATGATCGTGCCCGACGTGCAGATCGTCGGCGATGCCAAGGCGGCGATCAACGCGATCCTCCCGCAGGTCGGCAAGCTTGAGACCACCGAGTGGTTGGCCAAACTCGATGGTTATAAGAAAAAATTTCCGCTCGGATACAAGAAGCAGGGCGGCCTGCGCATGCAGCAGGTGATCGACGAACTCTATCAACTCACCGAAGGCAAGGCCATCGTCTCCACCGACGTGGGCCAGCACCAGATGTGGGCCGCGCAGTTCTATAAGAACGACAAATCCTATCACTGGCTCTCCTCCGGCGGCGCCGGCACCATGGGTTTCGGTTTCCCGGCGGCCATCGGCGCGCAGTTCGCCTGCCCGGACAGTCTTGTCATATCGATATCCGGCGACGGCGGTTTCCAGATGACCTTGTTTGAACTCGCCACCGCCGCGCTGCACAAGCTGCCGGTCAAGATCGTGGTCCTCAACAACCACTACCTCGGCATGGTGCGCCAGTGGCAGGAGTTGTTCTATGAAGACCGCGAGTCCGGCGTGGATCTCGTGGGCAATCCGGACTTCTGCAAACTCGCCGAAGCCTATGGCATCCCGTCGGTGCACATCCGCCGCCCGGCCGATGTGACACGCATGCTCAAAAAAGCCCTCGCTTACAAAGACGGCCCGATCCTCATCCATGCCGAGTGCGTTAAAAACGAAAACGTCTTCCCGATGATTCCCGCCGGCGCCGCGCTTGAGGACATGATCATCGAAGCGCCCAAACACCGCATGGCCAAACCCATCGGGTCCACGTAAGGACGCGGATTTTCAAATCTCAAACCTCAAATTTCAAATCCAACCGCCATGCCCCACACCATCGTGACCACGGATGAACCCATCACCGCACAGCCCATCGCCAGCGGCCCCATACACACGCTCTCAGTGCTCGTCAACAATCAGCCCGGCGTGCTGATGCGCATTTGCCAGGTGTTCTCGCGCCGTGGCTTCAACATCGACTCACTGGTCGTTTCCGAAGGCCGCAATGCGAACTTCTCGCGCATGACCATCGGCATTTCCGGCGATCCTCAGGGCCTCTCGCAAATCATCATGCAGGTGAGCAAGCTCATCGATGTGATCCATTGCTTCGAGCACACCTCGGAAAACTCGGTGACCAAGGAAATGATCCTCATCAAGCTCCGCTGCTCGCCGGAGGAACGCTCGATGGCGCTTCAAATCAACGAGCATTTCAATGGCAAGACCGTGGACCTCACACCCACTTCGATGATCGTCATGCTCAATGGCGACAGCCCGAAGATCGACGCCGCGGTCACCATGTTCTCGCAGTTCAACATCATCGAGACCGTGCGCACCGGCAAGGTGGTGATGGCCCGCGGCGAACAACCCACCTGATCATCCGGCTTCCGTTCCGCGCAGGACGCGCACTCCATGGCGGATGTATTCCACTGTGGACCACAGCGTGAACACCGCCGCCACGATGCACGGCCACGTCGGCGGGATGTCCGTGAACTTGAGCATCACCCAGCCGAGCGCGAACATCTGCGCCACCGTCGTCACCTTGCCGGTCCAGTGCGGCGCGAATTCCACCTCGCGCCGGTGGTTCCACAATATCCGGATCCCGCCGATGATGATGCAATCGCGCAGCACCACGATGACCGCGAACCACAACGGCAGGCGCCAGCCATCCTCCCCCCAGTCCACGATCGAAAGCGTGACCACGCCGGTGAGCAGCAGCGCCTTGTCCGCGATGGGATCGATGAACGCGCCGAATTTCGAGATTTGATTGAAACGGCGGGCCACCCAGCCGTCGATGCCATCGCTGCCCGCAGCGGTGACAAAAACACCGAGCGCCCACCAGCGCAGCGCCTCGTTGGGCAGCCCGGATGCCACCGATTGGCCGTATGCCAGCGCCAGCACCGCGAACACCGGCACCATCAGGATGCGGGTGATGGTGATCTTGCTGGCGAAGGTCATG
>CANLKN010000073.1 GCA_947491475.1 Akkermansiaceae bacterium | reverse complement strand
CTCTCATGGAAACTTCCCTGGTCCGGCTTCGGGGCGCGCCAAACGGCCTATCAGATCGTGGCCGCGCGGGACGCCGGATTCGCCGATATTCTCTGGGACGGCGGGAAGCGTGACTCGGAGGAATCCCATCTCGTTGCCTATGCCGGGCCGCGGCCGCGTTCGCGCGAGCGGATCTATTGGAAAGTCCGGGCATGGGATGAACACGGCGGAGTTTCGCCCTTCAGCACGCCCGGATTCTTCGAAATGGGACTTCTGGATCCGGCTGACTGGACGGCCAAATGGATCGCGGCTCCCGATGGCAAGCCCGCCGGACAAACGGATGCGGTCGCCTTGTGGGAAAGGCATGTGTCCCTTCCGCAGGTCGTCAATGGATCGGGAGCGGCATGGCTCCGGCAAAACCTCGATCATTTGGCACCGCCGCCCTATTTGCGGAAGGGATTTGAGTGCGGCTCCGGCATCGTTTCCGCCAGACTTTACATTTGCGGCTTGGGCTACTTCGAGGCGTGGATCAACGGGCAACGGGTGGGCGACCACATCATGAGCCCGGGCATCAGCCAATACGTGCGCCATGCGAATTACGAGGTGCATGATGTCACCGACCTGCTGCGGCAGGGAAACAATACCCTGGGAGTGATCCTCGGCGACGGATGGTTCAACGAGCGGATCGTCTGGCCCGTGATGGGCGACGGTTTTGATGGCCGCTACGGCCCGCCCGGCTTGATCGCCCAGCTCGAAATCCAATCCTCCGACGGCACCATCCGCACGGTTGCGACGGACGGCTCATGGAAGGCCGGCTCAGGTGGAATCCTGCGCAGCCAGTATTTCCTCGGCGAATGTTTCGATGCCAAGCAGGAGCCCGAGGGCTGGACGCTTCCCGGATTCGATGACTCGGCGTGGCCCGCAGCCGTCGAAACCAAACCGCTCTCGCCGAAGTTGCTCGCACAAGCCATCGAACCGGAACGGGAAATCCGCAGCATCCGCCCGCTCTCGGTGAACGAAGTCCAGCCTGGCGTCTGGGTTTTCGACCTCGGCGAAATGACCACCGGCTACGTCGCGATCCATCTCGACGGCAGGCAGACACAGCCCGTGACCATTCGCGTTTCGGAATGGTTGAGGCAGCCAGCCATGCCGCATGACAACAGTTTTCCCGACCTCCACTATGAGCATCTGGATACCGCGCAAGCGCTCGCTCCGGGGATGATCCTCGGCAAGCAGCGGTCGTCTTCGGTGATGGGATACGTGCCGGGCGTGCCGGGGCACACACCGTTCGCGACCTACACGCAAACCTATGTCCCGAAGGGTGTCGGCACGCCGGAAAGCTGGAAACCCCGTTTCGCGATGAACGTTTTCCGCTACATCGAGGTGCTCGGGCTTGAGCGTCCGCCGACACTCGAAACGGTCACGGCCATCACCGTGCACACGGACACTCCGCGGATCGGGTCTTTCAAAAGCTCGAATGACACGCTCAACCGCCTCCACGAAGCCGCACTCAATTCATCGCTGCAATGCAATCACGCCCTGCCATGGGACAACGCCACCGAGCGCGCGCAATCTCCCTACACCTATGCGTGGCCCGCGCCGCTCGTCGCCGGGCAATATGATTTCGCCCGCACCTATCGCAAGGCGCTTCTTGATTTGCGATCCTTCGTGGACGAACGCGGCAAACCTTCCGAGTGCCCTTTGACGCTGCGTGCTTACCCGTTTCTGCGGACTACCGCGCCAGTCCCGGAATCGGCCACGGTGGATCTGCTCTGGAATCATTACCGCTATTATGGCGACCGGCGGGAACTCGCCCGCCACTATCAGGCGGTCAAGGATTTCATCATGGCCTATTGGAGCGAGCCCTTGAGAACGCGCTGGCTGGCGGCGTTGCGGCGGCCGTATTCGAAAGAGCTGTTCACCGACCCGGCGCTCACGATGCCGAATGCCGAACTGCCCTTCAACCCCTGGGGCGACCACACCGAGAATTTCATCGCGATGGATCTCGGCTACCCGAACAGCGCACTCACTCACAACCTGTTCGTGACCATGGCGCACTTCCACAAATCCTTTCTCATTGCCGAAAACATCGCACAACTCCTTGGTCATGCCGATGATGAAAAATCCTTCCGCGAGCTGCGTGAGGAAATGAACCTGGCGCTGCGCGAAGGCGGGCTTTATTTTCCCGAAACCAAAGCCTGGGGCGGCGTGCGCCTCGCGGGTGGGCAAATTTTCCCCGAGCTTGGCACGCCATCGGGCAATGCCATGGCCCTGTATCGCGGCATGGTTCCCGAAAACGAACGCGCGGCGGTGGTCGCCAACCTCGTCACCGACCTCAAACAACATTACGGAGGACACTTTTATGGCGGGCACGAGGGCTGGTATCAAACCGCTCACGTTCTATCACAAAGCGGGCACCTCGACTGGGTGTTTGACGAAATGACGGGCGCAAAGTTTCCACAGATGGGATACATCACCGAAGACCTCGGCCTCAACACGTTTCCCGAGGGATTCTTACGAGTCCACGGCATCACTTACGCTTCGGTCTGCCAGAGCGAATTCCAAACCGTAATGAAATGGGTGCCGGAAGTCCTCTGTGGCATTGCACCGGACCCCACACGCGCCGGCTTCAAACATTTCACGGTGAAACCCGCGATTCCTTCCCGTCTCGATCATGCCGAAACTTCCCTCGATTCCCCCTACGGCACCGTGACCGCGGGATGGAAAAAAGACGGTGGCGCACTCATCATGAATCTCACCATTCCAGCGAACACCTCCGCCAGTCTCCAAGCGCCCGCAAACACGAAGCCGGGAAGCCTTCTCATCAATGGCCAGGAGCCGGAATCGCTGCCCGGGGTCAAACTCATCAGCAATGCCGGGCAGCCGGTGATCCTTGAGCTGCCAGCGGGGACTTATTCCGTGCGTGCCGAAATCCAATGACGCGTTCAACGCACGGGCTCTCGGAAAATTTCGGATAGTCAGTGGTTCAAAAATGACGGTAATCATCTTTCGCATACAGAAAGTGACTACCAAATCCACCGACTACTTCCGCTACCTGCCCGCCACGCCCGAGTTGGCGCGCTGGGGGCTGGGCGTGACCGCCGGAGGCCGAACTGACATTCCGCCGGGAGCGAGCTACCCGCCCGCGCTCCATCCGCAGGACCACCAACTCGATTGGCAGCACGGCCGGGTGCTCGATGCCTTGCAGATCGTGCTCATTTCCGCAGGCGGCGGCTGGCTGGAAACGCGCGCCACCGGCAAGCGGCGGATCACCGCAGGCATGGCATTTCTGCTCCTGCCGCAAAGCTGGCACCGCTACCGCCCGGACCCGAAAACCGGATGGACCGAGAGTTGGATCGAGGTCCAGGGGCCGGTGGTCGATGGCTTGCTCAAATCCAACACCTTTCCGCCCGGCGCAGTGCTGCGGCCGGGGGCGATCGATGCCGGGCTTGAGGAAACACTCGATGCCATCCACCGCCTGATCCGCCATGGTGCGGGTGTTTTCCAACCGGAACTCGCCGCCGCCGCCCTGCAAGCACTGGCGCTGTGCGAACGCATCGCCCAAAGCCGCGCCCGGCCATCGCGCATCCAGCAAGCGGTGGCCGAGGCCGAGCGACACCTCAACGAGCACCACGCCGAACCGGTGAATGTCGAAGAACTCGCGCGCAAACTCGGTGTCGCCTACTCGCACTTCCGCCGCGCCTTTCGCGCCCAAACCGGACACGCGCCCTGGCAATACGTCATCCACCTGCGGCTCACCCGCGCCCGGCGGTTGCTCGCATCCAGCGATGCCACACTCGATGACATCGCCTCCCGCGTCGGCTTCAGCTCGGGTTTCCACCTCTCCGCCGCGTTCAAGCAAGCCTACGGCGAGGCCCCGGACAACTGGCGGCGCGCACTTTCCAATACTCGCTGAAACGCAACCACGAAAAAACCGCCTGCGCGGTAAAGCACAGGCGGTTTTGGGGAAACAATGTTAGATTGTGAAATGAACCACGCTTATTCGGCGGCCGGTTCCTCAGTCTTTTCGGCTGCTTTTTTCTTCGCGGCCTTGGCGGGCTTTTCCTCGGCGGCAACATCCACCACCGCTTCTGCGGCGGGGGTGGCCGCTTCGGTATCGGCTTCGTCTTCCGTGACGCGATCCACCCATTCGATGACAGCCATCGGGGCGGAGTCGCTCATGCGGGCGCCGAGCTTGGTGATCCGGCAATAGCCGCCCTGGCGGTCCTTGGACGCGGGGGCCACTTCGGCGAAGAGTTTTTTGACGATGTCTTTCTGGTGCAGATAGGCGATGGCCAGACGGCGGGAGTGGAGGTCGTCGCGCTTGGCGAGGGTAACCAGTTTCTCCGCCACAGGGCGCAGGGCCTTGGCCTTGCCGAGAGTGGTCTTGATACGACCATGCTCGATCAGGCTGCATGCCAGATTGGAAAGCAGCGCCTTGCGGTGCGAGGCGTTGCGTTTGAGTTTTGCGGTTTTGCTGCGATGTCTCATCGGGTGCTTCCTTTTTTAAAAGTGAATGGTTGTTCTTCGAATTAGTCGTCGAGATTCTGGGCGATGAGATCGGCAAGGCCGACCGGCGCTTCGTCTTCCACACCGAGGCGCGGCCCGCGGGAGGCGGCGGCTGGTCCGGAAAGCAGCGAGGACTCGAAGGTCATGCCAAGGCCGAGGCCGAGCTCGACGAGCTTGTCCTTGATCTCGTTGAGCGACTTCTTGCCGAAGTTGCGATACTTGAGCATTTCCGCCTCGGACTTCATGGCGAGCTGGCCAACGGTGGTGATGTTGGCGTTGTTGAGGCAGTTGGCGGCGCGCACCGAGAGCTCGATCTCGTTCACGGACATGTTCAGCAGCTTCTTGAGCGCGGCGTTTTCCTCGCTGGATTCGGCCGGTGCCTCTTCAAAGTCCACGGCGTTTTCATCGTAGTTGACGAAGACATCGAGGTGATGGCGGAGGATGGCGGACGCCTGGAGCAGCGCGTCCTGCGGAGTGATGCGACCGTCGGTCCAGATATCGAGCACCACCTTGTCGAAGTCAGTGAACTGACCGACGCGGGCGGTTTCCACCGCGTATTTCACGCGGGTGACCGGGGAGAAGATGGAGTCGATGGCAATGACGCCGATCGGCTGGTCCTTGCGCTTGTTTTCATCGCCGGTGGAGAAACCACGGCCGACGCGCACTTCGAATTCGCAATCGAACTTCACCTTCTTGTCGAGGGTGCAGATGATCTGGTCCTTGTTGACGACGGAGTAGATGTGATCCTCGGTGATGTCGCCGGCGGTGATGACGCCTTCCTTCTCGACCTTGATGGTCAGGATGCGGGGTTCCTTTTCATTGTGGGCGAACTTCACCTTCTTGAGGTTGAGCACGATGTCGGTGACATCCTCAACCACACCGGGCAGGCTGGAAAATTCGTGTTGGACGCCGGCAATGCGGACGGAGGTGATGGATGCGCCTTCCAGCGAGGAAAGCAGCACGCGGCGGAGGGAGTTGCCGATGGTGTGGCCGTAGCCGCGCTCAAAGGGCTCGGCGAGGAACTGGGCGTAGGTATCGGTGGCGGTATCCTCGTTGCGAACGAGGCGGTTAGGGAGCTCGAAACGAGCAAGTTTGACTGCTGACATATCTGTGTTGCGTTTGCCGGGTTTCCCTCCAGCGGGCGGTTCCGCCACAGGATTGCGGCGGGGCGGAGGACCTACGGCGTGCTTGAATTGCCCGCGGGCGGCGAATAAAGGACGCACTTGCCAACGTTGCAAAGAAAAAAATCGCTCGATTTTCTAGCAGAACGAGTCTAGGGGTCTTGGGTTTCCTAACCCCAAAAACTATGAAATCGAAAAAAAATCTGACCCGGTTCACCTATGAAAGCGCTGCTTTCGAGGGCTGGAGGCTGTCTATCACCAAGGCCGGGACCACCTTTACCCGCTATTTCCCCGATAAAAAGTTCGGCGGCGGCAAGAAATCCCTGGCGGTGGCGGAAAAAACCCTAGTCGAGCTGAAAGCACTGCTCGATGGCGCTAAAAAAGTGGATGGCAAGCTGCCCCCCGCGACCACCAAGAAAGCTGAGAAGCTGCTCGCCGAGGCGTTCTGATTGGCATGCGCTGAATTTCCGTTTGCGGATTTCCCGGCGAGCGGAATGATCCGGCATGCCGAAAGCAAAGGTGATTCACTGGTTCCGCCGCGACCTGCGGATCGCGGACAATGTCTCTTTGCATCTCGCCGCGAAATCAGAAGGGCCGGTCGTGCCGGTGTATTTCCTGAGTTCGTGGCGCGGAGCGCACTCATGGACCGGACCTAACCGCCAGCATTTTCTCTGTGGCTGCCTGGAATCGCTGGCGCGAAATTTGGAAAGCATCGGCGGCCGGCTGATCATCCGCGAGGGCGATGCGGTGAAAGGCCTGCGCCGCCTGATCCGCGAGACCGGCGCGGTGGCACTGCACTTCAACGCGGACCCGGATCCTTTCGGAAAAGCCGTTGAAAAGCACGTGAGCGAGTTGTGCGCGGAGCTGGGAGTGGAATGCCACTCCCATCACGATGTCTCGCTGCACACGCCGAATGAAGTGCTTACGCAGGGCGGTCAGCCTTACAAAGTTTACACTCCCTACAGCCGCAACTGGCTGTCCCTTCGCAAAGCCGCACCCGTCGGCAAACCCTCATCGCTCAAGACCCCGGCAGAAATTTCCTCGCTGCCGCTGCCGACGGTGGCGCACTGGGGGTGGCAGGTGCCCGCTGCAGATCTGCCTGAGCCGGGCGAACGCGCAGCCCGCGAGCGGCTGAAGCAAGCTGTGGCCGGAAAAATCCAGGCCTACGCCGCCAAGCGTGATCTTCCGGCGGCCGACGGCACCTCGCGCATTTCCCAGGATCTGCGCTTCGGGTTGCTCTCGATCCGCACGGTCTTCGCGGAGGCGATGAAAGCCCACGCCGCCGCCAATGCCGCCGGGCGGGCGGGCATCGATGTCTTCATCAAAGAGCTGGCGTGGCGGGAGTTCTACTTCGCGATTCTCCACCACTTCCCCAACGTGCTCAACGAGGAATTCAACGCCGACTGGCGAGGACTTCCGTGGAATGAACCCGGGCCGCTGTTCGAGCTCTGGAAACAGGGCCACACCGGATTTCCGATCGTCGATGCCGGGATGCGCGAGTTGCTGGCCACAGGATTCATGCACAACCGCGTGCGGATGATCACCGCGATGTTTCTTACCAAAGACCTGCACATCGATTGGAAACTCGGCGAGTCCCATTTCATGCAATACCTCGTGGATGGCGAGATCGCCTCAAACAACGGCGGCTGGCAGTGGTCGGCCGGCACCGGCGCGGATGCGGCACCGTATTTCCGCATCCAGAATCCATGGTCGCAAACCGCCCGCCACGATCCCGCCGGAGTGTATGTCAAACGCTGGGTGCCGGAACTTGCGGAGGTGCATCCCACGCGTTTGATGGAGCCACCGAAGGATGGTAAACCGCTTGCCCCCGGCTATCCCCTGCCCTGCCTCGATCACAAGACCGAGCGCGGGCGCACACTGGCGATTTTTAAAAAGCACCGCGAGGCAAGCCGGTGAAAAACCTGCGCTTCACTCAGGCAAATGCGCGGCCTCCGGTATGGAAAATGTCTTGATGCGCGCGGAACCGCCTTTTTCGAGCAGCACCTGCGATTTGGGCACGCGCAGTGTTTTGGCGAGTAAATCACGCAATGCGATGTTGGCCTTGCCATCCACAGGCGGCGCGGCGATGCGCACCCGCAGGACACGCCCTACTTGCGGGTCCTCGTCCCAGCCAAGCACTTCACTGAGCGAGGCGTTCGGAGTCACCCGGACCCGTAGTTTGACGTCGCCACTCATTCGGTTTCAGGCGGCGGCCCGGCCACCTGTTTCATCAGGCGTTCCGCCAGCGCCTTGAGGTCCTCCACCGGAATGGCGAAACTCTCGGCGCGGTTGGCGCGGGCGATGTTCATGCCGATGCAGCGGCCCTCAAGATCCAGCAAAGGCCCGCCGGTCACGCGGCTGCTGCCGAGGATGTCGTGCTGCATCACCCGTGGGAATCCGCTGCGGCGTTTGGAATAATCGCCGCTCATCATGTCGTTGCGGTTCATCGTGTCATTAAAAAGCTCGCCCTTGGATGTCAGGCGGACCTCAGCCGTGAATTCGCGTTTGCCGCGGCGATAGGTGACCTTGACCGTGCTGCCCGCCTTGCGGTCCTTGAGAACCTCGGCGATGTCCTCGATCTTTTTGATTTCCGTGCCCTCGATGGTCAGGATGACATCTCCTTTCTCCAAGCCCGCCTGCTGCGCTCCACTGCCATCGGCGATCTCTTCGATTTCGAGCAACTTGCCCTTCACATTGAGCACCACGCCAAGCGCGGCACCACCGGCGGCAGGGATCTCGCGGACTTTCGCGCTGACGATGCCCGCCAGCGCGCGGCGTGTGGTGCGCGAGGTCGCGCCATTGGCCACCACCCACGTGCCGTGCGGCACCTCGCTGGTCGCCGCATAAACGACCGGCAGCAAGTCCGTGGCATCGATCTTGATCAACGCGACATCCCACTGCGGATCGGTGGCGAGAATGCGCACGTCCTTGTAGTTCGTGCGGTCCACCGTAACGGAAATCTTATCCAAGCCTTCCAGTTCGCTGGCTTTGGTGAGGATGTGGCCATCGGCGGAAATCACAATGCCATAACTCATCTCCTTGCGCCCACCGAGAATGACCGCGCTGGACGTTTGCAGCACCGCGCGCTGCGGTTCAAACACCGCAGTGACTGCCGGGCCGGTGGTGCGGTAGGCGGATTCCAAATTCTGCTGGCCATGCAATGGAAGCGCCAGCACGCAGGCGATGATGAAGATGAGTCTTTTAGCGTTCACCGAGTTCGAAGGTGAGGGTTTCACGTTTGCCTTTGCGTTCGAGCTCGAATGTCACCTCGTCGCCGGCGGCCATTTCCTTGAGCAGTTCCTGCATCTGCGCGCGGGTTTCAAGCGGCGTGCCGTTGAGAGTGAGCAGCACATCGCCCTCCTTCACGCCGGCCTGCTGCGCCGGGCTCTTGTTGCCGACCTTGGTCACCCGCAAACCGCCCTCCTTGCGGGCGTCGGTGGCCAGCCCGAGGAAGCCGCTGCCTTTCACCGGTTTTTCCGCAAACGGCCCCTCGCCGATGAACTCGCCGTTCATCATGCCATCCCAGTTGCCCAAAAACTCGCTCATCGGCACGTGCATGTTCACCTGCAACTGCTGGCCGACCCGTGAGTGGATGCCCACCAGCTTTCCTGTTAGATCAAACAAGGGGCCGCCGGAATCGCCGCCGATCAGGATGCAGTCCGACTGGAGCGTGTTGTTGGCAATGCGCACCAGACGCCCGAGCCGAACCACCGAGCCACGCTCCTTGTCAAAGCCGCCGGAGTGACCCAGCGAGAACACCCAGTCGCCGAGACGGGCACTGTTCTCGCGGTCGATTTCCACAAATGGAAACTCCCCCTCATCCGTGATGCGGAGCATCGCCGCATCGGAGCCAGCCACCAGTCCGAGCGTGCGCGCATCGTGGCGGGTGCCATCCTCAAGAATCACAATGACTTTTTTGTTCACTCCGATGCTGACGTGGGCCGCTGTTAGAACGAGACCGTCGGCGGATACGATCACTCCGCTGCCGGAGCCTTCCTTCAGCTCGATGCATACGGTCGCCGCCCGCGCCTGCGGCAGCGCCGACTGAAGCGCGGACTGGATCACCTCGATGTCCTTGCGGTCTTCCGGAGCTTTCTTGTCATTCACATAAGGCCGGCCTTCCGCGACGAATGCGCAGGGCATGAGCGCGAGGAATAGAAATATCAGGCGGCGTTTCATATCGTAAAGGAAGCGGCAAGCTAACCACATCCTGTCTCTCAGGCAACCCGCGCTTGCGGAAGTTTTCGGAAAATCCCGATCCATTCCCTGCCCTCACGGCCGGGATAGGCTTTTTGCGGCACCCAGCCGCCGATGGTCTCGAACCACGGAGCGAAGGTTTCATCCAGTTCCGCGACGGAACAGCCGAATGGAGGCCCTTCCCCATCCTCGCCCGGATGATGCGGATCCAGATAAAACACCCCCGCCAAAACCCCGCCCTCAATCAACAACCCCGCGGCGGACTCCGCATAAGCGCCGCGTTGTTGCGGTGAAATCGCGCAAAAGCACGTGTGCTCCCAGATCGCCGGAAAACTCCGGCCCGCCCGCCATGCCGGATCGAGAAAATCTCCGTGTTCGTAGGATGCCGGGCCATCACATGGGATCGCGCGGGCCTTCGCGACCGCGGTTTCTGCGATGTCCAAGCCGATCGCCCGCACGCCGGTTTCCGCGATCGCCCGCACATCGTGGCCGCTGCCACAGCCGGGCACCAGCACCGGTCCGCCACCCCATAGCTCCACACCATGGCGCTGGATCATTTCCAACAGCGGCGGCGCGGCACTGCCATGATCCCAAGGTGTGTCGCCTGCCCGATAATGTGCTTCCCAATCCCTCATGCCCCGGAAGTCTTATGCCGCAGCGCCGGAAATCAAGCACTGCTAAAGGTTTTGCGGCTTGGTGGCCTGGTGCACCGTCACTTGCATGAAGGGAATGACCCATCCCTGCTCGTTGCAAACCTCGGCACAGGTTTTCTAAATCAAACGCTCCAAAACATTGCACTGCGGTGCCTCCTCGCCGGTGAAATCCGCGAGGATGGCAAAGTCCAGCGATGAAGCACCGGCCCTTGCAAACTCGACTTTCAACAAACGGAGGCCGTCCTTCCCCACTGCTTAGATCAGACGCTGTTCGAGAGCGCGCTGGAAAACAGCGGAATAAAACAAACCCACAACCACCGGTTCATAAGGACACGCTAAACGGTCATTCCCTTTCCCTTTAACACAACCTCCCATTCTTCACTGCATGGTTTGATCCTCAGAGGCATTAGATTCTCAGCGCTCTTTCATTCGTCAATCTGAACCGGATGCCCTGAGCCGGAAGAACATTTTCGGTTCCGCCATGGTCAGCGGGACCACCATGGTTTCACCCTCGCCGGTGATCGTCGTGAACTCCTCCCAAACATCGAATGTTTCACTGAATTCCACCGTGTAGGCGATGCCCGCCGCGCCCATGAATGAAAGCTGCAAGCCCTCTGCATTCCGTGTGAACTGCGGCTCAAACCGCAATGCCGGATCCATCGCATCACTGCCGAATGCGGTCTCATACACATCGCTCTGGCCATCGTTGTCGTCATCGGAATCCGTGATGTCCGGCTCGCCATCCAGATCGTTGTCTGTGAGAAAAACCACCTCAAGGTTGTCGAAGGCAAGTCCCTGGGGCGCGGCGAAGGAATTGACGAAGGTCTGGCCATGGTTGGGATTTCCAGGCGAATGCGGGATGTCGTTGCCGAACTTCGTCCATGCGAAGTCCGCCACCCCCGCACCGGTGCCGGTGAGGCCAAGCGATGCGAAGCCGGCGGGCCCGGTGATGTTTTGGGACACTCCGATATCCGTGGAAGTCATCCCAGCGGCCGGACCTGCGGTGGCGGTGAAAGTTCCTTCGTAAGAGATGAATTGAAACACCTGGGAGGTGGCGATGTTCACCACCGAAAAACCGTCGCGAGGGCCATTCTGGAGGTTTGTCGGGATCATTTTATGAAACAACTGGTGCCCGGATTCGGTTGTGACGCCTTGCGTGAAAGTGTTGAGAGCATGCGAACCGTAAGGCACACCGCTTAGCGCGTTGTCACCGTTGTAAAGCACCAACGAGATATCCTCCAATCTTCCTTCAAATCCCGGAGCCACCGCGATTTCCACGAACTCACCGGCATCGGTTCCCGTATTGTCATAGTGAAACTCGTTAATGAACACATCCGTGGCGGGAAGTCCGCCGCTCTCACCGGGATCAAACGAAACCCGCAGTTCGAAGGATGATCCGGGCTCAATCCACAGCTGGCTGACCATCGCGGACAAGCGGACCTTCGCTCCATCCTCAACCGGCCCCATCGGCAGCGATTGGCTGGCGGTGAAGGTGAGATCAGGCAAGGGGACGATCCCCTCTTCTGTTAGAACCTCCACGCGCAGGCTGTCTGCCGCTCCATTGAGCACCGCGCGCCATTGACCTGCATCGAGGGAAACCTCCACTGCCGTAAGCGGCAGCGGAGATTGGTTTCGGAAAGTCGCACACAGCGACGCAGCTTCGCCATCGGGCAGAAATCCCGCCGCCGGATTTTGTCGCGATCCGTAAAAGCGCCAGCCGGACAAGGCGGACGATCCATCATCAATGCCACGCCATGCGGTGCCTCCGGTCGTGCTCCATGGAGCAGGATCCCTCACTCCGATGAATCCCGAGAAGTCCTCGCGGATGGTCTCACCCGGCGCGGAGAAGACATAGGCTTGCGGGGAATCGAGCCGGATGTCGGCAAAAACCGGGTAGTGGTCGGACGCGATGGCACTGGTGTCCGCCACAAGCGGCGATCCGGATTTCGGCAGGCCTTGGTGATTTGTTAGATCAAGCGCGGAGTTGTAAATCTCGGTGAACATCGGCCGCGCGGTGATCGCGGGAGAGACCAGGATCAAATCAAGCTCCGGCCCACCGGGAAAGACTGTGTTGTAGGTGGAGGTGGAGCCATCAAGCTGAAAGGCAACTGCCTTCACCGCACTTGGGTTCGTGAAATACGGCAGCGGATCGACCGAATAGTTCACCGGAAAAGTGATGTCATTTCCCAACACATAACCTTGCGGCAAATCAGAGGGCGGCTCAGTGAAGGTGGCATTGATGGCCGAGGGATTGAAATCACCGAGAACAATGAAATTTGTGTCATCGGTGAGGCCGGACGATGCCAGGTAGCTGGACAGCCGGCGCATTTCCACCGCGCGGCGGAAGCGGTCCGTCAAGCTTGTCTCAGCCTTGAGGTGTGGCGAGACAATCACCGGATCGTTGACCGTGCCCGCCACATCCACCCGCACGGCCGGATGCAAGCGGGCAAGCTCCTTCGCGCCAGCCGGCGAATTGATGGCAAAAGTGCTATGAAATGGAAAACGGGAAACAAAAACCGTGCGGAAAGCGGGGTCGAGGGCATTGGTTGTCGGCGCGACATACAAGAAAGGATAACCCAGCGATGCAGCCAGAATTTGCAGGTCATTTGGGCTGCCCGACAGATCCGCCGAGAGGATTTCCTGCAGCGCTACGACATCGGCATCGATGCGCTGGAGAATGGCGCGGACGGTTTCGTGATCCGGCGTGCCGGGATCGCCAAGGCTGTAATCAAAATAATTGGTCCCCCAATGCGCACCCACATTGAAACTAGCCACGCGGATCTCCACCGCCAGCACGGTGGCTTGCAGCAGGAGCAGGATCGCGATGGCGGCGCGCAACGGCATGACCGCAGCACTCGTAGCACCATTCCCGCTTCCGGCCACGGGAAAATCGCCGATCCGATCTTTCGCGTTGCCCGGATGGGGCGGTGGCTGCCAGAGTCCGCGCGATGCCACGGGTTTGCGAATGCATTTTCACCGCGATCGACTTCGAATCGGCCGGTGCCGCGCGCGGCATGACCGATAGCCCGGTGCAGGTGGGCCTCGCCTCGTGGTCGGCGGATTCCGGGCACCGCGACGCCTTCGTTTCCTACCTTGCCACCGACCAACCAGTCCAATGGTCGGCGCGCAAGGTTCACGGCATTGGGCCGGAGGATTTGGAGAACGCACCTCCCCTGCTCTCGCTGTGGCCAGAGCTGAAATCCCGCCTCGCCGGAGCGGTGGTGGTCGCCCACGGCAAGGGCACGGAAAAACGTTTTCTGCGCGCTTTCCCCGGCCATGGTTTCGGGCCTTGGATCGACACCCTGCTGCTCGCCCGCGCCGCGTGGCCGGAGCTTGGTGACCACTCGCTCGGCGCGCTGTGCCGGCATTGGGAACTCACGGAGAAAGTCCGCGCCATCGTGCCGGAGAAATCCTGGCATGACGCGTTGTTCGACGCCGCGGCATCGCTGGTTTTGTTAGAATATCTTTTGGATTCGCACTCGTTGGCGGACCAGCCGGTGGACTGCCTGCTGAAGCCCGACACTTCGCTCTGGCACAGGATCAAACACGGATGAAACGGAACTGGGAGAGACGGCCCCTGCCTTTCAATCCCTGGATCTATTCAAATGGCTTGGGGTGCCTTCCCTCCCCTTTCGCGTTGCGCTGCGGGCACGGCCGCTGACAGAGTGCCGCACATGACCGGACCGGACAAGGCACCGAGAAAATCGCTGGCGATGATGATTTCCGCTCTGCTTGCAGGGCTTGTGCTTGGAGCTTTGTCGGCGGGTTGGTTCATGAAAACCAGCGACGCTCACAGAGCGCCGCGTCGGGAAGACGCCGATGCGGCACTGGTTCGCTCGCTGCTGGGAGAAAATCTAACAGACAGGACCTTTTCCTTTGCCACGGTGGCACAAGCCTGCTCCGGCAAGCGGGTGCTGCCGTTAGGCGACGATCCGGCGCACCGTCAGGTGGTGGCGGCCATCGAGCAGGCGCTGGCGGAAACGATCCGCGAAATGAATGCGGAGGATTCTCCGGTGAGAAAACTCCGCCGCATCAACGAGGCATCGCGCTATTTCGAGGACGGCCTGCAGGCCCGGCTGGATGCCGTGCCGGGCTTGAGCTGCGGCATTCCATCCACCCGCGCCGGGGGCGCGCAGCGCTCCGGATACCCGGACCTGAGAATCGTCGATGAGGCGAGCGGCCTGGTTTTTTACCTGGACCCCAAACTCATCCAGCATGGCTCGGAAAACAGCACGCTGCGCACGTTTTACTTCGAGCCGAAAAACGAAACACTCAAGATCACCGACGACGCGGTGCACCTGCTCGTCGGCATCGAGCACGACGGGCAGGATGGCGCGTGGACCTTCAGCGGTTGGCGCTTGGTGGATCTCTCGACGCTGCAGGTTCGGCTCAAAGCGGAGTTCCAGGCATCGAATGCCGCACTTTACCGCAAAAGCGTGCTTTCCCTCCCGCCCGATGGCCGTTAGATTCGCGTTTCCATGTCCGCAGCATCCCGGCGCACCAGCGGCTCGACCGCTATGGACGACTACCTCGAGCAGATCCTTCATCTGATCGAGGCCAAGGGCTATGCCCGCGCGGTGGACATCTCGCGCAACCTCGGCATCTCGCAGGCCAGCGTGACCAACATGCTCCAGCGGCTCGATGCCGAGGGACTCGTCAAGCACGAGAAATACCGTGGCACCATCCTCACCGATGAAGGCCACCGCATCGCCGGGGAGATCATCGAACGCCACGAGACACTCACACGCTTCCTGCGCCTCTTCGGCATCGATGAGGAAACCATTTACCGCGACGTGGAAGGCATGGAGCACCACGTTTCCCGACCCACACTCGATGTGATTCGCTCTGTGGCGGATGCCCTGGAGGCCGACCCCGCGCTGTTGGAAAAGGTGAAAACCAGAATCTGAATTCCGCAACACCGGCCTCCTAACAGCCATGGACCGGGCAAAGTTTCCAGCCAGGCAGCTGCCCCGCAGCCCCCCCGGCAGAGATTCGGATGACTTAGGCAGCTTTCTCAAGCGCGCCTCCCCAGCGGAAATCCTCGCAGGCATTAGCGACGCTTGTCTCAAAGATGCGGAAAAATCATCGCCTTGGACATTGACGCCACCGGGGCCGGCACTTAGGTTCTGCCACCTTATCACCAAGCTCATGACCCCAGCCACGCGCGGATTCCGCGAAATGAAATCAGTGGTAGTCCGTTTTGCCGGTGATTCCGGCGACGGAATGCAAATCGTTGGAGAACGATTCACCGACACCAGCGTCACCGTGCCCAACGCGATCGCGACTTTCCCGGATTACCCGGCGGAAATCCGCGCGCCGATCGGCACCATCGCCGGGGTTTCCGCGTTCCAGGTCCACTTCGGCAGCCAGACGGTGCTCACGCCAGGGGATGAACCGGACGCGCTCGTCGCCATGAATCCCGCGGCTCTGGCGGTGCATTTGTATGACCTCGTGGAAGGCGGCCTGCTGATTGTGAACTCAGCGGCTTTCACCCCGGATAACCTGGCGATGGCGGGCTTCGCCACCAACCCGCTCGATGATACTGCGCTCACGAAGAAATACGACGTCCTGCCGCTCGACATCACCGGCCTCGCTGTGGAGTCGCTCAAGGACAGCCCGCTGACGATGAAGGAGAAACTGCGCACCAAGAATTTCTTCGCACTTGGATTCACCTACTGGGTCTATGGCCGGCCACTCGAACCGACGATCAATTACATCAACGCCAAATGGGCCGCCAAGCTGCCGGACGTCGCCGATGCGAACATCCGCGTGCTCAAGGCCGGTTATTTCCTCGGCGAAACCACCGAGACCACCCGCAACCGCTACATGGTCGCCCGGGCGGAAGTCGATCCCGGCACCTATCGCAAAATTTCAGGAAATGATGCCATCGCCCTCGGACTGATCGCCGGTGCGAAAAAAGCCGGCCGCGATCTGCTCTTTTCCGGCTATCCAATCACCCCGGCGTCCTCGATTCTCGAAGCGCTTGCCGGGTTCAAGCACTTCGGCATCAAGACCGTGCAGGCCGAGGATGAAATCGCCGCCATCGGCGTGGCCATCGGCGCGAGTTTCGCCGGCCAGATCGGCGTGACCGGCACCAGCGGCCCCGGCATGTGCCTGAAGAGTGAATTCATCGGCCTCGCCGTCTCCACCGAGCTTCCGCTGGTCATCGTCAACGTGCAGCGCGGTGGACCGAGCACCGGCCTGCCGACCAAGACCGAGCAATCCGATCTTCTCCAAGCGCTCAACGGCCGCCACGGCGAGAGCCCGCTGCCGGTGGTCGCGGCGAATTCGCCGTCCGATTGTTTCCGCGCGGCCTTCGAGGCGGTGCGCATCGCGCTTGAGTATTCCACGCCGGTGATCCTTCTATCTGATGGCTACCTCGCCAATGGATCGGAACCATGGAAAATTCCGGACGACGCCTCGTTGCCTGAAATTTCCAAGCCCTTCGCCGAACTTGGCCAACCCTACATCCCCTTCGCCCGCGATCTGGAAACCCTCGCCCGCACCCAGGCCATCCCCGGCCAGGCGGGACTTGAACACCGCCTCGGCGGCCTTGAGAAAAACGAGAAAGGCTCCATCAGCTACGATTCCGACAACCATGCTGAAATGACCCGCCTGCGCGCCGCCAAGGTCGAGGCCGTGGCCAAGTCGATCCCGCCGCTCAACATCACCGGCGAACGCTCCGGCAAGCTGTTGGTCCTCGGTTGGGGCGGCACTCACGGTGCCATTACCTCCGCGGTTTCCACGTTGCGCGCCGAGGGCTTCGATGTCAGCAGCACCAACCTGCGCTATCTCAACCCCCTGCCGTCCGATCTAGGCGACCTGCTCAAGGGCTTTGAAAAAGTTCTAATCCCCGAGCTCAACTCCGGCCAACTCTCCGTCATCATCCGCGCCAAATTCCTCGTGGACGCCATTTCCATGACCAAGATCATGGGCCGCCCGTTCAAGGTGAGCGAACTCCGCGAACGCATCCTGCAACTCCTCAACGACTGAAACCCATGGCCACCGAAATTGAAAACGTCCCCGCCGTCCCGGCACTCACACGCAAGGACTTCGTCACGCCCAACGACGTCCGCTGGTGCCCGGGTTGCGGAGACTACGCCATTCTCAACTCGCTCCAGCGCGCACTGCCCGAGCTGGGAGTGCCACGGGAAAACTTCGTCATCATTTCCGGCATCGGCTGCTCCAGCCGGTTTCCGTATTACATGCAGACCTATGGTTTCCACACCATCCACGGCCGCGCGCCGACGGTGGCCACCGGGGTCAAAGTCGCCAACCCGGATCTATCAGTCTGGATCGTCACCGGCGATGGCGACGGCCTGAGCATCGGCGGCAACCACCTGCTCCACCTGCTGCGCCGCAATCTCAACGTCACCATCCTGCTTTTCAACAACCGCATCTACGGCCTCACCAAAGGCCAATACAGCCCCACCTCGCCGGTCGGCACCCGCACCAAGACCACGCCCGGCGGATCGGTCGATCACCCGATCAATCCCCTGCTCTTCGCGCTCGGAGCCGAGGCCACCTTCATCGCCCGCACCATCGACAACAATCCGAAGCACATGGTGGAAACCTTCAAGGCCGCCCACGAGCACCAGGGCGTCTCCTTCGTCGAAATTTTCCAAAACTGCGTGATCTTCAACGACTCCACCTGGGATCCGGTTTACGCCAAGGAAAACCGCGACGACCAGATGTTGTTTCTCGAAGCCGGCAAGCCGTTGCTCTTCGGCAAGAACAAGGAAAAGGGCATCCGCCTCAACGGGCTCATGCCCGAAGTGGTGGACGCTTCCGCCCCCGACCTGCTCACCCACCAGCCGGACCATCCCAGCCCGCTCTATTCGCAAATGCTCGCCTGCATGGGCCTGCCGGATTTCCCCACACCCGTCGGCGTGATCCGCAAGATCGAACGTCCCACCTACGAGTCGCTCATCCACAACCAGGTCGAGGATGCCAAAGCCAAAAAAGGCACCGGCACCTGGCGGGAACTCCTGCACGGCAGCTCCACCTGGACGGTCGAATGATCGGCTATGGGGATGTTGGTGCGTCTGTAGCCAAGACCCTCTTGCCAAGTGTTGAAATCCATGCCTAAAGTCCGTCGCCAGCGGCCATTAATACACCAATGGCTTGCTAGCTAAAACAGGGAGGGGTGGTAGAGTGGTCGATTGCGCCAGTCTTGAAAACTGGAGAGCCGAAAGGTTCCGTGGGTTCGAATCCCACCCCCTCCGCCATCTTGTTGACGCTGAGTAGGTTGTGCGTGATTCCTTGATTTCATAGGGATTCTTGCAGTGTTCGTTTTTCCCGCCTTTGCGCTACTTCGCGCATCTTACGGGCCGTTTGTGTGGAATCCGTGTGGAATTTCGGGAAATTCTGTCGCGGATTCCGGTTGGATTTGAATCTCGACAAAATCAGGCCGTCGCCCGGAATCCGGTAGCTGGCGTGACTGGTCAGGTTCTCGTCCATCCGTTACACCTCTGCCAGATCGGCGAGTCGGATCAAGGTCATTTCAGCCTTCAATCCAAAACAACACTCCGCGATAGTGATGTGGATTAGGTGGGAAGCGGATATTTCGTCATTGTCTCTTGACTTTCTACAATCCCTTGCATTCCGGCTGGCCTTTCGCCTGGGATCAAATTACGCTCCGCCTGAACGACACATGCCTGCCAAGAAAAAATCCGATACGCCCGCTTCCGCCAAGACCCTCGAAGTCCAGCTATGGGATGCTGCAAACAAGATGCGCGGTGCCGTGCCACCGACCGACTACATGCACGTTTGCCTCGGGTTGGTATTCCTGCGTTATCTCTCCGCCGCCTTCGAGAGGAAGCACGAGGAGCTTTTGAAAACGCCTCATGCCGACGCGGAGGACCACGAGGAGTATCAGGCGGACAATGTATTTTGGGTGCCGCTGGAGGCCCGCTGGTCAACACTCCAAGGATTTGCCCGCTCAACTGACGTCGGCAAACGCTTGGATGACGCTATGCGGGCCATCGAGCGGGAGAACGACGAACTCAAGGGGGTGCTACCCAAAATCTTCGGCAAAGCGGATTTTAGCCCTCAGATGCTCGGTGGACTGATCGACCATTTTACCAACCTCAACCTCACCGGAATGGTGGATGACTTCGATTTCCTAGGCCGCGTCTATGAGTTCTTCCTCGGCGAATTCTCCGCGATGCAGGGTAAGGCTGGCGGCGAGCAATTCACTCCGCGCTCGATGGTCGCGCTGATGGTGGAGATGATCGAACCCTACCGGGGGCGCATCTATGATTGTTGCCACGGCACGGGTGGTTTCT